>NZ_JBLHYX010000001.1:0-354023 GCF_047631075.1 Limimaricola cinnabarinus
CTTGACGGAAGAACCCCCGATCAAGCCTATTTCCACCAGCCGGCACCCGAAGCGGTGGCGGCGTAACCGAAGCGGAAAACCACTTAGAAAACGCCCGGGAACTGTTCAGACAAACCGAACCACCTCTATCCGCGATACCGTCGCCTTTCAAGTGCAGCCCGATCTCGTCGAGAGACTTGTTTTCGGAGGCAGTCTGAGCCCCCCAGTCGAAGCTCGTTACGACGATGTCATCGTGATCCCATAGCAGCGCCTTACCGTGAAGCATTGCGCCTTGGCTTTGGATCTTTCGAAGTTCAGTCCTCCCGCCGCCCATCTCCCCCGCCGCGCGCACATCACGCTTCTTCACCTTGCCAGATGGGATTGAATAGAGCGCTTGCACGGTTTCGATGCGCTCGGACGCCACTTGGGCCGGGTCGAAGACGTTCTGGATCATGGGTGACCCCATCCGGTGATACATCACCATCAAACGCTTTTCCGCCTCATGCGCGACGCGGCGAAGCAGCGGTAGGTGGTCTGGCGCGGCGAGTATGTGAAGGGTTGCGGGAATCTCATCCTCTGTCGGGGTAGCATCGAGTAGCCGTCCGGGCTTCAACCTCAACGCTGTTCGCATGGCCTGCATGGCATCGCGCGACTCGCGAGCCGTTGGCACCGCTGCCGTGATGTCCGCCAAGAGATCAAGGCAGCCGGCAACAGCGTCATCGCGTAGTTCGATCGAGAGCTCGTGGGCTCCGGGCGGGAGAGGTGCCGTTCGCCGTGGTCCGTTCGAGCGATAGTTCAGCGGATCTTGCTGCCGTTCGCTGCGCTTGCTCGATCGCCGCTACGCCTGTGAAGGCCCCATCAAGAAGGGCGTATTCCGTTGAAAAACTCGAACTTGATCGGGGTGCCCTTGGCTGATTCAATTCCCATAGGGGATGGGAGGATCGGCGATGATGGGACCGCGGCAGGAGGCGCAGCCCGCGCTGTTTTACGAGTTCTCGCTTGAGGATCATGTCCCGCAGGACCACCTTCTTCGCTCCATCGACCGGTTTGTGGATCTGTCCGGCATCCGCACCTTCCTCGCCGATTTCTACAGCCATACAGGCCGCCCGTCCGTCGATCCCGAACTCCTGATCCGCATGCTGCTGGTTGGCTATTGCTTCGGTATCCGCTCGGAACGGCGGCTGTGTGAGGAGGTGCATCTGAACCTCGCATACCGGTGGTTCTGCCGGCTTGATCTAAGTGACCGGGTCCCGGACCACTCGACCTTCTCGAAGAACCGCCACGGTCGGTTCCGCGACAGCGAACTGCTGCGGCATCTGTTCGAGACGACCGTAGCGCGCTGCATCGAAGAGGGCCTTGTCAGCGGGCAGCGCATGGCCGTCGATGCCAGCCTGATCGAGGCTGATGCCAACAAGCAGAACTCGACGCCCAAGGAGGAATGGGACGCCGGGAAGATCGACCCCGCTGACGCGCCGCGGGCGGTTCGTGAGTATCTCGATACCTTGGATGAGGCAGCGTTCGGCGCGGCCAGCGAGGTCCAGCCCAAGTTCACGTCGCATTCCGACCCCGCCAGCCAATGGACGGCGGCCCGCAAAGGCCCGGCCTTCTTCAGCTATTCGGATAATTACCTGATCGATACGGACCACGGCGTCATCTTGGATGTGGAGGCGACGCGTTCCATCCGCCAGGCGGAGGTTGGATCGACCAAGGCCATGCTGGATCGGGTCAAGGCTCGGTTCGACCTCCACCCCGAGCGCCTGATCGCAGACACGGCCTACGGCACCGCACCGATGTTGGGCTGGCTGGTCGATCGCAAGATCGCGCCACACATCCCCGTCTTCGACAAATCGGGGCGCAGCGACGGGACCTGGACCCGCGCTGACTTCGAATGGGATGCCGAGAACAACCAATACATCTGCCCGGAGGGCCACGAGCTGAAGCAGTTCCGCCGGAATTATTCCGATCCGAACCGCGGGCCGACCGGGAAGGGCGTCGCCAAATACCGGTGCCTGAAGCATACCTGCCAGGCCTGTCCCTCGAAGTCACGTTGCTGCCCCAACATGGACTTCCGGTCGATCACCCGCGAGGAGCATGAAGACGCACGGCAGGTCGCCCGCGACATCGCGAAGACCGACCAATACGTCCTCTCGATGAAGCTGAGGAAGAAGGTCGAAATGCTCTTCGCTCACCTGAAGCGCATCCTTGGCCTCAACAGGCTCCGATTGCGTGGTCCATGCGGCGCGAAAGACGAATTCCTCCTCGCCGCCACCGCCCAGAACCTCCGCAAACTGGCCAAGATCCTTCCCGCACCGCAGAAAGCCCGGAACGCCTGACGGGACAGGCGTTCGCCCTCTTTCCAATGGCCGTTGTTCTGCGCTCGCGAACGGGTGTTTTTCCACGGAATCGGCGGAGTGCTGCCATTCGCCGCGCGGTGCGGGAATGGCAGCTTTGGTTCAGCTCACATCTTTGAACTCGGCGTATTCGCCGCGCAGCTGGAGCGTCACGGTGGCGTCCTGGCTGTCGCGATTGCGCCAGAACCAGCCATGTTCGCCGCCGAATGCAGCCGGAATGGTGCCCTCGGCCCCGGTGGAGCCGCGGCCCTTCTCATAGGTGATCGACTGGCCGCCGCCATGGCCGTGCAGGTCGAAGTTCACTCGTCCACCATCGACGGTCATGACGTATTCGGCGATCTGGCCTTCGTCCATCACCAGCTTCCACTCGGCGGTGTCGCCGGGGGCCAGCGTGAAGCTGATCTCGTCGCGCCAGGCATCGGCCGCCTCGGTCGCTTCGGCGTCCGCGGGGGCTTCAGTATCCATGGCTTCCTGCGCATGGGCCGTGCCGACGAAGAGCCCGAGGAGGTCGTTTAGCAAACCCGACTGCTCCTCGAAGACCGGTTCCATCTGCCGATCCGCCTCGGCTTCTTCGGCGAGCTGCATCTTGAGTTCGCCCATCTCGGTCAGGCCGATCACGCGACCGATACGGGTGGGGTCGATCCCGTATTCGGCGGGCAGGACCACGGTAACGAGAAGCGCGGCGGCCGAGGCCGCTGCAATGATAGTGGAACGGCGAAGCTGCGCCGAGCTGGGGAGTTCGTCGAGGCTGGGTTTCTTTGCGTTGAACATGAATCTGTTTCCTATCTGGTTACGCGGCGACGAAGAGGCCGGTGAGCTGGTAGCCGACGAGGATGAAGCCGAGGGCCATCATCACGACGTTGGCGGTGTAGGCTTGGCGGAAGAAGTTCGAGGATCTGCGCCAGTAGCCCATGACGATCAGGATCACGGCGAGGGCCATGATCTGGCCGAGCTCGACGCCGATGTTGAACGCCAGGAGGTTGGCCAGAAGCCCTTCGGAGGCGATGTCGTAGTCGAGGATCTTGGTCGCCAAGCCAGTGCCGTGGAAAAAGCCGAAGATCAGCGTCGCGGCCTTGGTGTTGGGCTGGAAGCCGAACCAGCGCTGGTAGGCGCCGAGGTTGTCGAGCGCCTTGTAGACCACCGACAGGCCGATGATGGCGTCGACGACATAGGCGTTGACGCCCCAGCCGAACCAGACGCCGAGCAGCATCGTGGAGGAATGCCCCAGGGCAAACAGGCTGACGTAGATGCCGACATCCTTCATCCGGTAGAGGAAGAAGACGACGCCAAGCAGGAACAGGATATGGTCGTAGCCCGTCACCATGTGCTTGGCGCCGAGATACATGAAGGGGATGATGTTCACCCCCCAGATCTCTTGGATGTAGCCCGCGTCACCCTCGGTGACGTTATGGGCGGCCGCATGGCCCGCGCTCAGCAGGAGCGCGGTCAGGGCAAGAAGGGACAGAAGGGCGCCCCGGCGCGTGCCGGGATCGCTCCAGCCCCGATGGGCTGTGATCATGGATTGGTCTCCACAGGTGTCGTTGTTGATCGGATTGGTGCGCGCGGTCGCGCGCTGCCGATCAGGCGCGTGGAGGTCGTTCGATCAGGAAGGCGCGTGTGGGTCCCGTCGGAACGGCGCCGAGGTGCCAGATGGACCCGACGGCGCTGAACGGCCGGGAGAGCGAGGAGAAGGTCAGCAGGGCGGGGCTGTGGTCATGATCGGCGCCGTCATGGCTGTGCCCGTGCATCGCCCAGTAGAGATCCTCCTCGAAGCCGTGCGAATGGCCGTGCTCGGCGACCATCTCCGCATGCTCCTGGATGGTTTCGAACAGCGCGGGAGCATGGGAGGTCGCGGGCATCACCGACCATAGGAGAATGGCCATGCCAAGGAGCGCCGCAAACACGGTTTGTCCGATTGTCCGCAAGGAAATCATCGGTCCTGCCTGTCCACTCGCCTCGGTCTCGAACGCCCTTTGCGGCGTCTTGCTCTATCCTCCCCGGGGGGATAATTTCAGCTTATGGCAGACCCCCATGTTCACGCAACCCATCCCGCCCTCATCGCTCGGCTGAAACGCGCCGACGGCCACCTGCGCGCGGTCATCGAGATGCTGGAGGCGGGCAAGCCCTGCCTCGACGTCGCCCAGCAGCTTCAGGCGGTCGAGAAGGCGGTGACGAACGCCAAGCGGGTCCTGATCCACGATCACATAGCTCACTGCCTCGACACCGAGGGATCGGACACCGATCGCGCCCAACTCAAGGCGATCTCCCGCTACCTCTGAGGGCAAGATGCTGTCCATCCTCGGCGACCGCACCTATCGACATCTCTTCCTCGCGCAGCTGGCCTCGCTCCTCGGCACGGGGCTTACCACCGTCGCGCTCGGCCTTCTGGCCTATGATCTCGCCGGAGATCGGGCCGGGCTGGTGCTCGGGACGGTCTTCACCATCAAGATGGTGGCTTATGTGGGTATCG
The DNA here is from genome assembly GCF_047631075.1 of Limimaricola cinnabarinus. Classification (NCBI taxonomy): domain Bacteria; kingdom Pseudomonadati; phylum Pseudomonadota; class Alphaproteobacteria; order Rhodobacterales; family Paracoccaceae; genus Limimaricola; species Limimaricola cinnabarinus. The sequence goes on from NZ_JBLHYX010000001.1 coordinate 4,801, forward strand.
CCCCCATCGCCGGGGCCTTCGCGGACCGCGTGCCGCGCCGGGCCCTGCTCGTGGCGCTCGATCTTGTCCGGGCAGGTGTCGTGCTGGCGCTGCCCTTCGTCACCGGGGTCTGGCAGGTTTATATCCTCATCTTCCTGCTGCAATCGGCCTCGGCGGCCTTCACGCCGACTTTTCAGGCCACGATCCCGGATGTGCTGCCGGAAGAGGACCGCTACACGCGCGCGCTGTCGCTCTCGCGCCTGGCCTATGATCTTGAGAACATCGCGAGCCCGATCCTCGCCGGGCTGCTGCTCATGGTTATGTCCTACAGCGCGCTGTTCCTCGGCACTGTCGCGGGCTTTCTCGTCTCCGCGGTTCTGGTGGTCTCGGTCCTGCTGCCGAGCCCGCAGCCCTCGGAGCCGCGAGGCATCTACGACCGCTCGACCCGGGGCATCCGCATTTACTTCGGCACACCTCGCCTGCGCGGGCTGCTGGCGCTGAACCTCGCGGCGGCGGCCGGCGGCGCCATGGTTCTCGTGAACACCGTGGTGCTGGTGCGCGGCGAGCTGGCGCTGCCCGAAAGCGCGCTGGCCTGGACCATGGGCGCGTTCGGCACTGGCTCCATGATCGCGGCGCTCGGTCTGCCGAGGCTGCTCGATCGGGTGCCCGACCGCTTGGTCATGCTGGCCGGCGCGGCTGCGCTGACCACGACACTGGTACTTTTCGCCGCCACCATCCTCGCGTTCGGCCTCTCCTGGCCTCTCCTGCTCGTAGCCTGGCTCGTCGCAGGGGTGGGCTATTCAGCGGTGCTCACGCCGTCGGGGCGCCTGCTGCGGCGGTCCGCGCGGCCCGAGGACCGGCCGGCCATCTTCGCCGCCCAGTTCGCGCTGAGCCACGCTTGCTGGCTGGTCACCTATCCGCTGGCAGGCCTGCTGATGACATTGGCCGGCGCGTCCACGGCGCTGCTGGGGCTGGCCGTGCTGGCATCCTTCGGCATCCTGGTGGCGATCCGCATGTGGCCTCCGCGCGATCCGCAAACCCTGCCGCACAGCCACGAGGATCTGCCGATCGGTCATCCGCATCTCGCTGAGCATGGCGGCCATCACCGCCATGCGCATGCCGTGGTGATCGACCGCTTGCATCCGGAATGGCCCGGCTGAATCTCACGCAGCAAGGCTCCACAGTGCGCCGGCCAGAGCCGCGGCTATCAGGACCGGCAGAACCCCCAGCCGGAACCGGAACAGGGCGATGGCAGCGGCGACAGCAATGAGTGCCGCGACCGGCTCGACGCTTGCTGGCACGGGGAGGTCGACATCGAGCTGCCCGCCGGTCAGCGCGATCTGTCGCGCGAAGAGGCCGTGGACGCCGAACCAGACGGCGAGGTTCAGGATCACGCCAACGATCGCCGCGGTGATCGCCGAAAGCGTCTTGGAGAGTGCCACGTTGCCGCACAGCCGCTCGATGTGCAGGGCCCCGAGGAAGATCCAGAGGAACGACGGCACGAAGGTCACCCCAGTCACAAGGAGCGAGGCCAGCACCGCCGCCACCCACGGATCGAGCCCGCCGGGGTTCCTGAACGCCCCGAGGAAGCCCACGAATTGCACGACCTGGATCAGCGGACCGGGTGTCGTCTCCGCCATGCCAAGCCCGTCGAGCATTTCCGTAGGTGTGAGCCAGTTATGGGTTTCGACCGCCGCCTGGGCGACATAGGCCAGCACTGCGTATGCACCGCCAAAGGTCACCACGGCCATTTGGCTGAAGAACAGCCCCAAACGGGCGAAGGTATGATCGAGGCCGAGCATAGCGAGCAACCCGCTCACCGGCACCAGCCAGAGCGCCAGACATGCCAAGGTGGGCCGCACGGTCGTGTTGCCGCGCCGCGCATGAGGCGGGATCTCCGCGCCGAGCCAAGCCTCGGTATCCTTCGGGCCATCCATTCCACTTCCATGGCCGGCGGGTGCGAAGAATGCGCGTCCACTCAGCGCGGCGGCCCAGCCCGTGATCCCGGCGCCGAGCACGATGACCGGGAACGGCACCGCGAAGACGTGAATGGCGACGAAAGCCAGCGCCGCGAGCGCCAGCGCCGCCCGGCTTCGAAGCGCTCGGCTTCCAATCCGCCAGACGGCCTGCACGACGACCGCGAGCACCGCCGCCTTCAATCCGAGGAACGCCCCTTCGATCGCGGGGACGGCTCCGAAGTGCAGATAGATGAGGCTCAGTGCAAGAATGGCGAGGAAGCCCGGTAGCATGAAGAGCACCCCGGCGACGATGCCGCCCTTCGTGCGATGCAGCAGCCAGCCCAGGTAGATCGCCAGCTGCTGGGCCTCCGGGCCGGGCAGCAGCATGCAGAAGTTGAGGGCGCTTAGAAAGCGCCCCTCGCCGATCCACCGTTTCTCGTCGACGACGATGCGATGCATGACGGCGATCTGCCCGGCGGGTCCGCCGAAGGGCAAGGCGGCGACACGAGCCCAAGTTCGGACGGCCTCCCTGAAGGGGATCCCGGGCCGGCTCACGGGCGGCTCTCGTTGGTCGGCCAGTTGCGCGTTTTGTCCGAAGCGTCCCGGCATCAGCGGTAGAACGCATCATACAAAAAGAGACCCGCCTCCATCTGCGCGTTGTCGTCCGAATACATCCGCGACAATCCGAGCGAGGCTGCGAGCAGGCCCGGAACTTCGGGAGCGAGGTCCGGCCGGGCCGTATCGGCCCCGCGGACGATCCGCGCCAGACGATCAAGTGCCTTGCCTGAAAGCCCGAACTCCTGCACCGTTTATGGATGGCTCCCGCGTGGCAAGGGCTTTCGTGGCGTTTCGGCGACTGGTCGGTTGCGGCCATTTATGCGGCGTCGAGATTGCAGCTCGAAGGCTGTGCGCCCTGATGAAACTCCGCGTCTCGCCTTGGATCCCGATCAATGACACGCGCTCGAAGGTGCTCCGGTTCAAACAGGGTATTCCGGCGATCTGTCCGTCAGTTGGCCATCATGCCACCTTGCATCTCACCGTTTCGTCCGAGGCAAAAGGCCCCGTAGCTCTCAGGCTGCGCGCGCGGCCTCGTATTGTGTCCCATTTCTCAACAGTGCCCAGACGATCCGGGCCATACGGTTGGCCAAGGCGATGGCGGCCTGCTTCGCGGTCTTCCGCTGCAAGATTTGCCACAACCAGTCCTCGCCGGACTGCCCTCGTCGGCGCGACGTGATGACGCCTATCGCGCCGAGATACAGCAGGCGGCGCAGGTAGCGATTGCCCATCTTCGAAATGCGTCCCAGCCGCTCCTTGCCACCGCTCGAATGCGGCTTTGGCGTCAGACCGAGCCAAGCGGACAGATCGCGCGAGGTCCGGAAGCCTGTCACATCCGGCAGGGTCGCTACCAGCGCGGTCGCGGTGATCGGACCGACGCCGGGTGTAGTCTGTAGTCTCTTGGCCGGTGCGCTGGCCTCGGCCTTCCGGCGGATCTCCCGCGTCGACTCGTCGATCTTCTCTTGGGTCTGGAAGAACTGGTCAGCCAGCAGGCGGAGCGGCCCTCGGGCGGAAGCGGGAAGAGCGGCGCGTTCTCCGGCTTCCAGCAGCCTGCCGACGTTGTGGACACCCTTTGCCGCGACGATGCCGAACTTGCCAAGATGGGCCCGGATGGCGTTGGTGATCTGCGTGAGCTGACGGACCAGGAACTCGCGGGCCTTGTGGCAGAGCAGCAGCGCCTGCGTCTCCTCGCTCTTGACCGGAACGAAGCGCATTGAGGGCCGGGTGACCGCTTCACAAATTGCGTTCGTCGGCTTACGCGGCCGCACTGCGGCCACGGTCCTTCTCACCATCGGCTTGGTCCGTCTTGCCGCGCCGAACATACGGTTTGACGTAGGACGGTGGCATCAGGCGGACATCATGTCCGAACTGGCCAAGGGCGCGGGCCCAGTGATGGGACCCGGCACAAGCCTCCATGCCGACGAGGCAGGGTGGCAGGTTCTGGAAGAACTCGAGCATCTGGCTGCGCCGCAACTGCCGCCTAAGAACGACCGCGCCCTCGGCATCAACGCCGTGAAGCTGAAAGACCGATTTGGCGAGATCGACACCGACCGTGATAGGCTGTTCCATGGATGGCTCCCTTCATGGGTTCAGCATGACAGCACCCGATGTGGCAGATTGCGATGCCGGGAGCGGGAGCCATCCACTCCATCAATGGCGCGCCAATGGCGACCCTTTTTTAGGATGTCACGCTCATCCGACACCCGCGCCAGTTCTTTGTTTAGGCGCCAGATCTCGGTGCCCTTCTCCGCCTCTCCGGATGACGCCTTCTCTCCGGATGACGCCTTTGCGAACTTCTTATTTCAGGCGTAGAGCGAATCCGGGCTGTCCCTAAGCCGCTGCAACACCTCCTTGAACGGGTAGGCTCGCTCGGTGATCTGCGCGACCGCGTCCCGCTTGAACTCGTCGCTGAACTTGCTGCTGCTCATCATGGCCTCTTTACCTCAAAATTAGCGAAGAAAGCGCCCACAACACATGGGGCTATTCAATGTTCTCGAACGGCAGCTGCCCGAGGCCCGTGAGCCTCAAGGCTCAGGACGCAGTGTGATTATTCGTAAGAACATCGAGCAAGGGGCAGGCGGGGGTGCTTGCTCCGGTGCAGCGTGAGATCGTCTCGGAGAGGATGGTCTCTATACCTTGGAGGTCGCGGATCTTAGACCGGACCACGTCGAGGTGGTGGCGCCCCATTTTCTCGACATCCGCGCAGGTGTGGCTGCCCCGGTCGACCAGCGACAGCAGGCCTCGGATTTCCTCCATGGTGAAACCGAGTTCCCGGGCGCGCATGATGAAGTTCAGGCGCTCGACATGCGCCTGCCCGTATCGCCGGTGACCGGCCGGGCTGCGCGGCGGATCGGGCATCAGGCCGACGCTTTCGTAGTAGCGGATCGTTTCAAGATTGCAGCCGGTGCACCGCGCCAGTTCCGAGCGCTTCAGCTCGCTCGCGTCGCTGTGATCTGTTGCCATCGAGAAACCCCTTGTTCCTGTAGCTGCTACAGACCCTACCTTGCCAGTCATCATGCAGCAATCAAGGGCGCCGCGATGACATTTGGAGATATGACCACACAGCAGCAGTCAGTGTCGGTTTGCGTCATGGCGAGAGCTCGGTCGTGAGATTCTCGAAGAAACCCACACAATCCATGCCGGACCGAACTAGCCTGCTGAGGTTCGGCCTGATCGGCACGGTGATCGTGGCGCTGTGCTGCTTCACACCGGTGCTGGTCATCCTGCTGGGCGCGGTCGGCCTGTCAGCCCTTCTGGGCTGGCTCGATTACGTGCTGCTGCCGGCGCTCGCCGTGTTCATCGGCATCACCTTCTACGCGCTCTGGCGCCGCCACGCGGCGCGATAGGAAAGGATCGTCATGACGGACTGCTACACTCCCACAAGCAACGGCTACGACCTCGCCGTCATCGGGGCCGGGTCGGCCGGGTTCTCGGCTGCCATCACCGCCGCCGAGGCGGGTACGCGCGTGGCGCTGATAGGTGCGGGCACCCTCGGCGGGACCTGTGTGAATGTCGGCTGCGTGCCCTCCAAGGCGCTCATCCGCGCCGTGGAGAGCCTGCACCACGCCCGCAACGCCGCGCGCTTCGACGGCATCGAGGCGAGCGCCCGCGTTACCGACTGGGCCGCCACGGTGGCGCAGAAGCAGGCTTTGGTCGAGGAGCTGCGCGGCGCGAAATACGCCGACGTGCTGCCCCGATACGAGAATATCGATTACATCGCGGGCCATGCCTGCTTTGGCGATGACGGTCAGCTTACCGTCAATGGGGAGGTCTTCGCCGCCGGGAAGGTGATCATCGCCACCGGCGCGCGCCCGCATGTGCCGCAGATCCCGGGCATCAAGAGCGTCGATACCCTCGACAGCACGTCGGCGCTCGAGCTGACCGAACTGCCCGCGTCGATGCTGGTGCTGGGAGCGGGCTATATCGGCGTTGAGCTAGCGCAGATCTTTGCGCGCGCCGGTGTCGCAGTCACGCTGGTGAGCCGTCGCGGCGTGCTGCCCGAGGCGGAGCCGGAGGTCTCGGCGGCGCTGGAAGGCTACCTCGCCGAGGAGGGCATCCGTCTGATTCGCTTTTCAGGTTATGAGAGGGTTTCGCAGCATGCCGATGCCGTCCGCCTGTTCGGCACCGGCGGCGAGGAGTTGCGCGCCGAGCGCCTGCTGCTCGCCACGGGGCGGGTGCCCAACAGCGAGGGGCTGAACCTCGCGGCGACCGGGATCGCCGTCGATACGCATGGCGGCATCGAAGTCGATGCCCATATGCGCACCGCCAATACCAAAATCTGGGCCGCGGGCGACGTCACCGGGCGCGACCAGTTCGTCTACATGGCGGCCTATGGCGCCAAGATCGCAGCGCGCCACGCGGTGGCAGGAGAGGCGCGGGTCTACGACAATGCGCATATGCCCTGGGTCGTGTTTTCGGACCCGCAAGTTTCGGGTGTCGGTCTGAGCGAGGCGCAGGCCCGGGTCGCAGGGCACGAGATCGTCACCTCGGTTCTGCCGCTCGACGCCGTGCCGCGCGCGCTGGCCGCGCGCGATACCCGCGGGCTGATCAAGCTGGTGGCAGAGGCAGGCAGCAAGCGTCTCTTGGGCGCGCAGATCCTTGCGCCCGAGGGCGCCGACAGCATCCAGACCGCCGCGATGGCGCTGAGGGCGGGGCTGACCTACGAGGAGCTGGGCGACACGATCATGCCCTACCTCACGACGGTCGAAGGGTTGAAGCTCGCCGCGCAGACCTTCGAGAAGGACGTCGCCGCCCTGTCATGCTGTGCGGGGTGACGTGATGCGCAACCGCTCCACGAGCGACCTTCTGGGAACGGCGCGCAGCAGCCTGTTGGCCTGGGGGCTGCCCTTCGGCGCGATGCTGCTGGCGATCTCTTTGCTTGGTGCGCCCAAAACGGTCGTCTGGACGCTGGCGCTTGCCTGGATGGGTAGCGCCTGCCTGATCAATGCCCGGCGCTGCGGCCGGGTGCATTGCCGCTATACCGGGCCGTTCCTGCTGGCGATGATCCTGCCCGTTCTGGGGCATGGCAACGGGCTGGTGCTTCTGGGCGAAAACGGCTGGCTCTGGCTGGGCCTCGTGACGGGGGGCGGCATGGCCGCGATCTGGTGGAGCAGCGAACGACTGCTGGGCCGCTATCGTTGAGGACAGCCACCGTCCCCGACCAAAACCGAATGACACAAGGAGCAGACATGACCGACACCCTCGATCTCATCGTCATTGGCGCCGGCATGGCCGGGATCAGCGCCGCGAAGAAATGCGCCCGCGCCGGCTGGTCCGTCGCCATCGTCGACGAGCTGCCTTATGGTGGCACCTGCGCGCTCAGGGGTTGTGATCCAAAAAAGATGCTGCGCGCTGGCGCAGAGGCCGTCGAAGCGGCGCGGCTGATGTCGGGCAAGGGGGTCACTGGCGAGGCGCGGATCGACTGGCCCGCTCTGATGAAGCACAAGGAGAGCTTCACCGACCCGGTGCCCGAGAGCGTGGAAGGCGGGTTGAAGGAGGCGGGCGTGCGCCCGCTGTATGGCCAGGCCCGCTTTACCGCCAAGGACCGGATCGAGATCGAGGGGCACGGCGAGATCGTCTTTCACCACGCGCTGATCGCCACCGGAGCCAAGCCGCGCCCGCTCGACTTTCTCGGCACAGAGCAGGTGATCGACAGCACCGATTTTCTGAATCTCGAGGAGCTTCCCCGCCGCATCGTCTTCGTCGGCGGCGGCTACATCTCCTTCGAGTTCGCGCATATCGCCGCGCGGGCGGGCGCAGAAGTGACAATCCTCGACCGGGGTGCGCGTCAGCTCAAGATTTTCGACCCCGATCTCGTTGACATGCTGCTCGAGCGCAGCCGCGCCGCCGGGATCGAGATTGTGGCGGAAGCAATGCCCGAGCGGATCGAAGCGGTGGCCGATGCACATCGTGTCGTTTACACGAGGGACGGCGAACGCCACGCCATCGAGGCCGACCTCATCGTTCATGGCGCCGGGCGCGTGCCCGCCATCGACCATCTCGACCCTACCGCCGCCGGAATCGAGACCGAGCATGGCGGCGTGAAGGTGACGCCCTGGCTGCAATCGACCTCCAACCTGCGCATCTTCGCGGCCGGCGACGCCGCGGCTTCGCCCGGCAAACCGCTGACCCCGGTCGCGGTGTTCGAGGGCAAGATTGCCGCGTCGAACATGCTCAAGGGCGAGCGCACCGAGCCGGACTATACCGGCGTGCCGGGTGTGGTCTTCACCATCCCGGAGCTGGCGCGCGTGGGCCTGATGGAGGAGGAGGCGCGCGAGAGGGGCGAAGCCGTAGTGAGCTTCACCGACACCTCGGGCTGGTTCTCGCAGAAGCGCCGTGGCGAAAGCCATGCAGCGGCCAAGGTCATCACCGGCTCGGACGGCAAGATCCTCGGTGCGCATCTCTTCGGCCCGGATTACGCGGAGCTGATCAACTTCTTCTCGCTGGCGATCAAGCTGGGGCTGACGGTGCAGCAGCTGAAGGCAATGCCCGCCGCCTATCCCACTGCCGCATCCGATGTCGGCTCGATGTTCTGAGGAAGCTCGGCCTGTGAGCAGCCATTCGCTGCATGTGGCTTTAAGGGTCGGTATGGGCGGATCGCGACAGGCGCGCCTATGCTGCACCTGCGAAAATCTTACGGTCAACGCGGTCAGTTTGGGCTTGATCCGGACCTTCGCGGCGTCGCTCAGCAATGGTGGCTCAGGGCCGAAAGATGACATTCGAATCGGCACCCGGGCACATCATTAGGGCGAAGAATTATGCGCGTGATCGGCAAAATATTTCGCGCGCAGAACGCTCGAAAACCCTTGTTCTGTGTTCCCCCGCACGGAAAATCATGCGCCCCCCTACAGCCACCTCGCCTGTCGTCCGACCGGGACCGTCCTCTTGCTGCGGGGCCTTCGGGGGACAGGCGAATCTATCAGGGAAGCGGTTCAGCCCCCGGGGTTGCGCCGGGCGCTGGCGAGAAACTTTGGGGTTGCGGGCAGGCGCGTGGTGCATACTTGGAATGCTGTCATTTCAGACTAGGATCGCGGCTTGCAAAAATGCCCGATGGGCAGAGACTTAAGAAGTCCAGCGCTCCTTGAGGTTGTATTCGGATAATGCGGAGATGGGCCGCTTTACCGGCACAAGATTGCGGTATGAGCTCGAAAAGTGTAGTTTCGATGCATTGGTGACGTATCGTCAAAAGGAGCGCGAAGCGTCTCCGATTTGCAATCAGTTCGACGGTCATCCCACGGCGCGATCCGCGCCGGGCCGGGCCGGGATGGGGCCGTCAGTTAAAGATTGGATACGCTATGAGATTCAATGTTCTGGCAGGCTGCGCCATGGGCGTGGCCCTGATCGCGCCGTCCCTGTCACTGGCGCAGGACGTGCTTGGCTATTTCGACGGGGTGATCGCAAAGCTGTCCGAACAGGGCTACCGCGAGGCACGGCTTGTCGATGCCGAGGCGCGCCGGATCGTGGCCTATGACAGCTATGGGAGCGAGGTGTCCCTGATCATCGATGCCCATGAGGGCACGATCCAGTCCTGGGACTACGTTAACATGCGCGATAATTGAGGTGCGCGACAGTGGGGCCGGGGCAGTGGTCCCGGCTCCGCCGGAGAGGGTTGTAGGCGAGGCGGCGCGCAAGGCAAGGCGCCGCCTCGTGCAGGTCTGAGGCGGGCTCAGCCCTTCTTGAGGGCCTTCTGGCCCAGCACTTCGGCGATCTGCACCGCGTTGAGCGCGGCGCCCTTGCGCAGGTTGTCGGATACGCACCACAGGTTCAGGCCGTTCTCGACCGTGCCATCCTGACGGATACGCGAGATGAAGGTGGCATAGTCGCCCACGCATTCGACGGGGGTGACGTAGCCACCGGGCTCGCGCTTGTCGATCACGAGGATGCCGGGGGCCTCGCGCAGGATGTCGCGGGCCTCGTCCTCGTCGAGGAACTCCTCGAATTCGATATTGATCGATTCCGCGTGGCCGACGAAGACCGGGACCCGCACGCAGGTCGCGGTGAGCTTGATCGAGGGGTCGAGGATCTTCTTGGTCTCGACCATCATCTTCCACTCTTCCTTGGTCCCGCCATCTTCCATGAAGACGTCGATATGCGGGATCACGTTGAAGGCGATCTGGCGCGGATAGACCGAAGGCTCGACCTCCTGACCGGGGACATACATGCCCTTGGTCTGGTTCCACAGCTCGTCGATGGCGTCCTTGCCGGTGCCGGAGACGGACTGGTAGGTCGAGACGACGACCCGCTTGATCCGGGCGCGGTCGTGCAGCGGCTTGAGCGCCACCACCATCTGCGCGGTCGAGCAGTTGGGGTTCGCGATGATGTTCTTCTTGGTATAGCCCATCACCGCGTCGGCGTTGACCTCGGGGACCACCAGCGGCACGTCGGGGTCCATGCGGTAGAGCGACGAGTTGTCGATCACCACGCAGCCCTGCGAGGCGGCCTTGGGGGCGTATTCCTTGGTGGCCTCGGAGCCCACGGCAAAGAGCGCGATGTCCCAGCCGGTGAAGTCGAAGGCGGCGAGGTCCTGGGTTTTCAAAGTTCGGTCGCCAAAGCTCACCTCGGTGCCGAGCGAGCGGCGGCTGGCGAGAACGACGATTTCCTCGATCGGAAACGCGCGCTCGTCCAGGATGTTGAGCATTTCGCGACCCACGTTGCCCGTGGCGCCGACGACGACGACCTTGTAGCCCATGTTCTGGAGCCTCCTGAAAGTTCGTGAGGTCCCTACATGTTTCGCCACGGAAGGGAAAGCGTCCGAAGACGTCGCAAGGCTGTCATGCGGGGAAAAACTGGTCGGAGTGAGAGGATTCGAACCTCCGACCCCCTGCTCCCGAAGCAGGTGCGCTACCAGGCTGCGCTACACTCCGACCGTGGCGCCGACCTAACGCCTTGCTTGCGGCTTTGCAAGAGGGCCTGCGCTCATTCCGCGCGGAACCGTCCGGGCCGCAGGAATCGCTTGAGCACGCTGGCGCGGGGGCTCGATCCGGTCTCGTAGCGCAGCCGGGTCCGCGAGACGGGACGATGCGCCGAATTGCCGCCGCGCCCCTCGCGCGCTACGATGTAGATCCCCGAGGCGATGATGATGCCCGCGCCCAGCGCCGTGGGCCCGTCCGGCAATTCGTCGAAGAACAGCGCGCCATAGGCGGTGGCCCAGATGATCTGGCTGTATTGCATCGGCGCGACCACCACCGCCTCGCCGGTGGAGTAGGCCGACACCATGATGCGGCCTGCGATCCAGCCCAGCACCGCGATCAGCGCCATCAGTCCGAAATGCGACACAGGCATCGGCTTGTAGACGAAGGCCAGCGCGGCACCCATCACCACGAAGTTGGCGATCATCGGGTAGAGCAGCAGCACGATGGGCCGCTCCTCGTTGCCGATCTTGCGCACGATGATCGAGGCGGTGGAGCCGCCGATCGCCGCGCCCAGCGCCGCGAGATGCCCCAGCCCCAGCTCGGTCGCGCCGGGGCGCAACACCACCAGAACGCCCACGAGCCCCACCAGCACCGCCCCCCAGCGGCGCGGACCGACGCTTTCGCCCAAGACCGGGATCGCCAGCACGGTGATGATCAGCGGCGAGGCGAAGATGAGGGCGTAGACCTGCGCAAGGGGCAGCACCGAAAAGGCGTAAAAGGCCGAGATCGCGGTGAGCAGACCCGCGGCGGTGCGCAGCGCCACCCACCAAGGATGGCGCGGGCGCAGCGTGCCGGGTTCGGGGTCGCCGATGATCATGAACATCGCCAAAGGGAAGGCGAGCGTCACCGAGAAGAAGATGAGCTGCACCGGCGAGTAGCCGCCACCCAGCACCTTGACGATCACGTCATGCGTGGCGAAGACGCCGAAGGACACGAGCGCCAGCAGCGCGCCTTTCGCATTGTTGCCCATGCGCGTTCTCCCGGTCAGCCTGTTGGTGTTGGCGCCACCATTGGCCGAGCCCGGAGGGCGATGCAAGGCGGGGAGCGGGAGGGCGGGCGGGTTTTCCCCGCCCGCAGGTCGCTCAGAGCGAGGCGTCGAGCGCCTCGACGATCGCGTCGCCCATCTCGGCGGTCGAGATCGGCGTGCCGCCCTCGGGTCCGAGCAGATCGGCGGTGCGCTTGCCATCGGCGAGCACCTTCTCGACGGCCTTCTCCAGCCGTTCGGCCTCGGCGCCCTGATCGAAGCTGTAGCGCAGCGCCATGGCGAAGCTCAGGATGCAGGCGATCGGGTTGGCCTTGCCCTGACCCGCGATGTCGGGGGCCGAGCCGTGCACCGGCTCGTAGAGCGCCTTGGGGCGGCCATTGGCCATCGGCGCGCCGAGGCTTGCCGAGGGCAGCATGCCCAAGCTGCCGGTCAGCATCGCGGCGGCGTCCGACAGCAGGTCGCCGAACAGGTTGTCTGTGACGATCACGTCGAACTGCTTGGGCCAGCGGCAGAGCTGCATCGCGCCTGCATCGGCATACATGTGGCTCAGCTCGACATCCGCGTACTCGGCCTCGTGGATCTCGGTCACCACCTGACGCCAGAGCACGCCCGATTCCATGACGTTGGCCTTCTCCATCGAGCAGACCTTGTTGTTGCGACGGCGGGCCAGCTCGAAGGCCGAGCGCGCGACGCGGGCGATCTCGCTTTCGGTGTAGCGCTGGGTGTTGACGCCGACGCGCTCGTTGCCTTCCTTGTGGATGCCGCGCGGCTCGCCGAAGTAGACGCCGGAGGTCAGCTCGCGCACGATCATGATGTCGAGCCCGGCGACCACGTCGCGCTTGAGCGAGGAGAAATCGGCCAGCGCGTCGAAGCACTGCGCAGGGCGCAGGTTCGAGAACAGGTCCATTTCCTTGCGCAGGCGCAAGAGGCCGCGCTCGGGCTTTTGGGAGAAGTCGAGCGTGTCGTATTTCGGCCCGCCTACGGCGCCGAGCAGCACCGCATCGGCGTTCTGTGCCTTTTCCATGGTCGCATCGGTGAGCGGGGTGCCATGGGCGTCGAAGGCGGCGCCGCCGACGAGATCGTCCTCGACGTCGAAGGCGAGGTCGCGCTTGTCACCGTACCAGCCGATGATCTTCTTCACCTCGTTCATGACTTCGGGACCGATGCCGTCTCCGGCGAGGATCAGAAGGGAAGGATTGGACACGTTGCGCGCTCCGATTTGAAACGAATGGAATGGCGATGCGGTAGCCCGAGGCCGCCGCAGGGTCAAGTTTGCGCGGGGTGTTTCCCGGAGCGGAGCGGGGCGTCACTCCAACTCAACGTCGACCCAGACCAGACGATGCGCCGAGGCGCGGGCCGCGATCTCGGCGATCTCGCCGCCTTCGGGCCAGACCACGCCCGCCTCGATCACTGAAAGGCCCGCGCGCGACGGCAGGATGTAATCGACGCGCAGGTTGCCGGGGCCATCGGGAGCCGCGTCCCAATCGGCGGTGTCGAGGCCGGGGTCGCCCGCGTGATCGGCGTCGGCATGGGCGCGGCCCCCGGCGCTCGCGGGGCGTGGATCGATGAGCCTCGGATCGCCCAGGAGGTCGCGCATCGCAGCACGTCGCCCGGCGCCGTCGGCGGGATCAAGATTGGCCAGGCCGAGGATCGCGAAGGGGGGGGAGGGGGGCGCGCCGAGATCGCCATCCATGAGCCGCTGCCACGCCCGGATCTCGTCGCGGTTGCGCAGCCCGTTGAGATCCTCGGGGCCGTCGAACACCGGCGGCGTCGCGGCGAACCCCATGAGGGTGAGCGGGCCGTCGGGCGTTCGCAGCCGCAGCACCCAATGCCCGGTGCTCGACAATCGCCGCGCCGCCTGCGCCGCCTCGGACGGGAAGGGCGCGCCGTTGGATACGGGTTGGGTCGCGCCGGGGAGGTCACGCCAGAGCATGGGAGTAAGGTCGCGGACCGGTTCCGCCGGAAATCGCGACAGCAGCGCCATCGCGCCGTCGCCGGTAAAGCGCCCATAGCCCTGTGCGTCGCGCGCGGCCCCCTCGCGCCCGTCACCGTCGAGGTCGAGCCCAGAGGCGAGCCCGGCATTGGAGGGCAGGGTCAGCAGATGCGGATAGTCCGGCCCGCCGGTGTCGCGCAGCAGCGTCGCGAAGGCCGCGAGGGCCACGCCTTGCGAGTCGTGGTCGAAGCCGGTCAGCAGCAGGATGTCAGGGGCGGCATGGGCGATGATCCGGGCGGCATCAGAGGCCTGCGCCTCCCCGCGTCGGATGTCGCGCAGCAGCAGGCCGGGCCCGTCACGGCTCAGGCCGGGATCATAGGTGGCGAGGCGGATCGGCTCGGCCGGGGCGGTGCCGGCCAGCAGCAGCGTGGCAAGGACGAGAGGGGCGGCGACACGGGCGCGCGCCCCGGGCGTCATGCGGGGAGCAGCCCGGCCTCGCGCGCCGTGGCGCGTTCGCGCTGGGCCCCGATCATGTCGGCCACGCGTTGCAGCGCCACGCCGCGCATCAAAAGGCTCGCCGGGAGGAAGGCCCAGCCGGTGAGGGTCCAGATCAGCGTGTGCGGGTTCGACAGGTTGAGAGGGCCGAACACCGGCCCGCCAAGGGCCATCAGCGCCGGGATCACGAAGGGCAGCAGGAAGCCCAGCACGAGGTTGAACTGCCCGTCACGGCGCAGCCGCCAGATCACGTCGGGGCCCGCGGTCGGGTCGAAGGTGGGCAGGTTGATCCAGACGTTGAAATTGCCGCTGCGCATCGGCCAGCCGCGAAACCGCAGCATTGCCGCGAAGGTCACCAGCGACCCCAGCGAGATCAGGTAGCTCAGCGCAGCACCGGTGCGCACCTGATCGGCGAGCACGGCGGGCGTGCCCTCGGGCAGGGTCAGCATCACCAACCGCACCGGCGAATAGGGGATGTCGAGCGCATGGCCCAGCGGTGTGGCCAAGGCGACGACGAGAGCGGTGATGGTCGAGGCCTCGCCCGCGGCGTCGCGGATCATCAGCGACAGCAGGAACACCGCCGCGGCCGTGGTCACGAAGCGGATCCGGTTGAAGGGCTGGGCGTCGCGGAATTCGACGAGGCTCGGCGAAAGCGAGGTGTATTCGACCGCCGTGAACAGCCCGGCGGCCAGCGCCACGAGGGCGACGATTTCGGGGGTGCCCGATCCACCTGCCGGCAGCAGCATCGAAGGTGTCGCGATCATCAACACCACCAGCGCCGCTCGCAGGAGTCCTCCTGTCAATCGCGTGACCATAGTCTGCCCATTCCTGCACCGGGCGGCCACGTTTGCTTGTCGCGGCTCTGTACCGGCGTGATACGGCCCATGCGGGCCGATTTGCCTCAATCCTGCCACTATTTGTGCCCTTTCCCGATGAAGGCAGCAACGAATAGTTAACAAGAAGCCCTTGAACTGCGGCGCTTTTGCGACGTGCGAGGCGCAGTAATGGACCCATAATGCGGCATTTCACCCAGAATGAAGCAGGGCCGAGGCTCGTATATAGGGCCAAGCCCCTAACAGGGCACCATATGATGTTGTTCCAAGATGACCTTGCGGCAATATCCGTTCGTACAGGGTTCAAATGCAATGAGGCGGCCCTTGGGGCCGCCTCATTCATGGTCGAATCAACCTTGGATGGATCGGAGGTCAGACCCAGGGCCGGGCCTGACTCGCTTGCGCCTCGAAGCCGTCGATCGAGGTGACCTTCTCCAGGGTCAGGCCGATGTCATCGAGGCCTTCCAACAGGCAATGCTTGCGGAACGGGTCGACCTCGAAGGCGAAGCTCTCGCCCTCGGAGGTGGTCACGGTCTGATTCTCGAGATCGATGTCGAGCCGCGCGTTCGAGCCCTTCTCGGCATCCTTCATCAGCACATCGACCTGCTCTTGCGGCAGCACGATCGGCAGGATGCCGTTCTTGAAGCAGTTGTTGAAGAAGATGTCTGCGAAGCTGGTCGCGATCACGCATTTGATCCCGAAATCCTTGATCGCCCAAGGCGCGTGCTCGCGCGAGGAGCCGCAGCCGAAATTGTCGCCGGCGACGATGATCTCGGCGTTGCGGTAGGCCGGGGTGTTGAGCACGAAATCGGGGTTCTCCGATCCGTCGTCGAGAAAACGCATCTCGGCGAACAGGTTCACGCCCAGCCCCGACCGCTTGATGGTCTTCAGGAACTGCTTGGGGATGATCATGTCCGTGTCGATGTTGACCAGCGGCATGGGGGCGGCGACGCCCGAGAAGCTTTCGAACTTGTCCATCACATCATCTCCCGCACGTCGGTCAAATGTCCGGTGATCGCGGCGGCCGCCGCCATCGCCGGGCTCATCAGGTGGGTGCGCCCGCCCTTGCCCTGACGCCCCTCGAAGTTGCGGTTCGAGGTCGCGGCGCAGCGCTCGCCGGGCGAGAGCTGATCGGGGTTCATGGCAAGACACATCGAGCAGCCCGCGAGGCGCCACTCAAAACCCGCCTCCTTGAAGATGTCGGCCAGGCCCTCTTCCTCGGCCTGCGCGCGCACGAGGCCCGAGCCAGGCACGACCATGGCGCGCATGCCGTCCTTGATCTTCTTGCCCTTGAGGATCGCGGCCGCGGCGCGCAGATCCTCGATCCGGCCATTGGTGCAGGACCCGATGAACACCGTGTCGATCTTGATGTCCTTGAGCGGCGTGCCGGCGGTCAGCCCCATGTAGTCGAGCGCGCGCTTGGCGGCCTCGACCTTGCCGCCCTTGAAGGCTTCGGGCGCGGGCACGACGTCGGTGATCGGCAGCACGTCTTCGGGCGAGGTGCCCCAGGTGACGACCGGTGCAATGTCCTCGCCGCGGATGGTGATGACCTTGTCCCAATGCGCGTCGTCATCGGAATAGAGCGTCTTCCACCAGTCCATCGCGGCCTCCCACTGCGCGGCCTTCGGCGCGTGGGGGCGACCCTTGACGTAGTCGAAGGTCGTCTGGTCGGGCGCGATCAGCCCGGCGCGGGCGCCGCCCTCGATCGCCATGTTGCAGACCGTCATCCGGCCTTCCATCGACAGCGCGCGGATCGCTTCGCCGCAATACTCGATGACATATCCGGTGCCGCCCGCGGTGCCGGTCTTGCCGATCACCGAAAGCGTGATGTCCTTGGCGGTGACGCCCGGCGCCAGCTTGCCGGTGATCTCCACTTTCATGTTCTTGGACTTCGACTGGATCAGCGTCTGGGTCGCGAGCACGTGCTCGACCTCCGATGTGCCGATGCCATGCGCCAGCGCGCCGAAGGCGCCATGCGTCGCGGTGTGGCTGTCGCCGCACACGACCGTCATGCCGGGCAGGGTCCAGCCCTGCTCGGGGCCGACGATGTGGACGATGCCCTGACGCACGTCAGAGACGGGATAGTAGTTGATGCCGAAATCGCGGGCGTTCTTGTCGAGCGCATCCACCTGGATCCGGCTGTCCTCGTTCTCGATGACCTTGTCGCGCCCCTCGGTGGTGGGGACGTTGTGGTCCGGCACGGCGATGGTCTTTTCGGGCGCACGCACCTGGCGGCCCGCCATGCGCAGCCCTTCGAAGGCCTGCGGGCTGGTGACCTCGTGCACGAGGTGGCGGTCGATGTAGATCAGGCTCGAGCCATCCTCGGCCTGATGAACGAGATGGGCGTCCCAGATCTTGTCGTAAAGTGTCTTGCCGGTCATGGGAGATATCCTCTTGCGGCTGGATGTAGGTGACGGGGCGCGATTGCGCGCCCAGGGGTCGATCGGGCGCGCAATCGCGCCCCGCCGCGTCAAAGCCGCGCGAGGATCGTGCAGGTCGCGCCGAAGAACCGCCAAGGCAGCCGCGCGCGATCGTCCATGTCGAAGACCCGTGTCATGGCGCCCAGATACTCCGTCGGACCCTGCGGCACAAGAGGCCCGCGCACGGCCCCACAGGCGCACCTCGCCCCGTCGCGGCGTCAAGACGTCGTGGCGGCTGGACCGGGGGGCGGGGGCGCTACATGCTCCGGAGCAATGAGGCAGGGCGGAGCGGGCGATGGAGCCGGAGACCGGGTTGGACGACGTGGCAGGGGTTGCCACGGCGGAGGCGGGCGAGACCGCCGCCGAGATGGCGCAGCAGGCGGCCGAAGCGCCCGAGGTGATCGCCGCTGCCGCGAGCGATTTCGGCGAACGGCTTCTGCGGGATGCCGAACGGGTGACGCAGGGCGTGATGCAGCCCTGGAACGCCTGGCAGGTCGCGATCCTGCTCGGGGCCTTCGTGCTGGCGCATCTGGGCCGGGCCTGGCTTGGGCCGAAGCTGCACGACTGGATGCGCAAACGCAGCGGCTGGCCGCGCTGGCGGATGCGCTACGCGGTGACGCTGCACCGGCGGCTGCGCGCGGTGTTGTTCGTGGTGCTGGCCTGGATCGCCGTCGCCGTGGTCGAACAGCTGGCGCCCTTGGGCGGCGCGGCCGTGCTCCGGATCGTGGCCAATCTCGCCACGGGGTGGCTTTTCGTAGCGCTGGTGTCGCGCCTGATCTCGAACCCGCTGCTGCGCGGCGTGGTGCGTTACGGCGCCTGGACCTGGATCACGCTGCGCATCCTCGACCTGACGAACGAAACCGCGCGGCTGCTCGACAGCCTCTCGATCGATCTGGGCGATCTGCGGATCTCGGTACTTCTGGTGCTCAAGGCGGCGCTGGTGCTGGGCGTGGCCTTCTTCATCGCGCGCCTGCTGGCGCGCACCTCGGCGCACCGGATCGAGAGCAACCGCGAGATCAGCCCCTCAATGCAGGTGCTGGCGGTCAAGCTGTCGCAGCTTCTGTTCTACGGCATCGCGGTCTTCGTCGGGCTGCGGGCGGTGGGGGTCGACCTGACCGGCCTCGCCGTGCTGTCGGGCGCGATCGGCGTGGGCCTGGGCTTTGGCCTGCAAAAGGTCGTGTCAAACCTCGTCTCGGGGCTGATCATCCTTCTGGACAAGTCGATCAAACCCGGTGACGTCATCTCGCTCGGCGAGACCTTCGGCTGGATCTCGACTCTGGGCGCGCGCTACGCCTCCGTCGTCACCCGCGACGGCAAGGAATACCTGATTCCGAACGAGGACCTGATCACCACGCAGGTGGTCAACTGGACCCATTCCGACAACTCGGTGCGCATCGATATCTCCTTCGGCGCCTCTTACGGCGACGACCCGCACCTCGTGCGGCGGGTCTCGACCGCCGCCGCAGCGGGCTGCACGCGGGTTCTGGAAAAGCCCGCCCCCGTCTGCCATATCACCGCCTTCGGCGATTCGAGCGTGGACTATACCCTGCGCTTCTGGATCGACGATGCGACGGCGGGGCTCACCAATATCCGCGGCGACGTGTTCCTCGCGCTTTGGGATGCGTTCAAGGCCGAGGGCATCTCGATTCCCTTTCCGCAACGCGAGGTTCGGGTGCTCGATGGCTCCGCCTTGCGTGTCGCGCAACCCGCCGCCGAGTGACGGCAGGCGAGGACCGGGATCGTTGAAAACGGACCCCTGCCTTGCTACATTGAACATATGCCCGGCGCCGGGGCAAAGTCGGCGGCGTGAAACCGGAGGATGATGACCTGTCCCTTTCCACCCAAGCGGCGCAAGCTGCTCCCCAGGGCGCGGGCCTGATGGCCGGGGCGCCCTCCGCGACGAGCGAAAAGCTGCTGGCAGCGATCCTCGTCTCCCTCGATGACGACAAGGCCGAAGAGGTCGTGCAGATCGATCTGCGCGGGCGTTCCGAGATGGGCGATTACATGGTGATCGCCTCGGGCCGCTCGACCCGTCAGGTCGCCGCCATCGCCGAACACCTGACCGACAAGCTCAAGCAGGAATACGGCGTGCTCTCGAAGACCGAGGGCAAGGAAACCGGCGACTGGGTGCTGATCGACACCGGCGACGTGATCGTGCACGTGTTCCGACCCGAGGTGCGCGAGTTCTACCAGCTGGAGAAGATGTGGGCGCCTTCCGGGGCGGCCGCCGATAGCTTCCGCTGATGCGCGTCAGGATCTGCGCGGTGGGCCGGATGAAATCCGGCCCCGAACGCGCGCTGGTCGACGACTACACCACCCGGTTCGACCGAACCGGGCGGGCGCTGGGCCTCGGCCCTCTCACCATCAGCGAAGTCGACGACCGCAAGGGTGGCGGCATGGCCGCCGAGGCCGCGCTCTTGGACCGTGCCATTCCGGACGGCGCCGTGATCTGTGCCATGGACGAGCGCGGTCGCGAGATGACCTCGCCCGATTTCGCGCAGATGCTCGCGGGCTGGCGCGATCAGGGCCGCGCGGAAATCGCCTTCGTGATCGGCGGTGCCGACGGGATCGACCCCGCCTTGCGCATTCGCACCGATGCCATGCTCTCCTTCGGGCCGATGGTCTGGCCGCACATGCTGGTGCGCGCGATGCTGTGCGAACAGCTCTACCGCGCGGCCTCGATCCTCGCCGGATCGCCCTATCACAGGGTCTGATCCCGCCTTGGTGGACATCGCCGCCGCTTTGCCTCAGGACTGACCACGAGATTTTCCGAGGAGGCTTTCGAGATGGCGATACCCAAACCCGTGGTCCTGTGCATCCTCGACGGTTGGGGCCAGCGCGAGGAGACCACCGGCAACGCGCCCGCCCTCGCCAAGACCCCGACCTTCGACCGGATCATGCAAGGCCCGCACGCGACGCTGACCACCCATGGACCCGATGTCGGCCTGCCCTCGGGCCAGATGGGCAACTCCGAAGTCGGCCATACCAATATCGGCGCGGGCCGGGTCGTGGCGATGGATCTGGGCCAGATCGACCTCGCGATCGAGGACGGCTCCTTCTTCGATGCCGAGGCGATCGTCGACTTCGCCAAGACATTGCAGGATTCGGGCGGCACGGCTCATCTGTTCGGCGTCGTCTCGGATGGTGGTGTTCACGGCCATCTCGACCATATCGTCGCTGCCGCCAAGGCGCTGCGCGATCGCGACGTGGCGGTGACGATCCATGCCATCACCGACGGGCGCGACGTGGCGCCGTCCTCGGCGGACGCCTATCTCGAGGACCTGATCGAAAGGCTCCCCGAGGGCACGAAGATCGCCACCGTGATCGGCCGCTATTTCGCCATGGACCGCGACAACCGCTGGGACCGGGTGAAGACTGCCTATGACGCCATCATGCGGGGCGAAGGCCCCCGCGCCGACGACCCGCTCGCGGCGGTGAAGGCGGCCTGGGACGCGGGCAAGACCGACGAGTTCATCCCCGCCACCGTGATCGGCGACCACGAGGGCCTGCAGCCGCAGGACGGGCTCTTCTGCCTCAACTTCCGCGCCGACCGCGCGCGCGAGATCCTCGCCGCCATAGCCGATCCCGATTTCGACGGCTTTGATCGGGGCGCCACCCCGGCGCTCGCCGCGCGTCTGGGCATGGTGGAATATTCCGACCGGCACGTGGCGTGGTACAAGGCGGTGTTCCCCAAGCGCGACATCGTCAACACGCTGGGCGCATGGGTCGCTGCCAAAGGCCGCTCGCAGTTCCGTCTGGCCGAGACCGAGAAATACCCGCATGTCACCTTCTTCCTCAATGGCGGCAAGGAGGAGCCGGAGGAGGGCGAGGACCGGTTCATGCCGAAGTCGCCCAATGTCGCGACCTATGACATGCAGCCCGAGATGTCCTCCGAAGAGGTGACCCGAGCTTTCGTCGGCGCGATCGAGAAGGGCTACGACCTGATCGTCACCAACTTCGCCAACCCCGACATGGTCGGTCATACCGGCGATCTGGCTGCGGCGATCCGCGCCTGCGAAGCGGTGGATGCGGGCCTGTCGCGGGTCTGCGCAGCGCTCGAAAAGGCGGGTGGCGTGATGATCGTCACTGCCGATCACGGCAATTGCGAGACGATGATCGACCCCGAGACCGGTGGGCCGCACACCTCTCACACGCTCAACCCGGTGCCGGTGGCGCTGTTCGGCGGGCCCGAGGGCGCGCGGCTGCGCGAAGGCCGGCTCGCCGATCTCGCGCCGACGCTGCTCGATCTCATGGGGCTCGACCTGCCGCCCGAGATGACCGGGCGCAGCCTCATCGAATGAGGGCGGCGCTGCTCCTCGCGCTGGCGCTGCTGGCCGGACCTGCCGGGACCGCCATGGCGCAGGACACGGCGACGGCGGCGCAGGCGGCGGCGGCGCGGCTTGCCGCCGCGAGCCAGTCGCTCGCAGCGGCGCAGGCCTCGCGCGACCGGGTCGCGGCGCTGACCGAGACGGTGCGCGCCTATGAGGAAGGGCTGGAGGCGCTGCGCGACGGGCTGCGCCGCGCAGCGATCCGCGAGCGGGCCATCGCCGTAGAACTCGACGCCAAGCGGGCCGAGATCGCGGGGCTTCTTGGGGCGCTCTTGTCGATGTCGCGCGCGCCCGCGCCGCTGTTGCTGCTGCACCCGGCGGGGTCTCTGGGCACCGCGCGCTCGGGCCTCATCGCGACCGAGGTGACGCCGGCGCTGCAGGCCCAGGCCGAGGCGCTGCGCGCCGATCTGCAGGAGGCCGCCGACCTCGCCGCCTTGCAGCAAAGCGCTATCGGCACGCTGGAGGAGGGGCTCGCGGGGGCGCAGACGGCGCGCAGCGCCCTTTCTGAGGCAATCTCGGAGCGCACCGACCTGCCGCTGCGCTTCAGCGAGGACCCGGTGGCGACGGCCCTGCTTCTGGCCTCGACCGACACGCTCGACGCCTTTGCCTCGGGGCTGGCACAGACCGTCGACACCGAATTGTCGAGCACGGTACCCGACGCCTCGGCGCTCAAGGGCAGCATCGCCTTGCCGGTGCAGGGGCAGGTGCTGCGCGGCTTCGGCGAGGCGGATGCCTCCGGCGTCGCGCGGCCCGGCCTCGTCATCGCCACCGCGCCGCGCAGCCTCGTCTCCACGCCGGTCGCGGCGACCTTGCGGTTTCGCGGCGAATTGCTCGATTACGGCAATGTGGCGATCCTCGAGCCGGCCGCCGGCGTGCTGGTGATCCTCGCGGGGCTGGCCGAGGTCTATGGCCGTACCGGGGAGATCCTGCCGGAGGGCGCGGCCATCGGCCTGATGGGCGGAGAGCTGCCCGCGCCGCACGAAATCTTGACCGAAACGGCGCAGGGTGGTGGCGCACGCCAGCCGGAAACGCTTTATCTGGAAGTGCGGGAGGGCGATGCGCCCGTCGACCCCGCGACATGGTTCGCGCCGGCCTGACCGGCGCGCGCCCAAATTGCGGCACGCGCCGCAGGCAGAGGGAATGTTGCGCATGAGGAAACTGGTACTGGCGGCACTCGGCGGCACCGCGCTCGGGCTCGTCGTCACGACGCAGGTGGCAGGGCCGCTCGTGGCACAGGAAGCCGAGCGCAACGCCAGCGTCTACGAGCAGCTCGATCTCTTCGGCGACATCTTCGAGCGGATCCGCGCCGAATATGTCGAGACCGTTGACGAGGGTGAGCTGATCGAGGCCGCGATCAACGGCATGCTGACCTCGCTCGACCCGCATTCCTCCTATCTCTCGCCCGAGGACGCCGCCGACATGCGCACCCAGACGCGCGGCGAGTTCGGGGGCCTCGGGATCGAGGTCACGCAGGAGGAGGGGATCGTCAAGGTCGTCTCGCCGATGGACGGCACACCCGCCGACGCCGCAGGTATCCTCGCCGGTGATTTCATCACCGCCGTCGATGGCGAAAGCGTGCTCGGCCTGACGCTCGACGAGGCGGTGGACCTGATGCGGGGGCCGGTCGGCTCGGAGATCATCATCACCGTGGTGCGCGAGGGCGAGGACGAGCCCTTCGACGTGTCGATCATCCGCGACACGATCAAGCTCAACGCCGTGCGCGCGCGCACCGAAGGCGACACCATCGTGATGCGCGTCACCACCTTCAACGACCAGACTTTCCCCGACCTACAATCGGGGCTGGCCGACGAGATCGAGAAGGCGGGCGGGCTCGACAACGTCAACGGCGTGGTGCTCGATCTGCGCAACAACCCCGGCGGCCTGCTGAACCAGGCGATCTACGTCTCCGACGCCTTCCTTGAGGCGGGCGAGATCGTCTCGACCCGTGGCCGCGACGTGGCGCAGTCGGATCGCAACAACGCCACCCCCGGCGATCTGATCGACGGCAAGCCGATGGTGGTGCTGGTCAATGGCGGCTCGGCCTCGGCCTCGGAGATCGTCGCGGGCGCGTTGCAGGACCACCGCCGCGCCATCGTCGTCGGCACCCAGAGCTTCGGCAAGGGATCGGTGCAGACGGTGATGCCGCTGCGTGGCGAGGGCGCGATGCGGCTGACCACGGCGCGCTACTACACGCCGTCGGGACGCTCGATCCAAGCGCTGGGCATCTCGCCCGACATCATCGTCGAACAGCCACGCCCCGCACCGGTGGACGAGACCGAGGAGGAGACGACGACGCCGCGTTCGCTGCGCTCGGAGGCCGATCTGCGCGGCAGCCTCGACAATGACAGCCTGACAGAGGACGAGATTAAGCAGCTCGAAGAGGATCGCGCGCGGGCCGAGGCCGCCGCCGAACTGCGCGAGCAGGATTACCAGCTCGCCTATGCGATCGACATCCTCAAGGGTCTCTCGGCGCTCGGTCCCCGCGCGCTGCCCGATCCTGACGAGCGCGCCGAGGCCCCGGCCGAGGCCGACGAGGGGGAGACCGCCCAGTGAGACCCGCCTCGATCGCCGCCCTGCCGTTCCGCCCCTGCGTCGGGGTGATGCTGGCGAATGCCGAAGGCAAGGTCTTCGTCGGCCAGCGGATCGACCGCGACCGGGACGCCTGGCAGATGCCGCAGGGCGGCATTGACCCGGGCGAAGACGTGACCACGGCGGCGCTGCGCGAGCTGGGCGAGGAAACCGGCGTGACGCCCGACAAGGTGATCATGGTGGCCCAGACCGAAGCGCCGCTCCGCTACGACCTCCCCTCCGACGTGGTGCCGCATATCTGGGGCGGCCGCTATCGCGGCCAGGCCCAGACCTGGGTGCTGATGCGCTTTACCGGGACGGACGGGGATATCGACATCGCCACCGAGCATCCGGAGTTCAGCGCATGGAAATGGATCGACCCCGCCGATCTGGTCTCGGCCATCGTGCCCTTCAAGCGGCAGGTCTACGAGCAGGCTCTGGCGCAGCTCGGACCGCTTATCTGAGCCTGGCTTTTGCGGTGGCGGCCCAGCCTGCCGCCGCGCTGTCCTGCCTCGTTCCCGACCCGGTCCGCAGCTTCGTGGAAATCCATGCCGCGCCCGAGAGCTACCGCGCCTTTGTAGGTCGCCTGAGCTTCGACGCTTCGAAGCTGCCCCCCTCCGTCGCCGCCGCTCCCGCCAACGCCACGCCGCCCGCGATCCCGGCGGGCCTCTCTGGCTACCAACTCGGCCCCACCGGTTTCGACACGCCCGTGGAGACGGCGGTGCTGCTGCAACCCTCCTGCGCGGGGCCGTGGTGCGGCAGCCTCGCGCCTGGTGACGAGGTGCTGATCTTCGCACGTGAGGAGGAGGGGCAACTGGTCGTCGATCTGGAGCCTTGCCCGGGCAAGGTGCAGGCGGCACCCGACGCCGCGACGCGTGATCGGCTGGCCGCCTGCATGCGCGGCGAGGCCTGCGACTTCGCCGGATAAGAAGGCCGCCCCGAAGGGCGGCTCGTTTCTCAGCGCAGCCGCTTGAGCAGCGCCTCAGAGGCGAAGCCGTCCACCGCCAGGCCGTTTGCCTGCTGGTAGCGGCGAATTGCGGCGATGGAATTGGGGCCGATGATGCCGTCGCTGCCGCCGGTGTCATAGCCCAGCGCGGTCAGCCGCTGCTGGACCTCCGAGCGCTCGGCCCGGTTCAGCGTTCGGCCCATGGCCATCTTCGTGCGCAGCGGCGCGCCCCCGGCGATGCGGTCGCCCAAATGCCCCACGCCGATCGCATAGGCGTCGGCGGCGTTGTAGCGCTTGATGACGTCGAAGTTCTTGAACGTCATGAAGGCCACGCCCTGCGCGCCTTCCGGCACGAGGATCTCGGCGGCGCCGAAGTCGCGGATCTGGCCGCCGGTCGCGGCGCGCACGCCGAGCGCCTGCCATTCGGCCGCGCTTTTCTTGGCGCCGCCCGCGAGGCCGTAGTTGAATCCCGAGGGCAGCACCACCTCGACGCCCCAGGGCTGACCCCTGCGCCAACCGAAGTTCGACAGGTACTTCGCGGTCGAGGCGAGCCCGTCGGTCGGATCGTCGGACCAGATGTCGCGCCGCCCGTCGCCGCGGAAATCGGCGGCATAGGCCTCGTAGCTCGTAGGGATGAACTGGGTGTGGCCCATCGCGCCGGCCCAGCTGCCCTTCATGTTCTCGGGCGCGACGTCGCCGTTCTGCAGGATCTTGAGCGCCGAGGTGAGCTGTTGTTCGAAAAAGCGGCCGCGCCGTCCTTCATAGGCCAGCGTCGCCAGCGCCGAGATGACGGGAATCTCGCCGCGCCGCTTGCCGAAATTGCTCTCCATGCCCCAGACCGCGAGCACGGTCTGCCGATCGACGCCGTAGCGGGCCTCGATCTCGGAGAGCAGGCTCGAATATTGCGACAGCATCGCGCGTCCGGTCTCGACCCGCGTGTCCGAGGCGGCGGTGGAAAGGTAATCGCCCAAGGACTTGGTGAACTCGGCTTGGTTGCGGTCCTTTTCGATCACGCCGGGGATGTAGCCCGCGGAGGCGAAGGCACGGTCGAAGGTGGCCCCGGAGACGCCAGCCGAAAGGGCGCGGGACCGGTAGCCGCCGACCCAGTTCGAAAAGCCTGCGTTGGGTCGGGGTCGCATGTTCTCGTCCATCTGTTCCGCACGGGCGGGGGGCCGGGGCGAGCTGTCGAGCGGGCCCGAGACCGCTCCGCAGGACGCCAGGGCCGCGATTGTGAGGCCCAGAAGGCCCGTCCGTCCAAAGCTCGTCAAGTTTCGCACCGCCCGCTCCTTTTGCTTTGTGGCAGCACTACCGCGAAGCGGGCGAGTCGGCACGGGGCAGGGTGGCCAGCGGCGGGAAACCGCTCAGGCCCAAAGCCTCTCCATCCCCGCATGGTCGGGGCAGCGGTACTGCGGCCCCGAGGGCGTTCGCGGGCTCAGCGCTTGCGCGTGACCTTGCGCTTTTCCTTCTTGGCCTTGACGGCGGCCTTCTTCTTGGCGGCACCGGCCTTGTGGCGCGGCGGTTTGCCGGGGCGGCGCGAGGGGCCGCTCGGCATGGTCGCGCCGTCGATCTCGACCAGCTCGGCAATGAGCCCGCCAGAGATCGGTGCGGCTTCGACGAGACGCGCCGTAACCCTTTGGCCCAGCGCGATGACCCGGCCGCTATCCGCGCCCATCAGGGTCTGATCCGCGGCGTCGTAATGGAAGAACTCGTTGCCAAGCGAGCGGATCGGCACCAGCGCGTCGGCGCCGGTCTCGTCGAGCTTCACGAACACGCCGAAGCGGGCGATGCCGCTGATCCGGCCCGGCAGCTCGGCGCCGATCCTGTCGGACATGAAGGCGGCGAGGTAGCGGTCGGTGGTGTCGCGCTCGGCCAGCATGGAGCGGCGCTCGGTGTCGGAAATCTGCTTGGCGGTTTCGTCGAGGCGTTCGAGATCGTGATCCGACAGGCCATCCTTGCCCCAGCCATGCGCCGAGACGAGGCCACGATGCACGATCAGGTCGGAGTAACGCCGGATCGGCGAGGTGAAATGCGCGTAATCGCGCAGCGCGAGGCCGAAATGGCCGAAATTCTCGGCGTTGTAATAGGCCTGCGTCATCGAGCGCAGCGTCGCGAGGTTGATCAACTCGTCCTGTTCGGTGCCCTGCGCCTGCTCCAGCAAGCGGTTGAGATGCGCCGTCTTGAGGACCTGCCCCTTGGCCAGCACCAGCCCCGACCCCTTCACCATCTCGCGCAGCGCGTCGAGCTTGTCGGGGTTGGGCTCCTCGTGGACCCGGAACAAGAGCGGCTGGCGCTTGGCGATCAGGGTTTCGGCGGCGCAGACATTGGCCAGCACCATGAACTCCTCGATCAGCCGGTGCGCGTCGAGCCTCTCCTTGAAGGAAATGGCCGTCACCTGACCCATCTCGTTCAGCTCGATCCGCCGCTCGGGCAGGTCGAGCTCCAAGGGCTGCCGCCGCTCGCGCGCCTTTTTCAGCGCGGCGTAGGCGGCCCAGAGCGGGCGCAGCACCTCGTCGAGCATGGTGGCGGCGCGGTCGGTCGGGGTGCCGTCGATCGCCTCCTGCGCCTCTTCGTAAGACATCGAAGCGGCCGAGCGCATCAGCGCGCGCTCGAACTTGTGGCCGATCTTGTTGCCTTCCGCGTCGATGCGGATGCGCACGACGATCACCGCGCGCGGCATGCCTTCATGCAGAGAGCACAGATCGCCCGAGAGCCGGTCGGGCAGCATCGGCACGACCCGGTCGGGGAAATAGGTCGAGTTGCCGCGCTTGCGCGCCTCGCGGTCGAGCTCCGAGCCGGGCGTCACGTAATGGGCCACGTCGGCGATGGCGACCCAGAGGATGTGCCCGCCCTCGTTGTCGGGGGCGTCGTCGGGCTGGGCCAGCACCGCGTCGTCGTGATCGCGCGCATCCGACGGATCGATGGTGATCAACGGCAGCTCGCGCAGGTCGGTGCGACCCTTGAGGCCCGCGGGCTTCATCGCGTCGGCCTCGGCAAGGACCGCGTCGGGGAAATGGTCGGGAATGCCGTGCTGGTGGATCGCGATGAGCGAGACGGCGCGCGGCGCGGTCGGATCGCCCAAGCGCGACATCACGCGCGCCTTGGGCAGGCCGAGGCGGCCCTTGGGGCCGGCCTGCTCGGCCTCCACCAGCTCGCCGTCCTTGGCGCCGTGCTCGGCCCCTTCGGGGACGATCCACTGCTTGTCGACGCCCTTGTCGATCGGCACGATGCGCCCGCCCTCGGAGGCCTTCTTGAAGATGCCCAAGATGCGCAGCGGGTTGGTGCCGATCTTGCGGATCAGCCGCGCGGTGTAGTCGTGCTCCTCCCCTGGCGTGGCGGTGAGCTTGGCAAGGATGCGGTCGCCCGCGCCCATCGCCGCGTCGCTTTCGCGCGGCAGCAGCAGCACCTTGGGACCCTCGCCCTCACCGTGCCATTCGAGCGCGCGGGCCCAGAGGTCGCCATCCGCGTCGGGCGGCAGCACCGAGAGCACCGAGACCGGAGGCAGCCGCTCGGGATCGCGGTAGGTCCTGCGCTTCTTCTCGAGATGCCCCTCGGCCTCAAGCTCGCGCAGGATGCGCTTGAGGTCGATCCGCGCCGCGCCCTTGATGCCGAAGGCACGGGCGATGTCGCGTTTCGCGGTCTGGGTCGGGTTGTCGGAGATCCATTGCAGGATCTCGTCGCGGGAGGGCAATCTGTTCATGGCGTGCAGGTAGCACGCGCATGGGGTCTCGTCACGCGATCACGTCGCGCGCTCAGCTCCTGAGCCGCTTTTCCATGTCGCGATGCGGAATGCCCGCGTCGTCGTATTCGAGGCCGTAGGCCGTGTAGCCGAGCTTTTCGTAGAAGGGCAGGGCGTGGGTCTGGGCCGAGAGGTAGAGCCGGGTGACGCCGGGACGCGAGCGCAGCACCTCCTCGGCCATGCGCATGATCGCCGCCCCGAGGCCGGTGCCGCGATGCGTCCGCAGCACCGCGACGCGGCCGATCTTGCCGGTCTCACCGCGCAGCAGCAGCCGCGCGGTGCCGACCGGCGTGCCGTCGCAGGTGGCCAGCAGGTGGATCGCCTCGTGGTCCAGCCCGTCCATCTCCTCGGCCTCGGAGACGTTCTGCTCCTCGATGAAGACGGTGCGGCGCAGCGCGTGGCAGTGGGTGAGATCGGTGGTCTCGATGATATCGTGTTTCACGTGAAGTAGCTTTCGAGGATGCGGGTATAGACGGATTTGAGCCGGTGGATCTGCGCGATCTCCACCCGTTCGTCGACCTGGTGCATGGTCTGGCCAACGAGACCGAACTCCACCACCGGGCAGTGGTTCTTGACGAAGCGCGCATCCGAGGTGCCGCCCGTGGTCGACAGTTCCGGCACCATGCCGGTTTCGGCCTCGACGGCTCTGGCGACCATGGCCGAAAGTTCGCCCGGCGGCGTCAGGAAAGCTTCGCCCGAGACCTTTACCTCGATGCCGATCTCGACGCCGAACTCCTCGGCGACCCAGTCCGCCTCGGCCCAGAGCCATTCCTTCAGGCTGCGGCCCGTGTGCAGGTCGTTGAACCGGATGTTGAGCGTGGCGCGGGTCTGGCGCGGGATCACATTGGTGGCCGGGTTGCCGGTATCGAGCGTCACCACCGCCAGCGTCGAGGCGTCGAAATGCTCGGTGCCGGTGTCGAGCGCATGGTTCGACAGGCGGTCGACCAGCCGCGCCATCGCGGGGATCGGGTTGTTGGCGCGGTGCGGATAGGCCGCGTGGCCCTGCGTCCCGGTCACCGTGACAAAGGCGTTGAGCGAGCCGCGCCGCCCGATCTTGATCATCTCGCCGAAGTTCTGGGGGCAGGTCGGCTCGCCCACGAGGCACATCCGCATCCGCTCGCCAGTCTCGTCCATCCAGTCGAGCAGCGCACGGGTGCCATCGACGCCGTCGCCCTCCTCGTCGCCGGTGATGGTCAGGATCACCGCGCCATCGGGCGGCGTCGTCTGCACGAAATCGATGGCAGCGGCCACGAAGGCCGCCACGCCCGATTTCATGTCGCAGGCGCCGCGCCCGTAGAGCTGGCCGTCCTTCTCCTCTGCGCCGAAGGGATCGACCGACCAGTCGTCGCGGTTGCCCACCGGCACCACGTCGGTATGGCCGTTGAAGCCAAAGCTCTTCTCGGCGTCCTTGGCGCCCCAGCGGGCGAAGAGATTGGCGATGCCGTTCCGGTCGACGCGGGTGCAGTCGAAGCTCGCCCGTTCCAGCATCTCCTGCAACAGCACCAGCGCGCCGCCTTCCTCGGGGGTGACGGAGGCGCAGCGGATCAGCCGCGCGGTCAGGTCTGCGGGGTCGATGGTCTGGGACATCCGGTCACTCCTTCGGCTGCGAGAAGGCGTAGCGCGCGGGCTGGGCGGTTTCAATCGACCGGGATCGCGGAGCGGATCAATGAAGCGTGTCGGAACCGCCCTTGGCGTCCTCGAAGAACGGGGTCATCTGCGCCACGATGACCGAGTTCTCCTCGAGCGCGCGGCCCATCAGTTCGCGCTCGTCCTCGTCGATGTCGTGACCTTCGGCCAGACGCTCGTCAAGCGTGCCGTAGCCGGTCACATCCAGGGGGGCGAGATCGGCCTGCTTGAGGATCGCCACGGTCTCGCGCACCGCCTCGGCCTCGTCGACGCCCGAGGCATAGCACATCAGCGCCGCACCGGTGGCCTCCTCGGGGAGGCCGTCGCCCTGCTTGCGACCGACCTCGACCAGCAGCGTGTAGACCTGCTGCACCCGCTTGGGCTTGTCCTGCTTCTCGGCCATGCGCGTCTCCCTCATTCGATCGGCAGGCAGGTGGCATCGCGGGGCCGGATACGCAAGACCCCGCGCCTTGCTGGCGCGGGGTCTCGGTTGTCCGATCCTGCCGGATGTCAGGCGCGTTTGCCGCGCACCAACCGGGCGAGGAAGATCAGGATGCAGGCACCGATGAAGCCCGCGATCAGCGATCCGATCCAGCCCACGAGCGCCTCGCCCATGATCAGGCTCAGCAGCCAGTTGAACAGCAGCGCGCCGAGGATGCCGATGATGATGTTCATCAACAGACCCATATCCGCCTTCATCACCTTTTCGGCGAGCCATCCGGCGATCGCGCCGATGATGATGGTCATGAACCAACCCACACCCGTCATGTCGTCACTCCAAACCTGACGCCCGGACCTTCCGGGCTGTTGCAGCGGTAACCAGCCGCTCACGAAATCGTTCCCTGCCACGCGATATTGGTCTGCGGCCCGGCCTGATCGGGCCACATCGGGACATCGGCCTTACCCCATGACCTCGACCGTGGCGGCGATGGCATAGACCGCGAGCATGGCGACGCTCTCGAAGCCGATCCTTGCGGGGCCCTCGCGCTGCCGCGCGATCAGCCCGGCCAGCAGGATGCCGGTCATCAAGAGCCCGGTGCCGAGCCAGTAGAGGTCGGTCGTGCCGACTGCGTGGTAGAGAGAGCCTTCGCGCAGGCTCAGATCCGAGATCACGAGAAACAGCGTGTCGAAGGTGTTGCCGCCGATGATCCCGCCGACGGCGAGCTGCAGCGCCCCGCGCCGCACCGCGACGATGGTGGTCACGAATTCGGGGAGCGAGGTCACCACGGCGGTGATCAGCGATCCCACGAGGCCCGAGCGCAGCCCGAAGCGTTCGATGAAGGCGCTGCCGACCTGCGCGATCACGAAGCCGCCCAGCCCCATCACCAGCACCAGCCCTGCAAAGCGCAGCGCCGGGCCGGTGACCGAGCGGCCGGCCTCGTCTTCGTCCTCCGGCTCGTCTGTGCGGGTCTCGGAGGTCATCACCGGGCGCCACATCGGCTCTTCGGAGACGCGGGCCGAGACGCGGACGCCGTAGAGATAGACGAGGAACAGCACCACCGAGACGGGATGCACGCCGAAATAGGAGATGTCCGGCCCGGCGATGGCGCAAAGCGGCAGGCTGAGCAGGATCATCAGCATCACCGCCTGAAACAGGTTGGCGGGCTCCGCGGCGGCGTGTTCGAGATTGGCGCGGCGGTAGATCAGGTCGGCGATGGCGAGAAACAGGGTCTGCGCCGCGATGCCGCCCACCGCGTTCGAAAAGGCGAAGGAGGCGTCACCGTCGAGCGCGGCGTTGACCGAGACCACCACGCCCGCGAGCGAGGTCGCGCCGCCGAGAATGATGCCTCCCGCCATCGCCTCGCCCATGGAGGTGCGGTCGGCGATGATGTCGGCCAGCCGGGTGGCCCGGATCGATGAGAAGATGACGGCCGCCCCCGCGAAAGCGAAGACGGCCAGCAGAAGCGGGAGGGACAGGCTCTGGATCATGTCCCCCAAGGTTCGGGCGGCGGGAGCGGTTCCTGCGCCCGCGCCCGGAACGCGGCGTCGATCAGTCGCGCAACAGCTCGTTGATGCCGGTCTTGGAGCGGGTCTGGGCGTCGACCTTCTTGACGATCACGGCGCAATAGAGGTTCACGCCGCCCTTCGAGGGCAGCGAGCCCGAGACCACGACCGAGTAGGGCGGGATCTCGCCATAGGAGACCTCGCCGGTCTCGCGGTCGAAGATCTTGGTCGACTTGCCGATATAGACCCCCATGCCAAGCACCGAGCCCTCGCGGACGATGCAGCCCTCGACCACCTCGGAGCGCGCGCCGATGAAGCAGTTGTCCTCGATGATGGTCGGGTCGGCCTGCAGCGGTTCGAGCACACCGCCGATGCCGACGCCGCCCGAGAGGTGCACGTTCTTGCCGATCTGCGCGCAGGAGCCGACTGTGGCCCAGGTGTCGACCATGGTGCCGCTGTCGACATGGGCGCCGAGGTTGACGAAGGAGGGCATCAGCACCACGCCGGGCGCGATATAGGCCGAGCGGCGCACGATGGCGTTGGGCACGGCGCGAAAGCCCGCCTCGCGCCAGCGGTTCTCGCCCCAGCCCTCGAACTTGCTGTCGACCTTGTCCCACCAGCCGCTGCCCTGCGGGCCGCCCGACTGCATCTCCATGTCCTTGATGCGAAACCCGAGGAGCACCGCCTTCTTGGCCCATTGGTTCACGTGCCAGTCCTGCCCGCGCTTTTCGGCGACGCGCAGCTTGCCGGAATCGAGGGCGTTCAACGTGTCCTCGATCGCCTCACGGGTCTCGCCGGTGGTCTGGGGCGTGATCGTGTCGCGCGCCTCCCAGGCGGCCTCGATCGCGGTTTCGAGCTGGGCGGTGTTGGTATCGGCCATGGGGCGGGCTCCGGTTTGTGATGCGGCTCGGCTGCGGCTATAGACCGGATGCGGCAATCGGCGCAACGCGCCCCAGGGTAAGGAACCGGCATGACCAAGGACAGACGACACCTCATGCGCGACAGCCACGAGGACCAGCGCACCGCCGATCAGGTGCCCCAGACGCCGCAGACCATGTCACCCTCCTACCGTCTCGCTTTTGCCGACGAGCAGTTCCTGCTGCGCGACGAACTGCGCCCGGTGCGCTGGCAGCTCGAACTTCTGAAGCCCGAACTGCTGATGAACGAGGCAGGGGTCAACTCGACCGTGGTGCTGTTCGGCGGCGCGCGCATCCCCGAGCCCGCGCGCAAGGCCACGGCGCGGACCCAGACGCTGGCCGATCTCTCGGCCTTCTACGAGGAGGCGCGGCGCTTCGCGCACCGGGTCACCGAATGGTCGCTGGAGACCGGCGGCACCGAGAACGTCATCGTCACCGGTGGCGGCCCCGGCGTGATGGAGGCGGGCAATCGCGGCGCGCAGGAAGCGGGCGGACGTTCGGTCGGCCTCAACATCGTTCTGCCGCACGAGCAGGCCCCGAACCCCTATGTGACGCCGGATCTGGCGTTCAACTTCCATTACTTCGCGATCCGCAAGATGCATTTCCTGATGCGCGCCAAGGCGGTCTGCGTCTTCCCCGGCGGGTTCGGCACGCTTGATGAGCTGTTCGAGGCGCTGACGCTGATCCAGACCGGACGGATGAAGCGGGTGCCCTTCCTGCTGTTCGGCCGCGATTTCTGGGAGCGAATCGTCAACTGGGAGGCGCTGGCCGAGGCCGGCACTATCGCTGACGAGGACCTGCAGCTGTTCAAGTTCGTCGAGACCGCCGACGAAGCCTTCGAGGCAATGCGCAGCTGGACCCATGCGGGCGAGCGGCGCGAGCATATTCCCGGCCGGGAGGAATAGGCCGCGCTGCCGGGGCAGGGGTCCCGGACCTGCGCGAGGCCGCTCCTATGCATCGAAAAGCGCGCGGCCGAGCCACGGCGGCGCGCTTTTCGCTTCTCAGGGGACTGTGCGATCTCCGGCGCGCCGCGGTCGGGTCTCCCTCGGGCCGGCGCTCACGCCTTCGAGATCTCCGTTTCTCCCTTGAGCACCTCGTCGCCATCCTCCTGCTCGATCAGATAGGCGGGATCGTCCTCGCTGGCGTTGCGAGTGATCTCGGAGCCTTTGATCGTGCGGGTGATCTTGCGGGTATAGACCTTGGTGATCGTGCCGGTGCCGGTGCCGTTGCCCCAGCTCCATTTCACCTTGTCGCCTTCGGAATGGCTCATGGCCGTGCCTCCGTTTTTGGTTGCACGACCAACGAGCGGTGGCGGCGGCGGGTTCCGCGCCTCAGACGGTGGTGGCGGCGGGTCGGGTCTGGCCCGTCTGCTGCCCGGCCTGCTTGGCGACCTGCGCCAGCATCCGCAGTTCGGCCTGGTTGCGGCCGATGCGCATCCGCAGCGCCTCTGGCAGCTCTTCGGGCGTTTTGCCCTGCGCCGCGGCCGCCAGATCGCGGGTCTGCGCCATCAGCGCGGTGGCGCGCATCTCGCGGTTGGCCTTGGAGCGGGCGGGCACGAGGAACAGCGGCGTCAGCGTCTTCAGCTCGGGCTTGTCTTCGATCAGCGCGTCGTAGCCGGGCTGATCCGTGATCGCGGCGATCTCGTGGTGAAAGCCGATCTGGCCGGGCACCAGCAGGTAGGCCTGCAGGTTGCGGCTCGCGTTGCGCAGCTGCAGCACCGAGTGTTCGACATGCATCTTGAGCTTGAAGGACGCCACGGGTTTGAGCGCGTCGAACTCCTTGGGCAGGGTCTTTTGTGGCATGCCGAGAAGCCGCGCCATCGCCTTGAGCACGTCGAGCGTCGAGGAGACACCCAGCGCCTTGAGGAACCGCTCGCCCGAAGTCTTGGAGGCGCTCTCGTTCTTGGCCGGCCCGTCGCCCTTGGGCACGTAGAACGAGATGCCGTTGGCCAGCGGGATCGCGCCGGTCTGGGTCACCGGTCCGGTGTGCTTGCCCTCCTGCGCGGTGGCGTCCCAGACGTAGACGTCGCGCCAGACGGCGCGCGCGATGACCGGATCGCCGAGGATCGCTTCGCGCGTCCTCGCATCCACCGCCGCCACGTCGAATTCGATCCCGTTGAGCTTGATCTTCACGGCTCTCTCCCTCGTGGCGCGCGGTCGATCCCGCGCGCCTTATCCCTGAACGTCGGCCGCGATCTCGGCGCGGCTCTTGCGCGCGCGCTCGGTCGCGGACTTCAACTGGCCGCAGGCGGCCATGATGTCCTCGCCGCGCGGCGTGCGAATGGGGCTGGCATAGCCCGCCTTGTAGATGATGTCGGCAAAGGCCCTGATCCGGTTGTTCGACGACCGCTCATAGGGCGAGCCGGGCCATTCATTGAAGGGGATCAGGTTGATCTTGGCCGGGATGCCCTCGATCAGCTTCACGAGACGGCGCGCGTCCTCGTCGCTGTCGTTCACATCCTTGAGCATGACGTATTCGAACGTGATCCGCTCTGAGTTCGACAGCTTGGGATAGGCCTTGAGCGCCTGCAGAAGCTTTTCGATGTTCCATTTCTTGTTGATCGGCACCAGCTTGTCGCGCACCTCGTCGGTGGTGGCGTGAAAGCTCACCGCCAGCATGCAACCGATCTCCTCGGCGGTGCGGGCGATCTCGGGCACGACTCCGCTCGTGGACAGCGTGATGCGGCGGCGCGAGAGCGACAGCCCCTCGCCATCCATGGCGATCTTCATCGCGTCGCGCACGCCCTCGAAATTGTAGAGCGGCTCGCCCATGCCCATCAGCACGATGTTCGACAAAAGCCGCGTCTCGTCCTTGGGCGCGCCCGGCGTGGGCCATTCCTCGAGATCGTCGCGCGCCAGCATGACCTGACCGATGATCTCGCCAGCGGTGAGGTTGCGCACCAGCTTCTGGGTGCCGGTGTGGCAGAACGAGCAAGTGAGCGTGCAACCCACCTGACTGGAGATGCACAGCGTGCCGCGATCGGTCTCGGGGATATAGACCACCTCGACCTCATGACCGCCGGCGATCCGCACGAGATACTTGCGCGTGCCGTCGGAGGAGACCTGCTTCGAGACGATCTCGGGCAAGGAAATCACGAAGTTCGCCGCCAAGAGCTCGCGGTAGGGTTTGGCGAGGTTGGTCATCGCCTCGAAGTCGCGCACGCCCCAATGGTAGATCCACTGCCAGACCTGGTTCACCCGCATCTTGGCCTGTTTCTCGGGCGTGCCCGCCGCGATCAGCGCCTCGCGCATCGCGTCTCGGCTCATGCCGACGAGGTTGGGCAGGCCCGGCGCGGCCTTGCGCGGGATGGTCATCACGTCCTGCGTGATCGGGGAAGTCGGGGCGACGGGGGCGGTCATCGGGGTACCTCGGGGCCGGGGGTGCCCGGCTCATATGGGAAAGCGGGCCCGGTCATCAAGGAAAACCGGCCCCGCTTCAGTGTAACATGGCGCCCCGGGGGGCGTGGATCAGCTCGTGCAGCGCTTGGCCGCCTCGTCCACTGCGGCGGTGAAGCCCAGCAGCGAGAAGGTGTCCTTGGTCTGGGTGCCGCGGCCGGACCGGCCGGTCAGCACCGCATCGGCGCCACGCTTCATCGCCGCGACGATCGCGGCGTCGTCCTGCGGCGTCGCGGGCCAGGCCCAGTCGCCTTCGGTGAAGAGCTGGAAGTCCTGACCACCCACTTCGAGCGTCACGGTGGAGCCCGAGGCGAAGGGGTAGCCGCCGGTGAAGGTCACCTGACCGTTGACGCCCTGTGCGGGGCGATAGAACACGAAAAGAAGGGTTTCGCCGCGGCTCACGGTGACGGGCTGGCCGTCCTTGGTGTTGAGCTGGCTCTTGGGGGCCGAGACGCCAAAGCACTCGACCGGATCGGTTTCCTGAAACACGCTCCAGTCGGTCTCTGCGGCGACGCGGTTCGACGCCTCCTGCGCGGCGGCGTTCGTGGCGGCGGCGGCGATCAGCGCGCCTGCCGACAGGGACCCAATCGCGCGGAAAAGTCGTGACATCATGTAGCAGCCTCCAGCTGTCTGGCCTCGTGGATGCCCCCGGCGCCTTTTCGACTGGAAGGGGCGGGTTCAACTCGATAGCCAGAGGCTTATCAAGATTCCCGCCCCATGGGAAAGCCCTGCCCGGTCACATGTCTGCGCGGATATCCGCGCAGACAGGGGCCTCGGACCCTCACTCTGGAACTGTGGCGGCTTTGCCACTGGGTATGGTCGGAAGACCACATGGAGGATCACATGGATGCAGGATGATGGGTTGGGAACGAGACATGGCACCTCGCCGCAATCCTGATACGCCCCGGCATGTTCGGCCCGAAGCGCCCGGCGACAAGAAAGCGTCTGATGCCGGTGCTCCAAAGCTGGCGCGGCCCGCGTCGGCGCTCTTGAACTAAGCGAAACGCCCATCGTCGGGCCTAGCGCCAAGAGGCGGTGCCGCGCATGAGGGTCGCTGGCCGGACCTCGCAGAGGACCCGGCCATCCGTCACATCTCCATGGCCTCGCAGACCTCGACGCTGCCGCCATCGGCGACCATCGGACAGTCCTTGGCCATGGAAATCGCCGCGTCGATGTCGGGCGCGGTGACCAGCGTGTAGCCATAGACGGGGTTGGCACCACCATCATGCGTCACGCCGCTCTGGCTCACGGTATGGGATTTTCCGGCCGGCGCGCCCTCGTCGACGATGCTGTCGCGAATGCCATCCATCCAGCCCTGCCAGCGGGCCATTGCCTCGCGACCCGCTTCTTCGCTCTCGGGCGGGCTCATCCCGTTGCCGTGGTAGATATACATGAAACGCTTGTCTGCCATGTCGTCCTCCCCAGTGGCGGGGCGGCCACTGCCTGCCCCTGCGTCAGTGTCGGACGACAAGCCGAGTCGCGCAAGATCAAATAGAGAACATTTCCTTGCGGTAGCCTTGGATGTAGAGCAGTGCCGTCAGGTCGCCATGGTTCACCCGTACCTCGCATTGCTCGGCCACCACCGGCTTGGCATGGAGCGCCACGCCTGTTCCGGCCAGCCCAAGCATGCCGAGATCGTTGGCGCCGTCGCCCACGGCGATGACGTCATCGGGCATGATGCCGAGCCGTTCGGTGATCTCGTGCAGCGCCTGCACCTTGGCCTCGCGCCCGAGAATCGGGCGGGCCACATCGCCGGTGAGCCTGCCGCCTGCCGCCAGCAGCGTGTTGGCGCGATGCTCGTGAAAGCCCAGCGCCTCGGCCACCTTTTCGGTAAAGGCGGTGAAGCCGCCTGAGACCAGCGCCGCGTGACCGCCATCGGCCTTCATCGTTGCGATGAGTTCGCGGCCGCCGGGCATGTGGGTGATCCGCTCGGCCAGAACTCGGGCGATCACCGCCTCGTCGAGATCCCTGAGAAGGCCCACGCGCTCGATCAGCGCGCCCTCGAAATCGAGCTCTCCGTTCATCGCCCGCTTGGTGATCTCGGCCACACGCGGGCCGACGCCGGCTTCGGCGGCCAACTCGTCGATGCATTCCTGCTGGATCATGGTGCTGTCCATGTCGGCCAGAAGCATCTTCTTGCGGCGGCCTTTGCTGCGCTGGATCACCATGTCGACGCGGCTTGCCTGAAGATCGGCCCAGACCTGCCAGCGATTGTCCGGCACCATCGGGATCCCGAACTCCACCGCCTCGCCGGGGGCGAGCCAATCGAGCACGGTGCCGCCCCAGGCGCTGCGCAGGTTTTCCGCCAGATGCGGGTCGAGAGGAGTGCCGGGTGCGGTGAGGAGCAGGGCGGTGAACATGGGGCGATGTTTCCGATAGTGACGCGGGATGGCCCGCTTGCGACGTTTGGCGGTGCCTTAACGGCAATTTCCCCGTTGTGAAAGCGCATGAGGGGGCGTAGATGCGGCGGCGGGACACCTCTCCCCAACGAGAGGCGCTTATCTGCAAGGATACCAGCAATGGTCAGCACGACTCCGGACGTTCGTCCGTCGAATCCGCGTTTTTCCTCCGGCCCCTGCGCCAAACCCCCCCAATGGAGCCTCGACAAGCTCTCCGACGCGCCGCTCGGCCGCTCGCACCGCGCCGCCATCGGCAAATCGAAGCTCGCCGCCGCGATCGAAGAGACGCGCGCGCTTCTGGGCGTGCCCGCCGATTATCGCATCGGCATCGTGCCCGCCTCGGACACCGGCGCCGTCGAGATGGCGATGTGGTCGATGCTCGGCGCTCGCAAGGCCACGATGGTCGCGTGGGAAAGCTTTGGCGCGGGCTGGGTCACCGATGTGGTCAAGCAGCTCAAGATCGACGCCGAGGTGAGGACCGCCGACTACGGCCAGATCGTCGACATGGCGAGCCTGGACTACGACACCGACGTCGTTTTCACATGGAACGGCACCACCTCGGGCGTACGGGTGCCGAACGGCGATGCGATCCCGGCCGACCGCGAGGGTCTCACCATCTGCGACGCCACCTCGGCGGCCTTCGCGCAGGACCTGCCTTGGGACAAGCTCGACGTCACCACCTTCTCGTGGCAGAAGGTGATGGGCGGCGAGGCGGCGCATGGCATGCTGATTCTGAGCCCCCGTGCCGTCGAGCGGCTGGAGAGCTACACCCCCGCATGGCCGCTGCCCAAGATCTTCCGCATGACCAAGGGCGGCAAGCTGATCGAGGGCATCTTCAAGGGCGAGACGATCAACACGCCGTCGATGCTCTGCGTCGAGGATTACCTCGTCGCGCTGGCCTGGGGCCGCGAGGTCGGCGGACTGGAAGGGCTGAAGGCCCGCGCCGATGCCAACGCGCAGGCTGTCTGGGACTTCTGCGAAAGCCGCGACTGGATCGCCAACCTCGTCGAGGACGAGGCGACCCGCTCGAACACCTCGGTCTGCCTGAAGTTCACCGATGAGCGCATCACCGACGGAGCCGCCTTCGCCAAGGCGGTCGCCAAGCGGCTCGAGAAGGAAGGCGTGGCGCTCGACATCGGCGCCTATCGCGATGCGCCCGCCGGCCTGCGCATCTGGTGCGGCGCCACGGTCGAGACCGCCGACATCGAGGCGCTGCTGCCCTGGCTCGACTGGGCCTTCCACGCCGAGATCGAGGCGCAGGCCGAAGCCGCCTGAAGCCTCTCGGGGCGCGCGTTTGACGCGCCCCGTCCTCCCCCATTCCCCGGACGCATTCCGTCCGACCGCCACAGGAGCATCCAAATGCCCAAGGTTCTCATCTCCGACGCCCTCTCCGACGCCGCCGTGCAGATCTTCCGCGATCGCGGCATCGAGGTCGATTTCCAGCCCAAGCTTGGCAAGGACAAGGAAAAGCTGGCCGAGATCATCGGCAACTATGACGGTCTCGCGATCCGCTCGGCCACCAAGGCCACCGAAAAGCTGATCGAGGCCGCGACCAACCTCAAGGTCATCGGCCGCGCCGGCATCGGCGTCGACAACGTCGACATCCCGGCGGCCTCGAAGAAGGGCATCATCGTGATGAACACGCCCTTCGGCAATTCGATCACCACCGCCGAGCACGCGATCTCGATGCTGATGGCCGTGGCGCGCCAGATCCCCGAGGCCAACGCCTCGACCCATGCGGGCAAGTGGGAGAAGTCGCGCTTCATGGGCGTCGAGGTCACCGGCAAGACGCTCGGCGTGATCGGCGCGGGCAATATCGGCTCGATCGTCATCGACCGCGCGCATGGCCTCAAGATGAAGGTCGTGGCCTATGACCCCTTCCTGTCGGAAGAGCGCGCCGCCCAGATCGGCGTCGAGAAGGTCGAACTGGACGAGCTTCTGGGCCGCTCGGACTTCATTACCATGCACGTGCCGCTGACCGAGCAGACGAAGAACATCCTGTCCAGGGAAAACATCGCCAAGCTCAAGCCGAGCGTGCGCATCGTCAACTGCGCCCGCGGAGGTCTGGTGGACGAGGCGGCGCTGGCCGGGGCGATCACCGAAGGCCGCGTCGCCGGTGCCGCCTTCGACGTTTTCGCCGAGGAGCCTGCGACCAACTCACCGCTGTTCAACCTGCCCAACGTCGTCGTCACGCCGCATCTCGGCGCCGCGACGAGCGAGGCGCAGGAAAACGTGGCGCTGCAGGTGGCCGAACAGATGTCGGACTACCTTCTGACCGGTGCCGTCACCAATGCCATCAACATGCCCTCGATCACCGCCGAAGAGGCCAAGGTGATGGGCCCTTGGATCGGCCTCTCGGGCCACCTTGGCAACTTCATCGGCCAGATGACCGACGAGCCGGTCACCGCGATCAACATCCTCTATGACGGCGTCGTCTCGGAGATGAACCTCGCCGCGCTGAACTCGGCGCTGGTGGCGGGCATCATGCGCAAGGCGAACCCGGATGTGAACATGGTCTCCGCCCCGGTGATCGCCAAGGAGCGCGGCATCCAGATTTCGACCACCAAGCAGGACCAGTCCGGCACCTTCGAGGGCTACGTCAAGGTCACCGTGACCACCGACAAGCGCGAGCGTTCGGTCGCGGGCACGGTGTTCTCGGACGGCAAGCCGCGCTTCATCCAGATCAAGGGCATCAACATCGACGCCGAGATCGGCCGCCACATGGTCTATACCACCAATCAGGACGTGCCGGGCATCATCGGTGTGCTGGGCACCATGATGGGCGAGAACGGCGTGAACATCGCCAACTTCACCTTGGGCCGCAACCAGCGCGCCGGCGAGGCGATCGCCATCCTCTATGCCGACGAAGCGGTCTCCGAAGAGGTGCTGCAGAAGCTGCGCGACACCGGCAAGTTCCAGCAGGTCAAGGCGCTGACCTTCGACGTCGAGGAGTAATCCTCGCCGCAAGGCAGGGTAGGGGGCCGTGGTGGCGCACCGCGGCCCCTTGCCGTTCGAGGCGTATCCTGCGGCAACTTTACACTTCAAATACTCATATCCCGCCGCATCCGAACGGTGCGCCATGAGTAGTTGGAGAGTGAGGTTGCCAGGAGCCGCGCTTTCCGAGCATCCGTGATCGCTATAGGGAGAACCGCATGAGCACCCGTTTCGAGACCATCCCTGCCTTTCTCGACCACGGCTTCGACGACGTGATCGACGTGCGCAGCCCCGCCGAGTTTGCCGAGGACCACGTCCCCGGTGCGATCAGCCTGCCGGTTCTGTCCAATGCCGAGCGGGCCGAGGTCGGCACGATCTACAAGCAGATCTCGCCCTTCGACGCGCGCAAGATCGGCGCGGCCATCGTCGCGCGCAACGCCGCCGAACATATCGCCGGGACACTCGCGGGTCGGGAATATCGCTGGAAGCCATTGGTCTATTGCTGGCGCGGCGGGCAGCGGTCGAACTCCTTCGCCTCGATCCTGACCCAGATCGGCTGGCGCGCCGAGGTGGTGGAGGGCGGCTACCAGACATGGCGGCGGCTGGTGCATACGGCGCTCTACGAGGCCGCCCTGCCGCATCGGCTCGTGCTGCTCGACGGCTTCACTGGCACCGCCAAGACCGCGCTGCTGCCGCTGGTCGAGGCGCGCGGCAGGCAGGTGCTCGATCTCGAAGGGCTGGCCAACCATCGCGGCTCGCT
The DNA here is from genome assembly GCF_047631075.1 of Limimaricola cinnabarinus. Taxonomy (NCBI): domain Bacteria; kingdom Pseudomonadati; phylum Pseudomonadota; class Alphaproteobacteria; order Rhodobacterales; family Paracoccaceae; genus Limimaricola; species Limimaricola cinnabarinus. The sequence goes on from NZ_JBLHYX010000001.1 coordinate 47,923, forward strand.
TCTGGGGGGCGATCCGGCCGACCAGCCCGCGCAGAAGGGCTTCGAGAGCGGGTTGGCCGAACGCCTCGCCCGGCTCGACCCCGAGCGTCCCGTGCTCGTCGAGGCCGAAAGCTCCAAGATCGGTCGGATCACCCTGCCGCCTTCGCTCTGGGCGCTGATGACCCGCGCGCCGCGTATCGAGATCACTGCACCGATCGAGGCGCGTGCCGCATTCCTCGCCCGCCGGTACGAGGATGTCAGTGCCGATCCCGCGCGGCTGTCGCGTCTTCTCGATCAATTGCGGACGCATCGCGGCCACGAGGTGGTCGATGGCTGGCAGGCGCTCCTGTCCGAGGGCCGCATGGTCGAGCTGTCGGCGGCGCTGATGATCGAGCATTACGACCCGGCCTATGCCCGGTCGCGCGCCGCACATGATCCGCAATTCGCGGCCACCGTCGCGGCGCAATCGCTCGACGCGGACGGCCTCGCCCGTGCGGCCGAAGAGATCGCGGCGGCGATGCACGCCATTTGACGCAGACCGGCCAGCAGCTTACCTCGGTGACATAGACCGGAGGAGAGAGCCATGCGCCCCGCGAACGAGGCCCTGATCGTCATCGACATGCAGAACGACTTCTGCCCCGGCGGCGCGCTGGCCGTGGCCGAGGGCGACACCATCGTTCCCGGCATCAACGCCCTGATGCAGGAGTTCCGCGCCGTAGTGCTGACGCAGGACTGGCACCCGGCCGATCACCTTTCCTTCGCGAGCCAGCACGAGAACGCGGCGCCGATGTCGATGACCGAGATGCCCTACGGGCCGCAGGTGCTCTGGCCCGACCACTGCGTGCAGGGCACGAATGGCGCGGATTTCCACCCCGACCTGCGGACCGACGCCGACCTCATCATCCGCAAGGGATTCCGGCGCGAGATCGACAGCTACTCGGCCTTCTTCGAGAACGACCACGAAACGCCGACCGGGCTGCACGGCTACCTGTCCGAGCGTGGCATCACCGGGATCACGCTTGCAGGCCTCGCCACGGATTTCTGCGTGAACTACTCGGCGCTCGACGGCGCGAAGCTCGGCTACAAGGTCACGGTGATCGAGAGCCTGTCGCGCGGGATCGACCTCGACGGCAGCCTCGAGGATGCGCGCCAGGCGATGCTCGATGCCGGCGTGGTGCTGGACTGATGGACATCGCCACCCGCGTCTGGAACCACAAGTGGAAGATCGACCCGATCGTCCGTTCGCTGATCGACACAGATTTCTACAAACTTCTGATGTGCCAGTCGGTGTTTCGCAACCACCGCGACACGCAGGTCACCTTCTCCCTGATCAACCGCACCAAATCCATCCGCCTCGCGGACCTGATCGACGAGGGCGAGTTGCGCGAGCAGCTCGACCATATCCGCTCGCTCTCGCTCACCCGCGGCGAAAGCACTTGGCTGCGCGGCAACACCTTCTATGGCAAGCGGCAGATGTTCCGTCCCGACTTCATGGAGTGGTTCGAGGGGCTGCGCCTGCCGCCTTACCACCTCGAGAAGCGCGACGGGCAGTACGAGCTGACCTTCGAAGGGGCGTGGCCCGAGGTGATGCTGTGGGAGATCCCGGCGCTCGCGGTCCTCATGGAACTGCGCTCGCGCGCAGTCCTCAACGACATGGGGCGGTTCGAGCTTCAGGTGCTTTATGCCCGCGCCATGACCCGCACATGGGAAAAGGTCGAGCGTCTGCGTGGCACGCCCGGCCTGCGCATCGCCGATTTCGGCACCCGCCGTCGCCACAGCTTTCTGTGGCAGGACTGGTGCGTGCAGGCGATGCTCGAAGGCATGGGCGCGAGCTTTGCCGGGACCTCGAACTGCCTCATCGCCAAGAACCGCGACCTCGAAGCCATCGGCACCAACGCGCATGAACTGCCCATGGTCTATGCCGCCCTCACCGACAGCGACGAGGCGCTGGCCGAGGCGCCCTACCGCGTGCTCGCCGATTGGCATGACGAGCATGAGGGCAACCTGCGCGTCATCCTGCCCGACACCTACGGCACCCAAGGCTTCCTCGACCGTGCGCCCGACTGGCTCGCCGGCTGGACCGGCATCCGCATCGACTCAGGCGATCCGGCCACCGGGGCCGAGACGGCGATCAAGTGGTGGCAGGAGCGCGGCGAGGACCCGCGCGAAAAGCTGGTGATCTTCTCCGACGGGCTCGATGCGGACAAGATCCTCGACCTGCATGCGCGCTTCGCGGGCCGGGTGAAGGTGAGCTTCGGCTGGGGCACGATGCTGACCAACGACTTCAAGGGGCTGGCGGGCGACGCGCTCGCGCCCTTCTCCCTCGTCTGCAAGGCCGTCGCCGCCGAGGGCCGCCCCACCGTGAAGCTTTCGGACAACCCCGAAAAGGCGATGGGCCCGGCCTCCGAGATCGCCCGCTACAAGCGCGTCTTCGGCGTCGGCCCACAGGACGCCATTCCCGTCACCGTCTGACCCCGGAGAAATCCCATGTCGCTCCCGCTCTTCGTCCAGATCCGCTGTACCCCCGGCACCACCTACAAGGTCGCCGACGCCATCGCGCTCAAGGAAATTCACTCCGAGCTCTATTCGACCTCGGGGGCCTTCGATCTTCTTGTGAAGATCTATGTCCCCGAGGGCGAGGATATTGGCATGTATCTCAATGAGCACCTGATGGGCATCGAGGGCATCGAGCGGACGCTGACGACGCAGACGTTCAGGGTGTTCTAGATTAATAGGCGAGAGTAGGAGAACAGATCATCTTGCTCGTTCAATCTCTAATGAGACGCTTCGCAGAAGCTTGAGTCTCAATCCTCCGGCCCCTTCCTGAGCGCCTTCACCTCGCCGCGCTGCTTTTTCGCCTCCAACCGCCGCCGCACCGATCCCTTCGTCGGCTTCGTCGGCACGCGGCGCTTCGGCACATGCACCGCTGCGCGGATCAGTTCGGCCAGCCGCTCGCGGGCGATCTCGCGGTTGCGGGGCTGGTGGCGGGTGTCCTGCACGAAGATGACGACAGCTCCGTCATTGGTCCAGCGCCGCCCGGCAAGCCGCTTGAGCCGCCGCTTGACCGGGTCGGGCAGGTTGGGCGAACGCTCGGCCTCGAAACGCAGCTCCACTGCGGTGCTCACCTTGTTGACGTTCTGGCCGCCGGGGCCGGAAGCGCGGGTGAACTGCTCGGTCAGTTCCCAATCCTCGATGGTGATGCGGTCGTCGATCTGCAGCATGTATGTTCTCCGGGGCGTCGCCCCCCAGATAGCGCGCCCGGGCGGGCGATACAAAAACTGCCGCCCCGGCGACAAACGAAAAGGGCCGTTTCCGGCGATGGAAACGACCCTTCGAAGTTCAGGAGGTGGGTCGGTTAGACCGAGGTCCACCTGGTGGGTTGTTCGGCCAAGGGCTGCCTCAGCCGCGCACCCCCCAAGCTGTCCCGACACATTTCTCCAATACCCTTCTCGACACTGGATCACCTCCTTTCAATGAGTTTCGCCTGACCCAAAGCTGGCATGGAAGGCCGCGTCGTCAAACAGAAATTTTTGTGACGTTCCGTTGGGGAAGGCGAAGTGTTGCCGATCCCCGACAGGAGGCGGGATCGTCATTCATCGAGCGCGTATTCGACGAACTCGGTACGCTGAAAGAAGCGGAAATTGTCATCGGAAACCATGGTGAGCCGGATCCGGCCGAGATCGTCGCGCCAGACCGAGATCCCTTCGAGGTTGTCATGCACGCCGACCCCGGTTTCGAGCAGCACCTCTTCGCCGGTGCCGTCGGGCGCGAAACGGCGCACCCGGCTGCGAAATCCGATGCCCGCGAAATCGCGCTCAAGGAGGTAGAGCCGCCCGTCGGGGCCGAAATCCGCCCCCGTGACGAGAAAGTTGTCGCGCCGTGGGAGCGAGAAGGGGATCGTCCACTGCCCGTCCTTCCAACGGTAGACCGGGAACGGCTTGTCGATCCGCCCCGAACGCTCGGGGATGGTATAGAGCGCGCCCGCCTCGTCGACCGCCAGCGCCTCGAGCGCGCTGTTGAACTGCATGTGGGGAAAGGCCTCGGGGCGCGGCAGGACCTCGGGGCCGTCCGGCCCGGTCTCCGATCGCACCCGCGCCTTGCCCTCGAACGAGATCCAGCGCCGCCCGTCGGCTCCGATGGCCAGCCCCTCGCTGTCGGCCAGATGGGCCGTCATGATCCCCTCACGCCCGGAACGCAGAGGCTCGGAACGCGCAATGTCGATGCCGGTGATGCGCCCTTCGGCATCTCGCTCGAACCGCCCGTCGATCATCCGTGCCCGGTCGCTCACGGTGATGAAGCCGAGCCCGTCGGCCTCGGTCTCGATCGCGGAGAACCCGCCCGAACGATGCGCGCTTTCGGGCCAGACATAGCTGCCGATGTAATCGGCCTGCTGCTGGGACGGCGCGCCGCCCGAAAGCAGGGCCGCCAGAACCATTGCCTTCATGGGCTCAGTCGCTCGCCAGAACGGCGGCGCACTGGCCGGGCAGATCCGCCATGGTGATCTCGCCCTTGGGCTTAGGCTCGGGCGCGTCGGGATCGGCGGGCGGGGCGGGGCGCGGGTTCAGGATGTTGGCCTGCCACTCGCGCGCGTCGTCGCAGCCGTCGCCCGGCGGCGGCGGGTCTTGGGCTTCGCAGGCGGTGTCGCCCGGCAGGCAATTCAGCCGCACGTGGAAATGCGTGTTGTGCCCGTACCACGGCCGCACCTTGTTGAGCCACGACCTGTCGCCGGTCTCGGCGTCGCACATCGCCACCTTGGCGCCGGGAAAGATGAAGATCCGGGCCGTGCGCGGGTCCGAGGCCGCGGCCTTCACGAGCGCCATATGCTCGGGCGTCCAGTTGGCGTTGGTATAGGCGCCGCCGCGGGCCTGCATGTCGGTCGATGAGATCGCCTCACGCTCGGCCACCGAAAGGCCCAGCCGATCGGCGCGGCGCAGCCAGATGTCGGCGTCGATGCCGGTCTGATGGCTGGCATGACCGGTGAGCATCGGGCCGCCGCGCGGCTGGCTCATGTCGCCGACATATATGCCGTTCCAGCCGGGCAGGGCGGCGGCCTTGCGCGACAGGTCCTGAATGAAGTCGATGGCCTCCGGCTGCGCCCAGTTGCGGTTGCGCGACAGCCGCATCGCCTGCCAGGTCGGGCCGGTCTCGGCCAACTGCGCGCCGCCGGCCTGACAGCCCTTGGAGTAGAAGCCGATCGATTCTGGCCGCTGCGCCGAGGCCGTCGGGACATGGCCGAAGAGCTGCTTCGCCACGCGGGTGTCGTTGGTATTGTGGGTCGAGACCACGGCGCGCGGCGCGGGGGGCTCGCCTTCGCAGGCGGCGAGAAGGCCGAGGCCCAGCAGGGCGGCGGCGAGGGGGCGGATCATGCTGCTCGGTCTCCGTTCTTGTTGACCCATCCTAGCAGAAGCAGCCCCAGCGCGAATAGGGCGATCACCGGCACCAGACCGGCGCGCGTCGATCCGCTCATCCATGTGGCGACGGTGATCGACAGCGGCGCGAGAAAGGCGGTGGCGCGGCCCGACAGCGCGAAAAGGCCGAAGGCCTCGGTGGCCCGTTCGGGGTCGGCGTGGCGCACCATCAGGCTGCGCGAGGCCGAATAGAGCGCCCCGCCCGCCCCGCCGATCAGCGCGCCGCAAATGTAGAACAGGATGTCGGGGAGGTGTGAGCCGGGGGGCAGCGGCAGGCCGAACAGGCTGTCGCGCGTCATCGACACGATCAGCACCGACACCGCGATCAGCACCCACACCGACAAGCGGATCACCGGTTTGGGGCCGAGCCGTGCATCCGCGAGCCCCCCCGCCCATGTCAGGATCGCCGCCGAAATCGCGCCGATGATGCCGAACACGCCAATCTGGATCACCGACCAGCCGAGCACCAGCGTCGCATAGACCCCGCCAAAGGCATAGACCGCCGCCAGCGCGTCCCGGTAGAGCATCGAGGCGCCGAGAAACGCCGCGAGGCTGGGGCGGCGGGCCACATCGCGCAGCGACCTCCACAGGCGCGCCGCGACCACGCGCGGCGTCACCGGCACGCGCGCCACCGGGCCCGCGTCGCGCACCCAGACAAAGAACGGCACGATGAACACCGCGTACCACAGCGCGATCACAGGCCCGACAGCGCGCGTGCCCTCGCGCGTTTCGGGGTCGAGCCCGAAGGCGGGCGGCCTGCCCAGAAGGGTCAGACCCGCGTCGTTCTCGGCCAGAAGCAGCAGCATCAGGATCAGCGACACCACCCCGCCCCAATAGCCCAGCGCCGCGCCCGAGCCGGAGATCCGGCCGATCATCGGCCCCGTGGCGAGCGAAGGCAGCAGCGCGTTGTTGACGTTGGTGGCCGATTCGGCGGCGACGAAGCCCGCGAAGAACAGCACCAGCGCCGGAATCAGCATCTCGCCATCGGGTTCGAGGATCCACAACCCGGCAGCGCAGATCACGGCGATCGCCGAGAACGCCGCGATCCATGGCATCCGGCGGCCCGATGCGTCCGCCAGAGTGCCCAGCACCGGTGCGGTAAAGGCGATGAACAGCCCCGCCACCGTTTGCCCCGAGGCCCAGAGCGACTGGGCGCGCGCGTCGGCCAGCGCCTCCGGCAGCCCTTGGGCCGCGAAATGCGCGGTGGCCACAGCGGCGAAATAGGGGCCGAAGATGAAGGTGAGCCCCAGCGTCGCATAGGGCTGCTGCGCCAGATCGAAGATCATCCAGCCCCAGATCCGTCTCTTCGTCGCCATGCCGATCCCCTCGCCCTGTCGTGGCGGATCTGACAGGCGGGCAGGGGCCGGGGCAAGCGCCGATGCGGATTGCGGCCCGCTGGCTCCGCCCATACCGCCGGATCGCCGCTGGATTGCTGCGTCGTGACGCGTCTATCACCGGGACCGCTTGTGCGAGCGGTCATACGCGGCGTAGATTTGAGCCGTGCATCGGTGCGAGACGCGAGTCTCTCCCGCGCATCCTGCCAGGATCACCGCCCTGACCGATCGGTCAGGCAACCTTGATTTGCATCGGGACCATCCGTCCGGCGCGTCGCCGGGCGGTCCTTTCAGCATGTGAGATCGTGATGGGAAAAGGCGACAACAAGCGCGGCAACCGCGAGGCGAAGAAGCCCAAACAGGAAAAGCCGAAGGTGCTGGCCACCGCCAATTCGGGCGCGGCCAAGCCGCTTTCGCTCGGAGAGAAGAAGGGCCGCTGAGCGGGCCGAAGCGGGCGGGCGGGCAGTGTCCGCCCGCAGCCGTTCAGGCGGCCCTGGTTTCGGACGCGGCCCGGGCATCCGCCATCGGGGGCCAGGGCCGCTCGGCCTCGGCACGCACCCAATCGGCGATCCAGTCGGGCATCGGCGGCGAGGCGGGGTCCTGACCCAGCGCTTCCATCAGCCGCGCCGGGTTCACCACGCCGCCTTGTCTGCGGTCGGTGATGGCCAGCCGCACCAACGCGTGGCTCGTGCATTCGCCATCCGCCCGGAACATGCCCTGCTCGGTATAGACGTAGCGGTCGTCCCAACAGACCGCGCGCGACCGCATGGTCAGCCGGGCGAACCCCTGCACCCGGCGGCGATAGCGCACCGAGACACCCGCCACGGCCATGCCCCAGCCATTCGCGCGCAGCCCATCGATCACCCCGATCCGCTTCGACAGCGGCATCCGCCCGAGATCGAACAGCGTCAGCGTGCGGCCGTTGTTCAATTCGTTCCACATGTCGAGATCCCACGGCATCACGATGTGGCGGCTCTCATGCGTGCCGGTGACAGGGAGGGGCGCGTCGGCGCGGTGGCGCCAGAACTGCCAGAACATTCGGATGAAGGGATACATGCGCAAACTCCGGGACCGGGGGGCTCGCCGCGCAGGTTGCGTGGGGCTGACGGGCACGTCAACGGGTGACGCGAGGGCCCTTGGTCGCAGCCTTGGCCTTCGGGATTGCCCTCGGGGTCCCGGCTCCTTACCTGTCGTTGCGACCCAAAGCCCCGGACGGACCGCCAATGACCTCGCTCTTTCAAATCCTGATGCTCATCCTCGACATCGCGACCTTCTTCATCTTCGCGCATTTCATCATGAGCTGGCTGATCAGCTTTCAGGTGCTGAACCTGCGCCAGCCGCTGGTGGCACAGATCTGGGACGGTCTAACCCGGCTGCTGGAGCCGCTCTACGCCCCGGTGCGCCGCATCCTGCCGCAGATGGGCGGGCTCGACCTTGCGCCGCTGGTGGTCCTCGTCGGCATCTATGCCATCGAAATTGTGCTCAGGAACAACGCGGCCCTCTTCTACTGAGAGTAGTGCCCCGGCCCGGCGTCGGGATCGTGAGTATTTCAAGAACCAAGTAACCCCTGTCGCGCCTCATCGGAGGCTTCCGCCAGACCTGGACGAGGACCGACATGAGCCCGGCGACCCATCTGCGCGACGTGTTCGGTTTCGACGCCTTCCGGCCCGGGCAGGAGGAGATCGTCGACGCGGTCGCGGCGGGGCACGATGTGCTGGCGATCATGCCGACGGGGGGCGGCAAATCGCTGTGCTACCAGCTGCCGGCGCTGGTGCGCGACGGCGTGACGGTGGTGATCTCACCGCTGATCGCGCTGATGCGCGATCAGGTGCGCGGCCTGCGCGAGGCGGGCGTCGAGGCAGGCGCACTGACCTCGGGCAACACGCCCGAAGAAACCGACGCGGTGCTGGCGGCCCTGCGCGAGGGACGGCTCAAGCTCCTTTACATGGCGCCTGAGCGGCTCGCCTCGGGGGCGACGGTGCCGCTTTTGAAACGCGCGGGCGCCTCTCTCATCGCGGTGGATGAGGCGCATTGCGTCAGCCAGTGGGGCCACGACTTCCGTCCCGACTACTTGCGGATCGGCGATCTCAAGCGTCAACTGGACGTGCCGCTCGCGGCCTTCACGGCGACGGCGGATGCCGAAACGCGTGAGGAGATCGTCCAGAAACTCTTCGAGGGCAAGCAACCTGAGACCTTCCTGCGCGGCTTCGATCGGCCCAACATCCACCTCGCCTTCGCGGTCAAGGATAGCCCGCGAAGGCAGATCCTCGATTTCGCCGCCGCCCGGCGGGGGCAATCGGGCATCGTCTATTGCGGCACCCGCGCCAAGACCGAAGCTTTGGCAGGCGCGCTGCGCGAGGCGGGGCATTCGGCGCTCCATTACCATGGCGGCATGGAGGCGGGCGACCGGCGCGAGGCCGAGACCCGGTTTCAGCGCGAGGACGGGTTGATCGTCGCGGCGACCGTCGCCTTCGGCATGGGGATCGACAAGCCCGACATCCGCTGGGTCGCCCATGCCGACCTGCCGAAATCCATCGAGGCCTATTATCAGGAAATCGGCCGGGCCGGGCGCGACGGCGCACCCGCCGAAACGCTGACGCTCTATGGACCCGACGACATCCGCTACCGCCGCCAGCAGATCGACGAGGGCCTCGCCCCGCCAGAGCGTCGTGCCGCCGATCACGGGCGGCTCAATGCGCTTCTGGGGCTGGCCGAGGCGTTGGAGTGCCGCCGAACCGTGCTCTTGGGCTATTTCGGCGAGGCGCCCGGCGCGCCCTGCGGCCATTGCGATCTGTGCGACAAGCCGCCGGAGACCTTCGACGCGACCCAGCCGGTGCGCATGGCGCTTTCCGCCGCGCTCAGGACCGATGAGCGGTTCGGCGCGGGTCACCTGATCGACATCGTCATGGGCAATGCCACCGACAAGGTGAAACAACGCGGCCACGAAGACCTGCCGACCTTCGGGGTGGGCAAGGATCATTCCAAGGCACAGTGGCAGGCGATCTTCCGGCAGATCATGGGCCGCGACCTGATGCGCCCCGACCCCGAACGCCATGGCGCACTACGCATGACCGAGGCCGCACGCCCGATCCTGCGGGGTGAGGAGAGCATCACGCTGCGCCGCGACACGATCAAATCCGCACGCTCTGGGCCGAAGGTGCGCGAGATGGTGTCAGAAGAGGATGCTCCGCTGCTCTCGGCGCTCAAAGCCAAGCGGCGCGCCTTGGCCGAGGCGGCGAGCCTGCCGGCCTATATCATCTTCACCGACCGGACCCTGATCGAGATGGCCGAGACCAAACCCGCAACCCTCGACGCCATGGCGCGGATCGGCGGTGTCGGCGCCAAGAAGCTTGAAAGCTACGGACGCGAGTTTCTTGCGGTCGTCACCGGCGCCTCCGAAGACGTCCATCCGGCGCGGCGCAAGCTTGCCACCCGGGGGGCGGGATCGCTTTATGACCGGCTGATGGCCGCGCAAGCCGATCTGCTGCGCGGTGCGGACGGGCATGACAAACCGATGTCCTGCTCGGCCAAGGAGTTGGCGCGGGTGGCCAGCGCCCGGCCGCGCGACATGGAGGCGATGGAACGCCTGCTCGGGGCGCGCCACGCCGAACGCTTCGGGGCGGCCTTCCTGCGGATCTTCGAGGATGATTCCGAGACCTCCTGAAGGCGGGAGCCTGGGCGTGGCCTGAGCGGCCAACCCCCCAGAATCGTGGACAGGATGGCGCCGGTCGTGCCACGATCCGCCGAAATCGACCGAAGAGGCGCGCGATGACCGGCACAACCGTGGCCAGCGTGATCTGGCACAGGCTCGACCGCGATGGCACCGATCGATGCCGTCTCGCCCGGCTCGACACGGGCTGGTTGATCATGGGGCACGCGCGCTGGGACGAGGCGGGCGAAGCGGTGGCGCTCGATTACGCCCTGCGCTGCGACGCAGGCTGGCACTGCACCTCGGCGGATGTGACCGGGCTGCGCGGCGAGAGGCCGGTGGCCTTTCGCATGACGCGTGAAGGCGCGGGCTTCGCGCTCGAAGGCCGAGCCCCGGTGCCTGCCACGGATCTCGAGCTCGGCTTCACCCCGGCTTGGATGGTGGTGCCCCTGAACCGTCTCGACCTGCCCGAGGCGCGGCCCTACCTGGTTGAAACGGCGCGGCTGCGCGCCAGCGATGACGGGCGGCTGGAGCCGCTGGGCCACAGCTTTGCCCGGCTGCGCGATGGCATGGACCATGCGATCCCGGCGCTGGGCCGCGACGCGCGCCTCGCGCTGCACGAGACCGGCTTCGTCACCGAGGACCCGGGGTTGTGGCATGGAGCGGTCACTCTGGGGAGTTGATACGGGGGAACCTCGCTTGGCCGTGTCGGTTGAGACCGACTGTCCGGCCGACGAAGGATGCCTCTCATGCAGTTCAATCTCGACATCAACGGAGAGCGGCATGCGCTCGACGTCGATACCCGCACCACGCTTCTCGACGCGCTCCGCGATCATCTGGGGCTGACAGGCTCCAAGAAGGGCTGCGACCATGGCCAGTGCGGGGCCTGCACGGTCATCGTCAACGGGCGGCGCATCAACTCCTGCCTGACGTTGGCCTGCATGCATGACGGCGACGAGATCACCACCGTCGAGGGCCTCGGCGCCCCCGAGGACCTGTCGCCGTTGCAGCGCGCCTTCGTGGAGCATGACGGCTATCAGTGCGGCTATTGCACCCCCGGACAGATCTGCTCGGCCACCGCGATGCTCGACGAGATCAAGGCGGGCTGGCCCAGCAACGTGACAGGCGATCTGGAAGCGCAGGTCGATGCCTCGATCGAGGAGATTTCCGAGCGGATGAGCGGCAATTTGTGCCGCTGTTCGTGCTACCCCGGCATCGTCGACGCGATCCGGCAGGTGGCCAGAGAGGAGGCCGGGGCATGAGAAGCTTCGACTATGTGCGTGCCGGCGATACGGCACAGGCGGTGCGCGAGGCCGGAAGCGAAGAGACGCGCTTCATCGCGGGCGGCACCAACCTGCTCGATCTGATGAAGCTCGAGGTGATGGCGCCGGGCAAGCTTGTCGACATCACGCGGCTCGATCTCGGCGGCATCGAGGAAACGGCTGATGGCGGGCTCAGGATCGGCGCGCTCGTTACCAATTCCGATCTCGCCGCCGATGCGCGGGTGCGTCGCGGCTGGCCGGTGCTGAGCAGGGCACTGCTCGCCGGTGCCAGCGGCCAGCTGCGCAACAAGGCCACCACGGGCGGCAACCTGCTGCAGCGCACGCGCTGCTACTACTTCTATGACCGGGGCGAGCCTTGCAACAAGCGCGAGCCCGGCTCGGGCTGCGCGGCAAAGGACGGCATGAACCGTATTCTCGCGATCCTCGGCACCTCCGAGCATTGCATCGCCACGCACCCCTCCGACATGGCCGTGGCCATGCGGGCCTTGGACGCACGAGTGGAGATCGAGGGCGCGGAGGGCCGCCGCGAGGTGGCGCTGGGCGAGTTCTATCGCCTGCCGGGCGACACTCCGCAGATCGAGACCGTTCTGAAGCCCGACGATCTGATCACCGCGGTGCTTCTGCCCGCCCCCGCAGGTGGCCGCCAGATCTATCGCAAAGTGCGCGACCGCTCCTCCTATGCCTTCGCGCTCGTCTCCGTGGCCGCCGTGATCGAAGTCGAGGATGGCGTGATTTCCAAGGCACAGCTGGCCTTCGGCGGTCTTGGCCCGATGCCGTGGCGCGACGCGGACGTCGAAGCCGCCCTCGTGGGTGAGGCACCCTCGGCCGCCCTGTTCGACCGCGCCGCCGATATCCTTCTCGCCGAGGCGAAGGGATATGGTGGCAATGATTTCAAGATCCCGCTGACGCGGCGCACCCTTGCCGCCGTTCTGACGCAGGCGACGGAGGCTTCGGCATGACACTCGAAACTATACGCCACCTCAAACACGACACCCCCGACCACGATCGCCGCCTCGACGGCATGGCCCAAGGGGTTCTCGGCACCGACATGGACCGGCCCGAAGGCCCGCTCAAGGTGTCGGGCCGCGCCACTTATGCCGCGGAAACTGCCCCCGAAGGCATGGCCCACGGCTATCTCGTGCGCGCCGCCACGATCGGCCGGATCACTGGCTCCAATGCCGAGGCGGTCCGGGCGATGCCGGGCGTGCTCCATGTGCTCGAGGATGAGCGGATGATCCGCAACGCCGCCCAAGGCATGGCCGGGAAATCCCCGGTCCAGAAGCAGGGTCAGGCTTGGTATGTGGGCCAACCCGTGGCCTGCGTCGTGGCCGAGAGCTTCGAGCAGGCGCGCCATGCGGCGCAGGCGATGATGGTCACGATCGAACCCGACGGCACCCATGCTTTCGATGCCGAAAGCCGCGAGGCCCAAGTTGAGACGCCCGAGAAGAAGCAGCTCGTGCAGGGCGATTTCGACGGCGCGATGTCGGGCGCGGCCTTTTCGATCGACAACGACTACCGTACGTCCTCGATGTCGAGCGCCGCGATGGAGCCGCATGCCTCGATCGCCCAGTGGGACGAGGATGGGGCAGTGACGCTGCGCGGCTCCTACCAGCTGTTGCGCTTCAACAAGAACGAGCTTGCCGACGTGCTGGGCGTGGCGCCCGAAAAGGTGCGCATCCTGTCGCCCTATGTCGGCGGCGGCTTCGGCTCCAAGCTTGGCCTCGCCCCCGAGGCAGTGGCCGCGGCGCTTTCGGCGCAGGTGCTGGGGCGACCCGTGCGCGTGGTGCTGCACCGCCGGCAGGTGTTCGAGACCGTCACCCGCCGCTCGGAGACGAAACAGCGCATCCGGCTGGCCTGCGACGCGCAAGGCAAGCTCACCGCCATCGGTCACGAGAACCTCGTGAGCCAGCTCCCCGAGGAGGTCTTTTCCGAGCCGGTGGCGCAGGGAACGCATTTCCAATATGCCGCGCCGAACCGGCTGGTCGGGCATCATATCGCCCGTATCCGCCGCCCCGCCGCCGGATCGGTCCGAGCACCGGGCGAGGCGGTGGGCGTCACCGCCTTCGAGATCGCCGTGGATGAGCTGGCCAAGAAGGCAGGCATCGACCCGCTGGAATTCCGGCTGCGCAACGTGCCAGAGAAGCACCCCGAGAACGGCAAGCCCTTCTCCTCCTCGACCATGGAGGCGACGCTGCGCGAGGGGGCCAAGCGGTTCGGCTGGGAGCACACGGCCCCGCGTCAGCGCCGCGAAGGCGAATGGTGGATCGGCACCGGCATGGCGGGCTGCGTGCGTGTCAACATGATGATCGAGGCCCATGCCCGTGTCGTGCTGACCGGGAAGGGGGTGCGGGTCGAATGCGACATGACCGACATCGGCACCGGCTCCTACGTGATCCTGACGCAGGTGGCGGCCGAGATGCTGGGCTTTGCGCCCTCGCAGGTCGAAACGGTGCTCGGCGACACCGATCTGCCGCCCGCCTCCGGCTCGGGGGGCAGCTTTGGCGCGGCCTCGACTTCGACGGCGGTCTATCTTGCCTGCATGGAACTGCGCGAGCGGTTGGCGGCGAAGATCGGCGTCAAGGAGACCGAGCTGACGCTCAAGGATGGTCACGCGATCCATGACAACCGCCAGACCAAGCTCTCTGAGCTTTTGGGCGAGGAGGAATGGCGTGCGCTTGGCCATCTGGAGCCGGGCAAGGCGGGTCAGGACGTGCGGCAGGCGACATGGGGCGCCGTCTTTGCCGAGGTCGCGGTGTCGGACGTGACCGGCGAGACGCGGGTGCGGCGCATGGAGGGCACTTTTGCCTGTGGCCGCATTCTCAACCTCAAGACCGCGCGCTCGCAGTGCCATGGTGGCATGATCTGGGGCCTCGGCCTCGCTTTGACCGAGGCGCTGGAGCACGATCCGCGTGATGGTCACATGGTCAATCGCGACCTTGCGGAATACCACCTGCCGGTGAACCTAGACGTGCCGCAGCTCGGCGTGCATTTCCTCGAAGAGCGCGACGACTGGGCCAACCCGCTGCAGGCCAAGGGCATCGGGGAGCTGGCGATCTGCGGATCGGGTTCAGCGGTGATCAACGCCATCGAGAACGCCTGCGGCGTGCGGGTGCGCGACCTGCCCGCGACGCTCGACCGGGTGATGGAAGGTCTGGCCGCCCACGATTGATCCCGTCCCACCGCGACACGGTGACGTGTCGCGGTGGGGATTGGATGCCCTGCCCGGAGCATATATCTGCTAGGATGACTGGGGCATCGGTCACTTACGGGTTCAAGGAGATCTCGATGAATTTGCTGTCACGAAGCGCCGCGCTGGCCTTGGCCGGGCTGGGGCTTTGGTCGGCCCCGGCCTTGTCGCAGGACATCGCCAATGGCGAGTTGCAGTTCGGCCGGCAATGCGTGTCGTGCCATGTGGTGCAGGGCCCCGATGGCCGGGTGCTTGCCGGTCGCAACGCCCGCACCGGACCCAACCTGTATGCGCTCGACGGGCGGGTGATCGGGTCGGTCGAGGGCTTCCGCTACGGCGAGGCCATGGAGGAAATGAAGGCGCGTGGCGTCGAATGGACCCAAGAGCGGTTCACGGGATACGTCCAAGACCCGACCGCTTGGCTGCGCGCGGCGTTGGACGACCGGCGGGCACGCGGCAAGATGGCCTACAGGGTGCGTGATCCGCAAAACGCGGCCGATATCTTCGCCTATCTGGCGTCGCTGCCCTCCGGTGACGCTGGCAACAAGTGAGCCACGCTTACAGCGTCAGGCCGGTCTCGGCCAGATAGATGGCGAGCCAAGGCGTGTAACGCTCGGGGCGCGCGGCGATATCGATGCGCAGCGCCTCGAGCGTGACCCAGTCCGTGTCCTGAACCTCCAACGGGTCGGGCGCGGGCCGGGGTTCGCGCAAGGGTTTCGCCAGATACACCTCGACCAGCTCGTGCTCTATCAGCTCCTTGCCCACGGCGGCGCGGTATTCCACCTGTCCCACATGCCGAAGCGGCAGATCGACGAGCCCCAGTTCCTCTCCGAGCCTGCGCTTGGCGCAATCCTCGGCGGCCTCGCCCCAAAGCGGGTGGGTGCAGCAGCTGTTGGTCCACAGCCCGGGCGTATGGTACTTGGCCGCCGCGCGCTGCTGCAGGAGCGTGCGGCCCTGCCACATCACGAAGACGCTCACCGCCGGGTGGCGCAGCCCGCGTCGATGCACCTCGATCTTGTCGACCGGCACCAGCCGATCGCCTTCCCAGGCGGGAATCGCGATCTCGTCGCGGCGATCCTCCATCATGCTCCCCCCTTCGGTCCGGCCCCTGGCGCATTCGCAGGCGCAGGCCCCGCGCGCCATCCGGCGGCGCGGGGCCTGCGCCTCACTTCCGTCTCAGAAGCTCGCGGTGGCCTCGACCGGTACGGCGCCGGCCTCGATCGGGGCGGGGCGCGTCTGCACCACCATCCGGGCGGTGGTGGCGTCGCAGGTCACGGTGACGATCTCGCCCTCGTCACGAAACCGCACGATGCGGCTGTCGGAGGTCTCGGCGAGGATGGCGGGCGTCTGGCCGATCCGTGTCGCCGTCTCGTCGATCCGCGACAGGCAGGCGGAGAAGGCCATGGGCACGGCCTGATCGGCAGGGGCCGCCGTCGGTACCGCCTCGCAGCCCGCCAGAACCGCCAGCCCCGTCAGCACGGTCAAGCCGCGCCATTTCGATCCGACCATGCCTTCGTCTCCCGCTCCATGATACCGGCGGCAGACTGCCCCGCCGGGACGACGAGGTCCAGACCGGTTCGGCATCAGCCCTGATCCTCACCGCGTAGAAGCAGTGTGAAACTCGTCTGCACGCTGCGCTTGGTGTAGGGTTTCTTGAGGATCACCGCGTCGGGATAGCTCTCGGCGATGCCGTCTGTCGCGCCGTAACCCGTCGCCAGAAGGAAGGGCACGCCGCGCGCCTGCAGCGCATCGGCCACTGGCATCGAGGTTTCGTGCCCGAGATTCACGTCGAGCAGCGCGATGTCGAAATGCCCCGTCTCGATCAGCCGCAGCGCCTCGCCGACGCCACTTGCCGTCGCGACTTCCTCGCAGCCGAGCTCGGACAGGATGTCGGCCCCGTCCATCGCGATGATCATGTTGTCCTCGACGATCAGGGCGCGCCCCGAAAGCCGCGCCGGCGGCACTTCGGGCAGGGCCGCACCGCCCGGGGTCTGCACCGGGGCCGGGCGCTTGGGCGCGGTCGATACGAAGCGCGCCGGTACCGAGAACGTCGCCTCCGTGCCGGTAAGCGCGAAACGCAGCTCCGCCGTGCCCCCCAGTTCGAACGGGATCGAGCGTTCGATCACCGTTGTGCCGAATCCGCGCCCCTCCGGGGGTTTCACCGCCGCGCCGCCGCGCTCGCGCCATTCGATTTTGAGGCCGTCATCTCCGCGCCGGGTCAGGGTGATGTTTACCGTGCCGTGTTCATGCTTGAGCGCGCCGTATTTCGCGGCATTGGTCACCAGTTCGTGCACCACCAGAGCCAGCGTCGAAAAGGCCTCCGGCGCCAGCAGCACGTCGTCGCCGGTGATCCGCACCCGGTCGCGGCGCTCGGCCACGAAGGCGGTGACTTCGGTTTCGATCAGCTCCCTGAGCGAGGCCGCCTCCCAGTCCGAGTTGGTGAGCTGGTCATGCGCGCGGGCCAGCGCGTCAATCCGGTCGTCGAGGATGCGGGTGTATTCGCTCACCGAGGTGACGCCCGAGCGGCTTTGCGACACGAGACTCCGGATCAGGTTGAGGATGTTGCGCACCCGGTGGTTCAGCTCGGCGATGAGCAGCTCCTGCCGCTCCTGCGCGCGTTTGCGCTCGGCGATGGAATCATCGGCGATCTTGAGCACCACCTCGAGCAGGGTGATGCGGATTGTCTCGGCGGCGGCGATTTCGCTCTCGGTCCATGGCGCGCTCTGGTGGCGCACCGTCTCGGTCCACGCCTCGAAGCTCTTGCGCGGGGTGAGCCGCAGGCCGTTGGGCCCCGGCTGCGCGGGCTTGGCCGGATCGCCCGCCCATGTGACCTGTTGCACCTGTTCGCGGCGGAACAGCACGATGTAGTCGCGCGGGCCCCGGCTGATCGGCAGCGACAGCAGCCCCGCCGCGCGCTCGACGAAACCATCGGCGGCCAGGTAGCGGTCCATCAGCAGGTCGGTCGCATGGACCCGGCCCGCCGCCACGCCGTGCAGGTGGCGCAAGAGCCCCATGAACTCCTCGCGCGTGGGGGTGGAGCCCAGCGCATGGAAACGGTCGTTGATCCAGATGGTGATGCCGTCGAAGGGGATCACCTCGCCGATGGCGCGGGCGATATGCTCGAAGTTCTCGCCGATGGCGTTGGGGTCGGTCATGTGCTCGACCAGCCCAGTGTGCAGCATCCGCGCCTGCAGGCTCTGCTGGCGCTCGGCGTCGGTCTCGACCGCGGCGACCTCGTAGGAGAAGAGCTGCGTGAACAACTCCACCGCCGAGCGTTTCTCGTAATCGACGTAATGCGGCGTGTCGTGGTGGCAGGCGATGAGTCCCCAAAGCCGCCCCTCGCGCAGGATCGAGACCGACATCGACGCGGCCACGCCCATGTTGCGCAGGTATTCCAGATGGATCGGCGACACCGCCCGCGTCACCGACATCGACAGGTCGAGCGGCGCGCCCTCGGGGCCGGACGCGGGCAGGATCGGCTGCGGTTCCGCATCCACATCCATGATGAGCCGGATCGGGCTGCGGACATAGAGCTCGCGTGCCTGACGCGGGATGTCGCTGGCGGGAAATCGCAGCCCGAGGAACGGCGTCATGCCGGGACGGGCGGCCTCGGCGATGACGGTTCCGCTGTCGTCGCGCTGGAACTGGTAGATCATGACCCGGTCGAACCCGGTCAGTGCCTTCATCGCGCGCGCCGCCTCGCGCGCCATCGCGGGGATCTCGCGGCGGCGCCGCACGCGGGACATCAGCGGCTGCACGAGCGACATCTCATCGCGCATCGCCTGCTGGGTCTTGGGCTCGAACTCGAACAGGTAGCTCGATCCCGAGGCGTGCACCGAGACGTCGAAATAGCGCCCGTCCTCGAACAGATCGACCCCGTAGACCCGCGCTGCGCCCGAATCCTGACCGAGGATCTGGATCCGCCCGCGCAGGTGATGGACCACCTCGCGCGGGAACAGGTCGAGAAACCGCGCGCCGATCGCGGTCTCGGGGTCGAGGCCGAGCATGTCGTCGATATTGGCCGAGACGTGCTGAACCACCCAGTCGCCGCTGATGGCGATCAGGCAGCCATAAGGCTGCACATGGCCTAGAAACTGGATCTGCTCGCGATCGCAATTGCTGAGCTCTACGGTGGCGTCGGTCGCGATGTCGGTCATTCAGGCGGTCCGTTCGCTCACTAGAGGGGCAGCGTCGCGGCATGCAGCATGGCCCGCCGCCAGAAAGAGTTCAAACAACTGTCGCGATTGCGTCAGCGTGGCGTCCGCTTGCGTACCATCGGCCGGCGATGCCCCCGCCGCATCGCAGAACGCGCGCCAACGGTCGGTCAGCGGCGGCAGCGACAGATAGGCCCCCGCGCCCTGCACGCGCGGGTCGGTCGCCGCCTGCCAGCGCCGCCGCAGCACCTGACTGCCGAGCCGGGAGCCGAGCAGGACGTAATCCTGCGCATCCGCATGGATCAGCGTCAGGGAGGTCAGGCGGGGCGGCGGAGCCGTGCCCAGATGCCGCAGGTCCGCGTCGATCGCCGCGATCATCGTGTCGAGCAGGGGCTGGCCTGTGCGTCCGCCCGGCGCAGGCCGGATCGTGGCAAAGGCGGCGCGATGCGCGCGCAGGAATAGCGACAGACCGGGCCGGGTGGCCAGGTCGATGTCGGAAAAGAAGCGGTCGAGCCGATCGTGGCAGGGCGCGAGATCCGATCTCAACCTCTGGCGCAGGCTCATATGGGGGGTCAAATCGGTGCGTATCCTCGAATCCGGGCGGTCTTTCGATGCCCGGCATCGATGGACCTTGTCCAAAAAGCCCAATTTTTCGCCCTTTCGCAAGGGGGGCGGGCGAGACGTGCGACGTTACGTCCGCAATCCGCCGGACCGGAAGACCCCCTACCTGAGACATCGCGGGTGTTTCCCGCCCTGCCGAATGGCCTAGCTTCGCCTGATGCTGTTGAAACTCAGAGATATCCGCAAAAGCTTTCCGGGCGCCGACGCGCCGGTGCCGGTGTTGCGCGGCATCGACCTCGATCTCGACGAGGGCGAGAGCATGGCGCTGACCGGCGAGAGCGGGTCGGGAAAATCGACGCTGCTGCATCTCGTGGGCGGGCTGGACCGGCCCGATGCGGGGCGCATCGATCTGGACGGGGTGGAGGTCACGGCGCTCGAGGATTCCGGCCGCGCGGCGCTCAGGCGCGGCACGGTGGGGATGGTGTTCCAGCAGTTCAACCTGATCCCCTCGCTCAATGTCGGCGACAACATCGCGTTTCAGGCGCGTCTCGCGGGGCGGCACGACGCCGCGACGACAGCCGCGCTGGTCGAGCGTCTCGGTCTCGGCCCGCATCTGGCGAAATACCCCGAGCAGCTTTCGGGCGGCCAGCAGCAGCGCACCGCCATCGCGCGCACCCTTGCGGCGCGGCCGCGCCTCGTGCTGGCCGACGAGCCCACCGGCAATCTCGACGAGGCCACCGCCGAGGCGGTGCTGGACGCGATGCTCGAACTGGTCGCCGAAACCGGCGCGGCGTTGTTGATGGTCACGCACTCGACGCATCACGCGGCCCGGATGGGACGGCGGCTGCATCTGCGCGCGGGGCGCATCGCGTGACCCGCACGGTGCTCTGGGCGCTGCTGTCGCATTGGCGGCGCGCGCCGTTGCAGCTCTTTACCCTGATCGCCGGCCTGGCCTTGGCGACGGGGCTGTGGTCGGGGGTGCAGGCGATCAACGCCGAGGCGCGCGCAAGCTACGACGCCGCCGCCGCGACGCTGGGCGAGGGGCGATACGCGCGGATCGAAGCGGCCTCGGGCGGCGAGATCGCGCTTGCGGACTACGTGGCGCTGCGCCGCGCGGGCTGGCAAGTGAGCCCGGTGGTGCAGGGGCGTCTGGGCGAGGTCCGGCTCGTCGGGATCGAACCGCTGACCGCGCCGGGCGGCATCGGGCCGGGGGCCGAGGAGGCCGACATCGCGGCGTTTCTGGGCGGCGCGGGGCAGGTCTTCGGCCGCGCCGAGGCGCTTGACGCGCTGCCCGCGCTCGACGCCGAGCGGGTGGTCGCGCCGGACGTGGCGCCGGGCACGGTCCTCACGGACATCTCGGTGGCGCAGCGATTGCTGGAGCGCGACGGGGTCGATGCGCTTCTGGTCGCGCCGGAGCAGCCCTTGGGCCGCGCCGATCTGGCCGAGATCGCCCCAGACCTCGCGCTGCGCTTGGCGCAGGGCGGCTCCGAAATCGGCAGGCTCACCGACAGCTTTCATCTCAACCTCACCGCCTTCGGCCTTCTGTGCTTCGCGGTGGGTATCTTCATCGTGCATGGCGCGGTGGGCCTTGCCTTTGAACAGCGCCGCCCGGTGCTGCGCACGATGCGGGCGCTGGGCGTGCCGCTGGGGCGGCTGGTGGCGCTGATGGTGGCCGAACTGGCCGGGATCGCGCTCGTGGCGGGCACGATCGGCGTCGGCCTGGGTTGGCTGCTGGCGGCGAGCCTTCTGCCCGACGTGGCGGCGACGCTGCGCGGCCTCTACGGGGCCGAGGTGGCGGGCGGGCTGACCTTCCGCCCGGTCTGGTGGCTGTCGGGGCTGGGCATCGCGGTGCTGGGCACGGCGCTGGCGGCGGGGGCGGCGCTGTGGCGCATCGCGACGATGCCGCTGCTGGCGGCGGGTGGCAAACGGGCTTGGGCGATGGCGGATGCGCGCAGCGCCCGCTGGCAGGGCGCGCTGACGCTGGGGCTGATCGGCGTCGCGGCCGCGCTGGCGCTTTGGGGCGACGGGCTGGTCGCGGGCTTCGGCACCTTGGGCGCGGGCCTCGTCGGTGCGGCGCTGGCGCTGCCCTTGCTCTTGGGGGCGGTGCTGGCGGCGGCGGCGCGGCTGGCGCGCGGCGCGTTGGCGCAGTGGTTCTGGGCCGACACGCGCCAGCAGCTTCCGGGCTTGTCACTGGCGCTCATGGCACTGTTGCTGGCGATGGCCGCCAATATCGGCGTCTCGACCATGGTGGGCTCCTTCCGCCAGACCTTCACCGGCTTTCTCGACCAGCGCCTCGCGCCCGAACTCTATATCGAGACAGCGGATGATGCGCAGGCCCGCACGGTCGAGGCATTTCTAGCGCCGCGCGTGCGCTCGGTGCTGCCGCTGGCCTCGGTGGAGATCAAGGTCGCCGGGCTGCCCGCCGAGCTGAACCTCGCGCGGCCCGATCCGACCTATCCCGAGAACTGGCGCTTCCTGCAGTCGGTCGAGACGCCGTGGGAGCGCCTCGCCGCGCGCGAAGGCGTGCTCATCAACGAGCAACTTTCCCGCCGTGCCGGTCTGGGCTTGGGCGATGCGGTGTCGCTCGGCCCCCGAGCCGAGCTGCCGGTGCTGGGCATCTATGGCGACTACGGCAACCCGGTGGGGCAGGTGATCGTCACCGAGGCGCTGTTCGCGGAGCTGCATCCCGAAATCGTGCCGCGCCGCTTTGGTCTGCGGCTCGATCCGGACGAGGTGCCTCGCATCCGCGCCGCTCTCATCGCCGAGGGCGTGGCCGAAGCCGCGATCACCGATCAGGCGGCGCTCAAGCGGTTTTCACTGCAGGTGTTCGAGCGCACCTTCGCGGTGACGGCGGCGCTCAACGTGCTGACGCTGGCGGTGGCGGGCTTCGCGATCCTGATGTCGCTCCTGACGCTGGCGGCGCTCAGGCTGCCGCAGCTGGCCCCGGTCTGGGCACTGGGGCTGACGCGCCGCCGCCTCGCAGCGCTGGAGATGCTGCGCGCGGTGCTTCTGGCGGCGCTGACGACGCTGCTGGCGCTGCCCGTGGGGCTGGCGCTGGCTTGGGTGCTTTTGTCGGTGGTCAACGTCGCGGCTTTCGGCTGGCGGCTGCCGATGGCCCTGTTTCCGGCGGCCTATGCGCAGCTCGGCCTCTTTGCGCTGCTCGCCGCAGCGCTTGCGGCGTTGTGGCCCGCGATCCGGCTGGCGCGCACCCCGCCCGCCGCCCTTCTGGGAGTGTTTGCCAGTGAACGCTAGGATCCTGCTGTTGTTGTCGTGCCTGCCCGGCCTCGCGCAGGCGCAGGGCTTTGCCGGTCTGGGGGGCGAGGCGGACGGGTTCGGCCTGCCCGCGCGGGGGCATGTCCTGACCTTTCCCGCCGATCACGGCGCGCATCCCGATTTTCGCATCGAATGGTGGTATGTCACTGCCAACCTCACCGGCCCCGACGGCACGCCCTACGGGCTGCAATGGACGCTGTTCCGCTCGGCGCTCGCCCCGCGCGAGGCGGCGGGATGGGACAGCCCGCAGATATGGCTCGGCCACGCCGCCGTCACCACGCCCGACGATCACCTGTTCACCCAGCGCCTCGCGCGGGGCGGCATCGGGCAGGCGGGGGTGACGCCCACCCCCTTCGCGGCATGGATCGATGACTGGCGCATGGCGGGGCCGGATTTCGGCGCGCTGGAGCTTGCCGCCTCCGGCCCGGCCTTCGCCTACGACATGACCCTCACCGCGCAGGGGCCGCTGGTGCGGCATGGCGAGGCCGGGTTCTCGGTCAAGTCGGGCGAGGGGCAGGCGAGCTATTACTATTCGCAGCCCTTCTTCGATGTCGCCGGTCGCCTGACGCTGCCCGAGGGGCCGGTCGAGGTCACGGGCACGGCATGGTTCGACCATGAATGGTCCTCGCAGCCGCTCTCGGACCGGCAGACCGGTTGGGACTGGTTTTCGCTCTCCTTCGAGGACGGTACCAAGCTGATGGGCTTCCAGCTTCGCGAAAACGACGCGGCGGGTTACAGTTACGCCAGCTGGATCGCGCCCGACGGGACGACGACGCCCTATGTCGGCGCGTTCGAGGCCGAGCCGCTGGAGACGGCGCGGACCGACGGGGCGGATGTGCCGGTGCGCTGGGCGGTGCGGCTGCCCGAGGAGGGCGTCTCGGTCGAGGTCGAGGCGTTGAACGCAGCCGCGTGGAACGCGCTGTCGCCGCCCTATTGGGAGGGGCCGGTGACGGTCTCGGGGAGCCATGAGGGCAAAGGGTATCTGGAGATGACGGGTTATGAGTGACATCACGACGCTTGCGGGGCTGCTGGATCTGGTGCGCGCGCGCATCATGGCGGGGCTGACGGACAAGGACGCGGCGTCGCGGCTGCCGGTGCTGGCCACGCGCGACGCCCAAGGCTGGCCCTCGGCGCGCAGTATGGTGCTGCGCGGCTTCGACGCCGGGGACTGGACGCTCGACGTGCATTCCGACGCCGACGCGGCCAAGGTGCTGCAGCTTACCGACGGGCCGCGTGCCATGCTGCAGTTCTGGGATGCGGAGGCGTCGCTTCAGGTGCGGATGCGCGCGCATGTGATCCGCCTGCCGCATGAGCAGGAAAAGGCGCTGTGGGAGCAGGTGCCGGAAGCCGCGCGCCGCCAATACGGCACGGTGCCGCCGCCCGGCACGCCGATCGCCGCCGCCGATGCATGGCATCCCAATCCACGCCCGGCGCGCTTTGCCGTGCTGCGCGCGCGGATCCTGCGGATCGAGGCGCTGCATATCGGTGACATCCATCGTCGCGCGCGGTTCGAGCGAGAGGAGGGCTGGCAGGGCAGTTGGCTGGTGCCGTGACCGTGGCTTCCACTGGCACGGCGCGCGGCGCCGCGATAGGTCTGCGCGCATGACGCCTCTCATCCCCCTGACCCGCGACCTCGTGCTCATCGGCGGCGGTCACTCCCACGCGCTGGTGCTGAAGCGCTGGGGCATGAATCCACTGCCCGGCGTGCGTGTCACGCTGATCGATCCCGGCCCGCTCACCGCCTATTCGGGGATGCTGCCGGGCCATGTCGCTGGCCATTACGACGCCGACATCCTGCAGATCGACCTCGTGCGGCTGGCGCGCTTTGCCGGTGCGCGGCTGATCCTCGGGCGGGCGGAGGCGATCGACCTTGCGCTGCGCGAGGTAATCGTGGGCGCGCGGCGCATCGGCTTCGACGCGGCCTCGCTCGATGTCGGCGTGACCAGCCGGATGCCGCAGGTCGAGGGTTTTGCCGAACACGGCGTCCCGGCCAAGCCGCTGGGCCTGCTCGCCCGCGCCTGGGGGGAATACCGCGCGGGCGAAGGCCCGGCACGCGTCGCGGTGATCGGCGGCGGCGTGGCGGGGGCCGAGCTGGCGATGGCGGCGGCGCATGGGCTGCGCCACCGCGCCGCGACCGTGACGGTGATCGACAAGGACAGGCTGTTGGCCGGGGCCTCGGACAGCGCCCGCCGGATCGTCCGGACCCGGATGAGCGCGCTCGGGGTCACGGCGATCGAAGGGGCCGGGGTGGCGCGGATCGAGGCCGACCGCGTGCTGCTCGACGACGGGCGCGAGGTGGCTTCTAACTTCACCATCGGGGCGGCGGGGGCGCGGCCGCAGGGCTGGCTGGCCGAGACCGGGCTGGCGACCACGGATGGCTTCGTCGATGTCGCGCCGACGCTGGAAACCAGCGCGCGGCACGTCTTCGCGGTGGGCGATTGCGCCCATATGACCGAGACGCCGCGCTCCAAGGCCGGGGTCTTCGCGGTGCGGCAGGCGCCGGTGCTCTTTGACAATCTGCGCGCGGCGCTGTCGGGCGGCGCGATGCGCGACTATTGCCCGCAGGAGGATTACCTCAAGCTCGTCTCGCTGGGCGGCAAATCGGCCATGGCCGAGAAATGGGGCCGCGCGGTGGCCCATCCGCTTTTGTGGCGCTGGAAGGACCGGATCGACCGGCGCTTCATGGGCAAGCTCTCGGATCTGCCCGAGATGGCGACGCCCAAGCTGCCCGAGCCGCTGGCCGAGGGCGTGGTCGAGGCGCTGGGGGACAAGCCGATGTGCGGCGGTTGCGGCGCCAAGGTCGGGCGCGGCGCGCTGGGCGAGGCGCTGGCGGGGCTGCCCACGCGCACCCGTGCCGACGTGCTGCCACTGCCCGGCGACGACGCCGGCCTCATCGTCACCGGCGGCCTGCGGCAGGTGATCTCGACCGACCATCTGCGCAGCTTCGTCGAGGACCCCGACCTGATGACCCGCATCGCGGCGATCCACGCGCTTGGCGATATCTGGGCGATGGGCGCCAAGCCGCAGGCCGCAACGGTGAGCCTGATCCTGCCGCGCATGAGCGCCGAGATGCAGCGCCGGACCATGGTCGAGATCATGGGCGCGGCGCGCGAGGTGATGGACGCGGCGGGTGCGCATATCCTTGGCGGTCACAGCTCGCTCGGCTCCGAACTGACGGTGGGCTTCACCGTAACGGGGATCTGCGAGGATGATCCCGTGACGCTCGGCGGGGCCAGGCCCGGCGCGGTGCTGATCCTCACCAAGCCGATCGGCTCGGGCACGATCATGGCCGCCGAGATGGCGCGCGCGGCACCCGGCCGGGTCGTGGCGGAGGCTTGGGACGCGATGCGGCAGGACCAGGGACGCGCCTCTGCGATCCTGAAGGGCGCGCAAGCGATGACCGACGTGACCGGCTTCGGCCTCGCGGGGCATCTGTCAGGCATCTGCGAGGCGTCGGGCTGCGGCACCGAGCTGCGCGTGGCCGACGTGCCCTTGATGCCGGGCGCGCTGGACCTGGCCGAGGCGGGCACGCGCTCGACACTGTTTGCCGACAACCTGTCTGGGGCAGGTGCGGTGATCACGGGCGCGGGCGGGCCGCGCACCGATCTGATGTTCGACCCGCAGACGGCGGGTGGGCTGCTCGCCGCTGTTGCCGAACAGGACGCCGAGCGGCTGCTGGCGGAGTTGCGGGCCGCGGGCTACGCGGCGGCGGTGGTCGGGCGGATGGTCAA
Organism: Limimaricola cinnabarinus; assembly: GCF_047631075.1. NCBI lineage: Bacteria > Pseudomonadati > Pseudomonadota > Alphaproteobacteria > Rhodobacterales > Paracoccaceae > Limimaricola > Limimaricola cinnabarinus. The sequence continues at coordinate 74,482 of NZ_JBLHYX010000001.1, forward strand.
GGGGGCGGGGCTGCGCCTCATTTAAAGCGATGCGCCGGGCCGCGGCCCCGGAATCAGTATTTTCGGAGAAAAGTAGCCAAGGCCCGTGCCCCGATGGGCGGGTGTCTTGCGCCTGCCGGGCTTGCGGCCTAAGCCCTCGCGCCATGTTCACCGTCGCCGCCCTGTATCACTTCGCCCCGCTCGCGGATGCCGACACGCATCGTGCGGCGCTGTTCGATTTCTGCGCCGAGCGCGGGATTCGCGGCACGCTGATCCTCGCGCAGGAGGGGATCAACGGCACCGTCGCCGCCGAAGACCGCGACGCGATCCTCGATCTCATCGCGCATCTGCGCGGCTGGCTTGGATTCGCCGGGCTGGAATGGAAGGAGAGCACCGCCGAGGCCGCGCCCTTCCGCCGTCTCAAGGTCCGGCTCAAGCGCGAGATCGTCACCATGGGCCAACCCGGCGTCGATCCGTTGGGGCAGGTCGGCACCCATGTCGATCCCGCCGAGTGGAACGCGCTGATCTTAGCCCCCGATGTCGCGGTGATCGACACCCGCAACGGCTATGAGGTCGCAGTGGGCAGCTTCGAGGGCGCTGTGGATCCCGGCACCGCGAGCTTTCGTGAGTTTCCCGACTGGTGGGAGGCCAACCGAGAGGCGCTGGCGGGCAAGCGTATCGCCATGTTCTGCACGGGCGGCATCCGCTGCGAGAAATCGACCTCGTTTCTCAAGGCGCAAGGGGTGGAGGATGTCTTTCACCTCAAGGGCGGCATCCTGAAATACCTCGAAGAAGTGCCCGCCGAGCAGAGCCTGTGGCGCGGCGAATGCTTCGTCTTCGACGAGCGGGTCGCGGTGGGCCACGGGCTTGAACCCGGCTCCCACGTGCTGTGCCGCGCCTGCCGGATGCCGGTCTCGCCGCGGGCGATGCAGGACCCGGCCTATGTGGAGGGCATCTCCTGCCCCGGCTGCATCGACGAGCGGAGCGACGCCGATCGCGCGCGATATGCCGAGCGGCAGCGCCAATTGCACCGCTGATCCCCCTACACCTCCACCCGCCGCGACGTTAAGCAGGCGGTATGGGTGATGTCGTCATGTATCTGCGCGGCCTCGTGCCGGGGCGCCGCGCCGTCTTCGCCTTGGTCATCGGTGCGCTGTCGGGCTGGCTCGCCAGCGTCGCGGGCATGCCGCTGCCTTGGATGCTGGGGCCGATGATCGGCAACACGCTGGCGGCGGTTCTGTCGTTTCCGGTGCGCGGACCGGACCGGCTTCGCCCGCTGGTGATCCCGGTGATCGGGGTGATGCTCGGCTCGGCGATGCGGCCCGAGATGTTCTCCGCCGCGTCGCGCTACGCCGCGAGCTTCGCGCTTTTGCTGCCGTTCCTCGCCGTGACGGCGCTGGTTTCCTACGCGGTCTATCGCCGGATCGGGCACTACGATCCGGTCACAGCGTTCTTCTCGGCGATGCCGGGCGGGCTCAACGACATGCTGATCCTCGGCGGCGCGGCGGGCGGCAACGAAAAGCGCATCGCGCTGGCCCATGCCGCGCGGGTGCTGCTCGTCATCCTCTTCGTGGTGCTGTTCTATGGCTACGCGCTCGATGTCAGCTCGGGCGAGGTGGCGCGCGGCACCGCGGCCTCGGCGCTGTCGCTGCTCGACTGGACGCTTCTGGGAGCCGCGGCGGTGGCCGGGGTGCCGCTGGGCGGCGCGCTGCGCCTGCCCGCGCCGCAGATCACCGGACCGATGCTGCTCAGCGGGGCGCTGCATCTCGCCGGGCTCGTCACCGTGGCGCCGCCGGGGTTTCTGATCGTCGTGGCACAGCTGGTGATCGGCACGGTGATCGGCTGCCGCTTCATCGGGGTCAGCGCCCGCCAGATCGGACGCGACCTGTCGCTCGGCGCGTTGTCGTCGGTGGCGATGATCGCGGTGGCGGTGGCCTTCGCCACAGGTCTTACCGCGATCACCGGCCTGCCGCTATCGCTCAGCTTTCTGGGGTATTCACCCGGCGGGCTCACCGAGATGAGCCTGCTGGCTTTGGCGATGGGGCAGGACGTGGCCTATGTTTCGGTCCTGCATCTGGTGCGGATCATGCTGGTGATCTTTGCCGCGCAACCGGTGTTCCGGCTGACGCGGCCCAGATCGGAAAGAGATCAGACCGGGACGAAATCGCCGCGATCGGAATCGTAGCATTCGAGCCCGCCTGCGCCGATGTCGGTCCAGAGCCCGTGCAGCGTCAGCTTGCCCTCCTCGACCGCCTCCTTCACGTAGGGAAAGCTCATCAGGTTCTCGAGCGAGACCAGCACCGCCTGCTTTTCCAGCGCCGCGACGCGCTCGGCTTCGGTGCCCTCGGGCAGCCGCGCATAGCCGGGGCGCAGTAGGTCCATCCAGCGGCCGACGAAGCTCGACTTCTCCTCGAGCGCCGGGGCGTGGCCCTCGCACATGTCGAAGCAGCCGCGCACGCCGCCGCAGCTCGAATGGCCGATCACGATGAGATGCGGCACCTTGAGCGCGGTCACCGCGTATTCGATCGCCGCCGAAGTGCCGTGCTGATTGCCGTCGGGGGCATAGGGCGGCACGAGGTTGGCGATGTTGCGGTGAATGAAGAATTCGCCCGGATCGGCGCCGAAGATCGAGGTGACATGCACCCGGCTGTCGCAGCACGAGATCACCATGGCGCGCGGATGCTGGCCATCATCGGCAAGCTTGCGGTACCAGGCGCTGTTCTCCGCGTAGGAGGTGGCCTTCCAGCCGTGATAGCGCTTCACGAGATAGTCGGGGAGGGGTCTGGCGATGGTCATGTGGCTCTCCATGCGTCGTCCCGCCGCAGATAAGCGGAATTGTGAGAAGATTCGAGACATATCTCGGTGCGAGCGCAACGGTTTCGGAACCTATCGAGGCGAAAGATGCGGTCATGACCTTTGCTGACACATGCCCCGATCCGCAGGCCATCGTGCCGATGATGCCGCTTCCAGAGCCGCCCGCCGAGGCGTTGCTGCGGGCCCGCCTGCTCACCATGCTGGGCGCGGCGCATCGGCGCGGCGTGCCTCCCTCGGCCGAGCTTTCGGCCCGGCTGACCCGGCTCGAGGCACATCTGTCGGCCTGCGCCTTCGGGCGGCTGCGCGCCGATGCGCGCGGTCTGCGCCGATTGGCCACGCGGCTCGGCTTGTCGGAGATGGCGCGGGTCGCGGCCAGCGTCGAGGATTGCGCCAAGCGTGGCGACGCGGCGGCGCTCGGGGCGACGGTGGCGCGGCTGGGGCGTTGCGGCGCCGGGGCGCTGGGCGCGCTTCGCCGCTCGGGCTGACGCGCGATCCGGGTTGCGGCGGCGGCGGCGGCGGCTAGTCTCGCCCCGATGCGTGCGGAGATCGCCCGCCCCGACGCCCGCCCCGAGGAGCCACAGCCATGCCGACACCCGATTTCGCCGCCCCCGGCACCGATGCCCTGACCTTGCGCCTCGTGACGCCCGACGGCCTCGACGCCGCGCTCGGCGATCTGCCGCAGGTCGCGCAGGCCTGGGCGCGGGCGCAGGGGTTCAGGGCCGGGCCGGGTGCGGTGCTGGCGCTGCCCGACGCCTCCGGCGGGCTTTGGGGGGCGCTGGTGGGCCTGGGCGACGACAAGGCTCGCGCGCGCGGACGTTTCATCGCCGCCTCCGCCGCATCGAAGCTGCCGGAGGGCACCTATGCGCTCGACCCGGCCACTGATCCTGACCTCGCGCACGAGACCGCGCTGGGCTGGCTTCTGGAGAGCTACCGCTTCGACCGCTATGCCAGCCAGAGCACGGCCAAGGCGCGGCTGGTGGCGCCGAAGGGCGTCGATGCCGAACGGCTGCGCATCATCGCGGCGGGCGAGGCGCTGACCCGCGACCTGATCAACACGCCGGCCTCCGACATGGGGCCCACCGATCTCGAAGCCGCCGCCGCCGATCTTGCCGAACGTTTTGGCGCGCGCATGGCCGTGACGAAGGGAGATGAGCTTCTGGCGGGCAACCTGCCGCTGATCCATACGGTCGGCCGCGCCGCCGCTGCCGACCGCGCGCCGCGTCTTCTCGATCTGCGCTGGGGCGATCAGGGCCCGAAGCTGACGCTGGTGGGCAAGGGGGTGTGCTTCGACACCGGCGGGCTCAACCTCAAGCCCGGCGCCTCCATGGGGCTGATGAAGAAGGACATGGGCGGCGCGGCGACGGTGCTGGGGCTGGCGCAGATGATCATGGCACTGGGGCTGAAGATCCGGCTGCGCGTGCTGATCCCGGCGGTCGAGAACTCGGTTTCGGCCACTGCGTTCCGTCCCGGCGACATCCTCGCCTCCCGCAAGGGGCTCACGGTCGAGAACAACAACACCGACGCCGAAGGCCGGCTGGTGCTGGCCGACGCGCTGGCGCTGGGGGCCGAGGAAAGCCCCGATCTGATGATCTCCATGGCGACGCTCACCGGCGCGGCGCGGGTGGCGGTGGGCCCCGACCTCTCGCCGTTCTACACGGATGCCGATGCCGACGCGGCAGCGATCGGGCGGGCGGCGGCGCGGGTGGCCGACCCGGTCTGGCGCATGCCGTTCCACGCCCCCTACGAGCCGATGATCGAGCCGGGCATCGCCGATCTCGACAACGCGCCATCAGGCGGCATGGCAGGGTCGATCACTGCGGCACTGTTCCTGCGCCGCTTTGCCGAGGGCACGCGCTACGTGCATTTCGACATCTACGGCTGGAACCCCAAACCCGCCCCGGCGCGGCCCAAGGGCGGCGTCGGCATGGGCGCGCGGGCGCTGCTGGAGGCGATGCCCGAGCTGCTGGATCTGGAGTAAGTGCCATGGATCGCCGCCTGACCCCGGCCAATGGCCGCGTCGCCGCGCTGGAGCTGGCGGGCAAGATCACGGCCGAGCGTTACGTGCCGGGCGAAGGCGCGCGGGTGACGCGGCCGGTACTCGACCTGCTGGCTGTGCCGGACGGGGCGCGCGACCGGCAGCTTCTCATGGGCGAGGGCGTCGATTTGTTCGAGCGGCGCGATGGCCGGGCCTTCATTCGCGCCGCACGCGACGGCTATTGCGGCTATGTCGATGAGGCGGGCCTCGGTGCGCCGCGTGCCGCGACCCACATCGTGGCCACCCCGGCCACCCATCTCTATGCCGAGGAGAGCATCAAGTCGCGCGACCTCGCGCATCTGAGCTTCGGCAGCCGGATCACCGTGCTGCACGAGCTGAAGGCCCTGTTCGAGACGCCCGAGGGTTTCATTCCAAAGAAGCATCTGCGCGAGATCGACCGCCCCTTCTCGGACCCGGTGACGGTGGCGCAGATGTTCTTCGGCACGCCCTATCTGTGGGGGGGCAATTCGCGGCTCGGCATCGATTGCTCCGGGCTGGTGCAGGCGGCGCTGCTGGCCTGCGGGGTGGCCTCTCCGGGCGATAGCGACCTGCAACAGGGCCTAGGTCGCGATGCCGCGAACGAGCCGCCGCAACGCGGTGACCTGTGGTTCTGGAAGGGGCATGTGGCGATGCTCGTGGACCCCGACACCATCATCCACGCCAACGGGCACGCCATGGCCGTGACCTACGAGGATGCGAAAAAGGCGGTGCTCAGGATCGAGGCGCAGGGCGGCGGGCCGGTGACGCATCGCCGCAGGCTGTGACGCTCACTCGATCACCCTGAAGCGGCGCGCGTCAAAGACCTTGAGCACCTGCGCGAGGTCGTCGCCGCGCCGCAGCACCTGCCCTTCGGGGCCGAATACCGCAAACTGCCCCTGCCGCTGCCGCAGCTTGGGGCGTTTCTCGATGCGATAGAGCGGCGTCTCGGCGGTGCGGCGAAACACCGAGAACACGGCCATGTCGCGCAAGGAGGAGATCGCGTAGTCGCGCCATTCGCCAGCGGCGACCATGCGCCCATAGACCGACAGGATCGGCCCCAACTCTGTGCGATGGAAGGCGACCGGCTCGGGCAGGCGGCCTGGAAACGGCGTGGGGGGCTGAAGCGTCATGTCTTCAGAGTTACGCGCGCGGGGCGGCATTTCAAGGCTCGGGGGCTTTGCCGACGCCCGCGCCACGCGAACGCCGCGAAAACGTCGTCGCATTGGCCGCGCCCGACCGCATCCGCGCCGCGACTCGCTGTCACAACGGGTTCAGCGGCAGGCAACCCGCTTCATCGCGGTGATAAAAGCCCCCACCTGATCCACGACGGGGCGGGGCCTGTTCGCGAACTTCTACGGCCCGGGTGCGGCATGACCGCGTCCGGGCCGGATTCCGTTCGGAATGTCGGTCTGGCTCTTTTCGGCCCCCTCCCGGCCCGATGGGATCAGCCGCAATAGATCCGCGCGATCCTCTCCGAAGCGTCGATCTCGAAATTGATCCGATCCTCGCGGAAATCCATCGTCACCAGATCATCGGGGCGGATCACCCGCACCTGTCCAAGGATCAGCTCGCGCTCCAGCGCCGTGACCGGCGCGCTGAGGAGCCGCTGCCGCTCGGCCGCGCCGCAGCGGCCCGGATCGGCGGGGCTGGACGCCGGCGGGGGCGTGGGGCCGGGGGGCTGCGCCAAGGGCGCGCAGGCGGCCAGAAGAAGGGGCAGGATGAGGTATCGCATGATCCGGACCCTGACCCGTCGCGCGCGACGGCACAAGAGGCTGCGCCATTGATCTCCGTGCCGGTTTCCGCGACCCTGCCCGCCAAAGCGCGCCGGAGTGCGGCGCGCCCCAAAACGGAGATCATCCCATGCGCACACGTGCCGCCGTCGCCGTTCAGGCCGGAAAGCCGCTCGAGATCATGGAGGTCAACCTCGAAGGCCCCAAGGCAGGCGAGGTCCTCGTCGAGATCAAGGCCACCGGCATCTGCCACACCGACGAATTCACCCTGTCGGGCGCCGATCCTGAAGGGCTGTTCCCCGCGATCTTGGGCCATGAGGGCGCGGGCGTGGTGGTCGAGGTCGGCGCGGGCGTCACCTCGCTCAAGCCCGGCGATCACGTGATCCCGCTCTACACCCCCGAATGCCGCCAGTGCCCCTCCTGCCTGAGCCAGAAGACCAATCTGTGCACCTCGATTCGGGGCACCCAAGGCCAAGGGCTGATGCCCGACGGCACTTCGCGCTTCTCGACGCTCGATGGCGACCCGATCCTGCATTACATGGGCTGCTCAACCTTCGCCAACCACACGGTCCTGCCCGAGATCGCGCTCGCCAAGGTGCGCGAGGACGCGCCCTTCGACAAGATCTGCTACATCGGCTGCGGCGTCACCACCGGCGTCGGTGCGGTGATCAACACCGCGCAGGTCGAGATTGGCTCCACGGCGGTGGTGTTCGGGCTGGGCGGCATCGGCCTCAACGTGCTCCAGGGGCTCAGGCTTGCGGGTGCCGACATGATCATCGGCGTCGACATCAACAATGACCGCAAGGAATGGGGCGAGCGCTTCGGCATGACCCATTTCGTGAACCCCAAGGAGATCGACGGTGACATCGTCTCGCATCTGGTGAACATGACCAAGCGGCGCGGCGACCTGATCGGCGGCGCGGATTACACCTTCGATTGCACCGGCAATGTCACGGTGATGCGCCAGGCGCTCGAATCGTCGCATCGCGGCTGGGGTGTCTCGGTGGTGATCGGCGTCGCGCCCGCGGGGGCCGAGATCTCGACCCGGCCGTTCCAGCTTGTCACCGGGCGCACCTGGAAGGGCACGGCCTTTGGCGGCGCGCGCGGGCGGACCGACGTGCCCAAGATCGTGGACTGGTACATGGAGGGAAAGATCGAGATCGACCCGATGATCACGCATCAGCTCAAGCTCGACGAGATCAACAAGGGCTTCGACCTCATGCATGCGGGCGAAAGCATCCGTTCGGTGGTGGTCTACTGATCCTTGCCCCCGGGGTCCGGCTTGACGCCGGGCTCCGGGGGCGCGACAGGCGGGGAAACCCGTCGCAGGAGGCCCCGACATGCCCGAGACCCGCCCGCTCTACGCCGTGCTGATCGACGCCGACAACATCCCGGCCCGCTTTGCCAAACCGATCCTCAAGGAGATCACCAGTTTCGGCGAGCCCGCCCTGCGCCGGGTCTATGGCGACTGGTCGGCCGAGCGGCTGCGCGGCTGGGCCGACAACGTGCGCGCCCTCGGCCTCGTGGCGCATCAGGAAACCGCCAACACCAAGGGCAAGAACGCCTCCGACATCGGTCTTGTCATCGATGCGATGGACATCCTGCATACGGGCCGCTTCGACGGCTTCGTGCTGGTCTCGTCCGACAGCGATTTCACCGCGCTGGCCAACCGCATCCGCGAGCAGGGGCTCGACGTGATCGGCATCGGCGAGGCCAAGGCGCCGGAAAGCCTGCGCAACGTCTGCAACCGCTTCGTGATGATCGAGAACATCATGGACGAGCCCGTGTCCACCCCCAAGCCGGACCAACCGCAGGTCGAGGGCGAGGCACCGGCCGCGCCCACGGGCAAGAAGCCCCCGCTTGAGGCGGTGCCGCTGATCCTGCGCGCGATGGACAAGATCGAGCAGGATGACGACGAATGGTACCCCTTGGGGCCGCTCGGTCAGTACATCACCGCCGACAACCCCGATTTCGACGTGCGCAGCTATGGCAAGCGCAAGCTGTCAGACCTCGTGCTCGATCTCAAGCGCTTCGAGACCCGCAAGCAGGGCAACCAGCTTCAGGTGCGGCGCAAGGATTAGGTGCCGTAGCGGGCGAGGAACGTGGCCACCGCGCCATCGGCCACGCGGTCGCATTCCTCGGGGGTAAAGCTTTCGGTGACGCTGAGGATCGCGCGGTAGAACAGGTCGGCGCGGCATAGCTCGTGGAACTGGTCGGCGGCCAGCGCGAGATCCTCGATCTGCAGCTCGCCGCGTTCCATCGCCTGCCCGAGATATTCCATCATCTGGGCGCGACCCATCTCGGGGCCGCTCTTGTAGAAGGCGCGACCGACATCGGGAAACCGCGCGCTTTCGGCGACGAAGACCCGGAACATCCGCAGCCCGAAATCCGAGGTGTAGAAGGCGATCTTGCGTCGCGCCGCGCGGCCCAGCACCTCGGCGGGCGGGCCGGAGCTGCGGATCTCGGCCATGGCGTTGTCGGCGTGCCGTCTGCATTCGCTGCGCACCACTTCGAGAAACAGCAGGCGCTTGTCGGGAAAATAGCTGTAGAGCGTGGCCTTGGACACACCCGCTGCACGGGCGATGTCATCGACGCTGGCGCCTTCGAATCCCTCCATGAGAAACACTTCGCGGGCTCCGTCCAGAACCTGGTCGTACTTGCGACCCTTGCGGATCTCCTGCGGTTCGGCGGTCATCTCGTCTCCTGTGGATCGTCGACAGCATAGGCATCTCGCCGAAGGACGGCCAGCCATGTCGTCACGCCGGGTTGCGCCGCACTGGAGGGGCTATAGATTGGAATCATTCTAAAGAAGGTGCGGTCATGATTCCCGGATTCTCCTCGCGTCGCCGGTTCAACGATCTCAGCGAACAGGAGGTCCTCGCGCTGGCGATCTCCTCGGAGGAGGATGACGCGCGGATCTACCGGCTTTATGCCGAGCGGCTGCGCGAAAGCTATGCGGCCTCGGCGGCGGTGTTCGACGGCATGGCCGAGGAGGAGGACGACCACCGGCGGCAGCTCATCGCGCTGCACCGCGACCGTTTCGGCGAGGTGATCCCGCTTTTGCGCCGCGAGCACGTGGCGGGGTTCCACGCCCGCCGCCCGGTCTGGCTGATCGAAAATCTCGGGCTCGAGACGATCCGCGCGCAGGCGGCGGAAATGGAGCGCGAGGCCGGGGCCTTTTATGCCCGCGCCGCCGCCCATGCGCGCGACGCGGCGACCCGCGCGCTTCTGGGCGACCTCGCCGCCGCCGAGGCCGGGCACCGGGACACGGCACAGGCCCTCGCGGAGGAATACCTGCACGACGAGGCGCGCGACGACGAGGATCACGCTGCGCGGCGGCAATTCGTGCTGACCTATGTGCAGCCGGGGCTGGCGGGGCTGATGGACGGCTCGGTCTCGACGCTGGCGCCGATCTTCGCCACCGCCTTCGCGACGCAGGACACGCATACGACCTTCCTCGTCGGTCTCGCAGCCAGTGTCGGGGCGGGCATCTCCATGGGTTTCACCGAGGCCGCCTCGGATGACGGGCAGCTGTCGGGCCGCGGCTCGCCGATCAAGCGCGGCATCGCCACGGGGGTGATGACCACCGTGGGCGGCCTTGGCCACGCGCTACCCTACCTGATCCCGCATTTCTGGGCGGCGACGATCACCGCCATCATCGTGGTCTTCATCGAGCTTTGGGCCATCGCCTGGATTCAGAGCCGTTATATGGACACGCCGTTCCTGCGCGCGGCCTTCCAGGTGGTGCTGGGCGGCGCGCTGGTCTTCGCCGCCGGGGTGCTGATCGGCGGCGGCTGAGGCATGACCCTGACCCCTTCACTTTTAGAATACGGGCTTTTTGCGGTCTCCTTGGGGCGCCGCGCCCGACTTGCACCCACCGCCGCCATTGGCGACAGTGCGGGGCAGCAGGGGGGAGGCCACGATGACCACGAGCGAGATCCGTTACCAGCCCCTGCCATTGCCCAACCGGGGCGACATGACCGATGCCGCGATGCAGGCCGCCGCGCTGGCGCATCATGACGCGATGGCGACGCGCCACACGGTGCGCGACTTCTCCGACCGGTCGGTGCCGCGCGCGGTGATCGAGACCGCCATCGCCACCGCCGGGCGCGCACCCTCGGGAGCCAACCAGCAGCCATGGCACTTCGTCGCCATTTCTGACACGCCCATGAAGACCAAGATTCGCGCCGCTGCCGAGGAGGAGGAGCGCGCCTTCTACGAGGGCGGCGCGCCGGACGAGTGGATCGCAGCGTTGGAGCCGATCGGCACCGGCGCGTCCAAGCCGCATCTCGAGATCGCGCCGTGGCTCATCGTCGTCTTCGCGCAACGCTGGGGCACGCGCGAGGACGGCGCGCGCTACAAGCACTACTACGTGCCCGAAAGCGTCGGTCTCGCCACCGGCTTCCTGATCGGGGCGCTGCATCTGTCGGGGCTGTCGGTGCTCACCCACACGCCGAGCCCGATGAAGTTCCTCACCGGGCTCTGCGACCGTCCGGTGGCCGAGAAACCGGTGATGATCCTTGCCGTCGGTCACCCCGCCAAAGACGCCACCGTCCCGGCGGCGGCATTGAACAAGAAGCCGCTTGAAGAGATCCTCACCGTGATCTCGGCGGATACGGAGACGACATGAAGACAATCAGCGAAAACACTTGTTTCGGCGGCGTGCAGGGGGTCTATTCGCATGCCAGCGAGGCCACCGGCACCGAGATGACCTTCGGGCTGTTCCTGCCCGTGGAAGCGCAGGAGGGGCCGGTGCCGGTGCTGTGGTTCCTGTCGGGTCTCACCTGCACCCATGAGAACGCGATGACCAAGTCGGGCGCGCAGCGCTGGGCCGCCGAGCAGGGCATCGCGCTGGTGTTTCCAGACACCTCGCCGCGCGGGCCGGGCGTGGCCGATGATGACGGCTTCGACATGGGGCAGGGCGCGGGGTTCTACCTTAACGCGACCGAGGATCCTTGGGCGAAGCATTACCAGATGTGGGACTACGTGGCCGAGGAACTGCCCGCCCTGCTCGAAGGGCAGTTCGCCATCGACGAGGCGCGCCAGGCGATCACCGGTCATTCCATGGGCGGGCACGGCGCGCTGACCATGGCGATGCGGCTGCCGGGACGATACCGAAGTGTCTCGGCCTTCGCGCCGATTTGCCATCCGACGCAGAGCGAATGGGGCCGCCGCCAGTTCGAGGCCTATCTCGGCACAGACGAGGCCACTTGGGCACGCCACGACGCGACGCTCTTGATGACCAAGACCGGCTTCGACGGGCCGCTCCTGATCGACACCGGCACCGCCGACCAGTTCGGCGACAAGCTCGGCACCGAGCATTTCGCCCGCGCCATGGCCGAGCGGCGTCAACCCGGCACGCTGCGCCTTCAGAAGGGCTATGACCACAGCTATTTCTTCGTGTCCTCCTTCATCGAGGACCATGTCGATTTCCACGCCGCAGCGCTCTGGTCATGATCTATGTGGATGCCGATGCCTGCCCCGTTAAGGCCGAATGCGAGGCGGTGGGGACCCGCCACAAGGTGAAGGTCGCCATCGTCTCGAATGGCGGACTTCGCCCCTCGCAGAACCCCTATGTGGAGACCATCATCGTCCCCGAGGGGCCGGACGTGGCCGACATGTGGATCGCCGACCGCGCCAGGACGGGTGACGTGGTGATCACCAATGACATCCCGCTCGCCGCGAAATGCGTCGAGGCCGGGGCGCAGGTGCTCAAGCACAATGGCGAGCCTCTGACGCAGGCCAATATCGGCAACGTGCTCGCCACCCGCGACCTGATGGCCGATCTGCGCGCCGCCGATCCGTTCCGTCAGGGCGGCGGCAAGGGCTTCACCAAATCCGACCGCTCGCGCTTTCTCGACGCGCTGGAGCGGGCGCTGCGCAAGGCCAAGACCGAAGGAGCGGGATCATGAGCGTGGATGCAGTGGTGTTCGACATCGGCAACGTGCTGATCGAGTGGAATCCCGAAGGGTTCTATGACGCCGAGATCGGGGCGGAGCGGCGCGCCGCGCTCTTTGCCGCCGTGGAACTGCACGCGATGAACGAGCGGGTCGACATGGGCGAGGCGTTCCACGGGCAGGTCATGGCGCTGGCCGAGGCGCATCCCGACTGGGCCGCCGAGATCGCGTTGTGGCATGACCGCTGGATCGAGATGGCGAGCCCCGAGATACCGCGTTCGGGGCGGCTCCTGCGGGCGTTGAAGGCGCGCGGCGTGCCGGTCTTCGCGCTGTCGAACTTCGGGGTCGAGACCTTCGAGATCGCGCGCGTGCATTATCCCGTATTCGCCGAGTTCGACGCGCTGTTCGTGTCGGGGCACCTGCGCATGGCCAAGCCCGACGCGCCGATCTACGAGCGGCTGGAGCGCGAGACCGGCGTGGCGCCGGAGCGGCTCCTGTTCACCGACGACCGTGCCGACAACATCGCCGCCGCCCGCGCGCGTGGCTGGCAGACGCATCACTTCACCGGCCCCGATGGGCTGGCCGAGAGGCTGGTGGCCGAGGGGCTGCTCAATGAGGCGGAGGCCGCGTGACCGAGATCATTCCCTTCGAGGCCGAGGCGAAGCTCGACTGGATCGCCATGGCCCGTGCGATCGAGGCCGGGCACGATCTGCCGCCCGCGCAAGTGACGGACACGTTTCTCTACCGGGGCAAGGACACGCTTTTGAACCGCTCCGCCTGGATCGAGGGCTTGGGCATCGCGGTGAAGGTCGTGACGGTCTTTCCGGGCAATGACGGCCCCAGCATCAACGGCGCGGTGAACCTCCTGTCGGATACGGACGGGACGCTAGAGGCCGTGGTGGATTTCCATCTCGTCACCAAGTGGAAGACCGCCGCCGACAGCCTGCTCGGCGCGATGAAGCTCGCGCGCCCCGACAGCCACGAGATCCTGATCGTCGGCGCGGGCAACGTCGCGGCATCGCTGCGCGAGGCTTACGGAGCGGCCTTTCCAGAGGCCCGCTTCACCGTCTGGAACCGCTCCCGGGCGGGGGCGGAGCGGCTGAAGGTCCAGCACCCGGATATCGTGATCGCCGAGGATCTGGAGCAGGCGGTGGGCCGCGCCGACATCGTCACCTGCGCGACCATGGCGAAAGCGCCGGTGGTGCGGGGCGACTGGCTGCGCCCCGGCACCCATCTCGACCTGATTGGCGCCTTCACGCCCCATATGCGCGAGGCGGACGACCGGGCGCTGCAACGCGCGCGGATCTTTGTCGATGCGCGCGCCACGACGCTCGACCATATCGGCGAGTTGAAGATCCCGCTGGAGACGGGCGCGATCGCGCGCGAGGACGTGGTGGCGGAGTTCTCGGAGCCGGATCTGTTCCGGCGCGAAAGCGCGGACGAGATCACCCTGTTCAAGAATGGCGGCGGCGCGCATCTCGACCTGATGGTGGCGCGGCACATTCTCGAGCGTTGGCGCGCGGCCTGACGGCCTCGCATCGGGGGCTAGTCCGCCAGCCCTACCTCTTCGAGAAGCGTCCGGCCCGCCCGGTCCTCGACCTCGATCACCCACAGGTCGGGGTCGAAGCGCTTTTGCTTCTTGATGCTTGCGTCGACCTCCGGCTCCGGCCCCTCGGCCAGAACGATCCAGACCCGTGCACCGGTCATCAGGTCGAGGCTGCGCTGGAACAGCCGCGCCTGCCCGTCGAGCGTGTTCGACTTCACCAGCACCGCCCCCGCCGTCTCGTCGCCTTTCGAGGTGACGAAGGCGGGGATGTCGGCGAGCCTGAGCCGCGTCAGATAGGCCGAAACCCAGATGCCCGCGGCGAGACGGCTCAAGAATTGCCGTCCTTGAAGTCGAGGCCCATCTCGGAATAGCGCTCTTTCTCCTCGAGCCAGTTCGGCCGAACCTTCACCTGCAGGAACAGGTGCACCTTGCGGCCGAGGAACTCCGACAGCTCCTCGCGCGCGGCCTTGGAGACCGACTTTACCGTCTCGCCCGCCTTGCCCAGCACGATGCCCTTGTGGCCGTCGCGGGCGACATAGATGATCTGGTCGACGCGGGCCGAGCCATCGTCGCGCTCCTGCCAGCTCTCGGTCTCGACCGTGAGCTCGTAGGGCAGCTCCTGATGCAGCCGGAGCGTCAGCTTCTCACGCGTCATCTCGGCGGCGATCATCCGCAGCGGCAGGTCGGCGAGTTGATCCTCGGGATAGAGCCAGGGGCTTCGCGGCATCTGTTCGGCGAGCCATTCCTTGAGATCGGCGCAGCCATGGCCACGCTCGGCCGAGATCATGAATGTCTTCACGAAAGGATGCGCGGCGTTGAGATCCTGCGTCAACTTCAGCAGCGCCTCGGACTTCACCTTGTCGATCTTGTTGATGGCGAGTGCGACCGGCGTGCGTCCGACGCGGTCGCCGAGGTTTTCGAGGATCGACTTCACCCCGTCGGTGATGCCGCGATGCGCCTCGATCAACAGCACCACGACATCGGCGTCGGCGACACCGCCCCATGCCGCCGCGACCATGGCGCGGTCGAGCCTGCGGCGCGGCCGGAACAAGCCCGGTGTGTCGACGAAGACGATCTGCGTGCGCCCCTCCATCGCGACGCCGCGGATGCGGGCGCGGGTGGTCTGCACCTTGTGGGTGACGATCGACACCTTGGCACCGACCATGCGGTTCAGCAGCGTCGATTTGCCTGCGTTCGGCTCGCCGATGAGGGCGACATAGCCCGCGCCGGTGGGGCCTTCCTCGCCGTCCTGATCGCCGCCGATGGGCGCGCCGGGAAGGCCGTCCTCGTGCAGCGCGTCAGCCTGCGGCTCACCCTGAGCGGCCGCCGGGGTCTCGTCGCCTTTCGGCGTCTCGTCGTGCTCGCTCATTCGCTCACCTGTTTCAATAGCGCGGCCGCGGCCGCCTGTTCCGCCTGCCGTTTCGATCCGGCCGTGGCGCTGTGCGACGCGCCCGAGGCCAGCGTCACCTCGATCGTGAAGACCGGCGCATGGTCCGGTCCCTCGCGGCTTGTCTCGGCATAGACGGGCGGCGGCTCTCCGCGCGCCTGCGCCCATTCCTGAAGCGCGGTCTTGGGGTCGCGCGCATCGGTTTCGACTTGGTTGATCCGTTCGCCCCAAAGCCCGCGCACCACGCCGCGCGCCGCCTCGAAGCCCGCGTCGAGATAGACGGCGGCGATCACTGCCTCCATCGCGTCGGCGAGCAGCGCCTCCTTGCGGCGGCCGCCCGATTTCATCTCGGACCGGCCGAGCCGCAGCACCGCACCGATCTCGATCTCGCGCGCCACTTCGGCGCAGGTCTCGCGGCGCACCAGCGCGTTGAAGCGCGGCGCGATCTGGCCCTCGGTGGCACCGCGATCCGCGTCGAGCAGCGCCTCGGCCATCACGAGCCCCAGCACCCGGTCACCCAGGAATTCGAGCCGCTGGTTGTCATCGCGCATCGGCCCGGAGATCGAGCCGTGGGTGACGGCGCGCGACAAAAGCTCGGGCCGCGAAAACTCGTGTCCCAGCCGGCCCGCAAAGGCACGCAGTTCGGCCGAAAGCTTCACTCGACTGCCTTGAAGAAGCGGTCCGAGCGCCAGGTCCAGAAGGCCAGCATCGAGCGCCCCGCCGAGGAGAACATGATCCGGTCGGCCCGGCCCACGAGATCCTCGAAGGGCACGAAGCCCACACCGCGCGCGTTTTGCGGCACCCGGCTGTCGGTGGAGTTGTCGCGGTTGTCGCCCATGAAGAACAGATGCCCCTCGGGAACGGTGTAGACGCCGGTATTGTCGGACGACTGGTTGCCGATGTCGAGGATGTCATGGCTCACGCCGTTCGGCAGCGTCTCGGTATAGCGGGTCTTTTCACAGATGGCCCCCATGCCGACGGCGCCGTTGCGGCAGCGCGGCATCAGCCCTTGCGGCCCCTGACGCTCCATCACCTCGGTGAAGGTGCCCGCCGGTTCCTGCCCGACCGCCTCATCGTTGAGGAAGAGCCGCCCTTCGCGCACCTGGATCCGGTCGCCCGGCAGGCCGATGGCGCGCTTGATGAAATCCTCGCCGGTCACAGGGTGGCGGAACACCACCACATCGCCGCGCTCGGGATATTCGCCCCAGAGCCTGTCATTGTCGCCCTTGGCCCAGCCGCAGACATCCTCGGCCGAGATGTCGACGCCGAGCGAGGCCAGACGCACCGAGGGGCACGACGCGTAGGAGTAGCCGTAAGCCATCTTGTTGACGAAAAGGAAGTCGCCGATCAGCAGCGTGTCCTTCATCGAGCCCGAGGGAATCCAGAAGGGCTGGAAGAACAGGGTGCGGAAGATGCCCGCAATCAGCAGCGCCCAGAACACCGTCTTGACGGTTTCCCAGACGCTGTGGACGAAGCCCTGCTTCTCGGTGTCGGATCTGCTGGCCATGCGGAAGGGTCCCTTGGGGTTTCGGGGCTACATGCGGGGGGCGGGGGAATTAGTCAAGGAAACCGCCAAGCACGCGGTCTAGCCCGCACAACGGCGCAGCGCCAGAGCCTGACAACAGGCATGGCGATTCCCTAGAGCCCTTGCGACTTCGGACCATGTCGCAAGAAGCGATCAGCGCGCGGCGAGAGGGCGCGCCTCGATCACCACGAAGGCCTGCGCCCAAGGGTGATCGTCGGTCAGCGTGACATGGATGATCGCCTCGTGGTCCGCGGGCGTCATCGCGTCGAGTCTCTCGCGCGCCCAGCCCGTGACCTCCATCATCGGCTGGCCGGTCGCGAGGTTGCTCACCGCCATGTCCTTCCAGGCGATGCCCATGCGCAGCCCGGTGCCCAGCG
Source organism: Limimaricola cinnabarinus (assembly GCF_047631075.1). Classification (NCBI taxonomy): domain Bacteria; kingdom Pseudomonadati; phylum Pseudomonadota; class Alphaproteobacteria; order Rhodobacterales; family Paracoccaceae; genus Limimaricola; species Limimaricola cinnabarinus. The sequence goes on from NZ_JBLHYX010000001.1 coordinate 91,751, forward strand.
CCTTGGAGCATGCCTCCTTGGCGGCCCACCGCTTCGCATAGGTGCCGGCCACGTCGCGGCGGCGCTCGGCCTTGGCCTGCTCCACCGGGGTGAAGACGCGGTTGCGGAACCGGTCGCCATGGCGTTCGAGCACGCCGGCGATGCGGTCGATATTCGCGAGATCGGTGCCGATGCCAAGGATCATGGCCCCTCGCTAGCCGATGCCGCCCATACGGGCAATGAGGGGTCCTCACGAAATGCGCCGCCCCCGAAGGGACGGCGCAAATGGAACCGAAAAGGATTTGCGGATCAGGCGGCGTGGCGGCTCTTTTCCGCCCGTGCCTCGGTGATTGCCTTTTCCACGTCGGCACGCTGGCTCGACAGGAAACTCCACTCGGGCTTGCCGGTCGTGGCGGAGATGGCATCGTCATAGAGCTTCAGGAGCTGCTCTTCGCCACTGATGATCTCGTCATAGACCGCTTCGTCATTACCGGTCAGCGAATCCTTCAAGGACAGCCAGCCACGATGGGCGGCAGCAGCGGTCGAGCCGCTCTCGCTCACGTCCACGCCCTCGGCGCCAAGCTGGCGATGGATCACGGTGTGAAACTGCTCGCGCTCGGCAATGCGGCGGTCGAAGAAGCCGACGAATCCACGCTCGTCAGCGACATCCTCGCGCGAATGCTTGTAACCGTCGCGGCTGTCGATGACGCGGGTGTGGAGCTTCTTCAGGGTGTCGAGATGGTCGCTCATGTCTGTCTCCGATATGGTGGATGCTCCCTCGGGAGCCTCTTGCAGTACCAACGTGCGACCCGAATGAACGGTCCATGATTCGGGCAGAATTTTTCGAAGAATCGTTAATGAAAAAAGGCGTCCGGGTATGCCGGACGCCTCCTCGAAGCATGTTTGGGATGCGCGATCAGTTAGTGGCGTTCTCCACCTCGTCAGCCGCATCTTCGGCGGTGTCGGTCACCGTTTCGGCGGCGTCCGTGGCCGTGTCGGTCACGGTGTCGGCCGCATCGGTGACCGTATCGGTCGTGCCAGTCGACTCCGTGCCGCCAGTCATGCCCGACATGTCGATGCCATTCTCGGCAGCCTGCTCCTGGCTGATTTCGCAGACGGTATCGTCGTTGCCCTTGGCTTGACGGGCGAGCACGTTGGCATCGACGTCACAGACATTGGCTGCCACGCCGATCGGCGCCTGCACGGTGTTGCCATCGACCGAAAGGTTCACAAGGCCGTTCTGCTGGCCGTTGTTGCCCTGTGCGTTGTTGCTGCCGTTCGACTTGATGCCGTTTTGGGCGGCAGTCTTCTGGTCGATCTCGCAGGCGGTTTCGTCGGATCCGACGAACTGGGCCGCGAGCACGTTCACGTCGACGTCGCAGACATTGGCTGCGACATCGACGGGCACTTGCACGGTGTTGTCGTCAACCGCGACGTTGACGAGACCTTCCTGCCCTTGGGCAAAGGCGCCCGATGCGGCGACGGTGAGGGCGGCGGCGGCGACGAGGCTCTTGGACTTCATGAACATGTGCGTTCCTTTCCTCCGGTGTCATGACCGCCGGGGCAGGGGGTGTGAGTGGTCCCCGGCGGTCTTGAAGGTCAAAACTGCGGCGGCGGGATCATGTTCCTGCCGCAAATTCGGGCAGGGCGGGAACACTGCAGACATCGGCGGGAAGGTGCTGCCGTCTCGGCAATGTTTTGCAGAAAGCCGATTTTCATCCCCCGCACGTGCATATCGTGATCAACCAAGAAGGGAACCTGATCAGGACATCACCCGTCGAGCGGCCTCCATCCTCCGACGCATCTCCGCGATGGCGGGCGACAGCCCGCGGAAGATCGCCTCTCCGATCAGGAAATGGCCGATGTTCAGCTCGCGGATCTCGGGAAGTCCGGCGATGGGGCCGACGGTGTCATAGGTAAGCCCGTGCCCGGCATGCACCTCGAGGCCCAGCGCATGGGCGTGCGTGGCCATTTCGGCGATCTTCGCAAGCTCCGCGTCGCGAGTGGCAGTGTCGCCGGCCGCATGGGCGTCGCAATAGGCGCCGGTGTGCAACTCCACCACCTGCGCGCCGATGCGGGCGGCGGCGTCGATCTGGGGTCGGTCGGCGGCGATGAAGATCGACACCCGGCAGCCCGCATCGCGCAGCGGCGCGATGAAATGCGCCAGCCGATTCTCGTCGCGCGCGACCTCGAGCCCGCCTTCGGTGGTGCGCTCCTCGCGCTTTTCGGGGACAATGCAGACGGCATGCGGGCGGTGGCGCAGCGCAATGGCCTGCATTTCGTCGGTGGCGGCCATCTCGAAGTTGAGTGGCAGCTTCAGCGTCGCCATCAGTGCCTCGATGTCGGCGTCCGAGATGTGGCGGCGGTCTTCGCGCAGATGCGCGGTGATGCCGTCGGCCCCGGCTTCCTCGGCGAGCTTTGCGGCCCGGACGGGCGAGGGGGTGTCGCCGCCGCGCGCGTTGCGCACCGTGGCCACGTGATCGATGTTCACGCCGAGTCTGAGGTCCGTCATGCCAATGGTCTCCTTCGGGCCGAAGCCTATCCCGGTCCCGTGCCGTCGTCAGCCGGGCTTTCAGGGTTTTTTCCCAAGGCCTGCAGCTTGGTGCGCAGCTTGCGGCGGCGGCGGTTCTGGTAGGCAGCGATCACGGGGACGAAAAGCCAATAGCAGGCGAAGGCCGAGATCAGCCCGGGCAGGATGCCCCCCACGAGATAGGGCAGGAACACCTGATGGTAGAATAGCCCCAGCCCGTGCCAGTCGGCGCGATCAGGGCCGAACAGCGCGCCGAAATTGTGCCATAGATCCTCGCCCGCGGCGGCGAATTTGCCCATGAGCGAGGTCTCGATCCCGCGTCCGGGCGGGTGGCCCATGATGAAATAGCCGGTCTGAAGCGCCACTACGCCGATCGGCACATAGGTGAGCGGATTGCCGAAGAAGGTGCCCAAGAGCGAGGCGAGCATGTTGCCGCGGCCGATCTTGGCGAAGATCACGGCGATCACGAAATGCAGCCCGTAGAATGGCGTCCAGCTTGCCAGCACACCCGCGAAGATGCCGCGACCGATCTTTTCGGGCGTGTCGGGAAGGCGCTGCAGCCGGTGCCTGACATAGCCGAACGCCCGGCGCCAACCGCCACGCGGATAGACCGTCTCGGCCACCGCGCGGCCCACCGACCGCCTGTCGCGCCGCTTGAAGACCACCGCGCCCCCGATCAGGCCCCGGCCGTCACCGTCGTCGTCGCGGAGGCGACGGCACGGCTCGGGTCGCGGTGGCGTTCGATCGAGGAGACGTGGCTCTCGGCCTCAAGCGCGGTCATCACCCGGTGCAAATGCTCGGCGTCGCGCAGGTCCACGTCGACGAGGATGCGGTAGAAGTCGGGCTTGCGGTCGAGAAAGGTCATGTCGGAGATGTTGGCCGATTGCTCGCCGATCAACGTGCAGAGCCGCCCCAGCACGCCCGCGTCGTTGGTAACCGTCAGATCGAGGCTCACCGTATTGACCGGGGCATGCGTGCCGTCCTGCCAACGCAGATCGACCCAGCGTTCGGGCTGTTCCTCGTAATGCGCCAGCGCCGGGCAATCGATGGCGTGGATCACCACGCCCTGACCGCGAAAGGCGATGCCGACGATCCGTTCGCCGGGGACAGGCTGGCAACAGGGCGCGCGGCGAAAGCTCTGTCCCGCCGCAAGGCCCGCCACGGCCCGCTCCTTCGAGATCTCGTGCGCGTCGCCGCGTGCGGCCAGTTCGGGATAGAGCGCCTGCACCACCTCGCGGGTGGTGAGGTCGGCCGAACCGAGCCGGGCCAGAAGCTCGGTGGCGCTCTCGAGCCCCAGCGTCTTGGCCGCGGTGCGCAGCGCCTTGTCGGTGGCCCGCCTGCCGACGTTCTCGAAGGCGACGCGCACCAGTTCGGAGCCGAGCTTCACAAAACGCTCGCGGTCCTCCTCGCGAAGGCTCCGGCGGATCGTGGCCTTGGCGCGGCCCGTCACCGCGATCTCGATCCAACTCGCTTGCGGGCGCTGGCCGTCGGCTGTGATGATCTCGACCGACTGGCCGTTCTTGAGCCGGGTCCAGAGCGGCACGCGCAGCCCGTCCACCTTGGCGCCGACGCAGGCGGAGCCGATGCGGGTGTGGATCGCGAAGGCGAAATCGATCGGCGTGGCACCGCGGGGAAGCTTGATCACCTCGCCCTTGGGCGTGAAGCAGAACACCTGATCCTGATACATCTCGAGCTTCACGGCCTCGAGAAAATCCTCGTCGTCATGCCCGGTTTCCAGCCGCTCGGTCAGCTGGGCGATCCAGCGCGCCGGATCGACGGCAAAGCGGTTCTCGACCCGCAGGCCGTCGCGGTAGGACCAATGCGCGGCGACGCCGGTTTCGGCGACCTCGTGCATCTCGCGGGTGCGGATCTGCACCTCGACCCGCTTGCCGTCGCGGCCAGAGACGGTGGTGTGGATGCTCCGGTAGCCGTTGGATTTCGGCTGGCTGATGTAATCCTTGAACCGGCCCGGCACGGCGCGCCAGCGCTGGTGGATCACGCCAAGGACGCGGTAGGCGTCGGCCTCGTTGTCGGTGACGACGCGAAAGCCGTAGATGTCCGATAGCCGGGAGAAGCCCTGATCCTTCTCCTGCATCTTGCGCCAGATCGAATAGGGCTTCTTGGCGCGGCCGAACAGATCGGCCTTGATGCCGGCGCGGTCAAGCTCGGTGCGCATGTCGGCGGTGATGCGCTCGACGACGTCGCCCGCCTCCTTCTGGAGCATGATGAAGCGGCGGATGATCGAGTTGCGCGCCTCGGGGTTGAGCACCTGGAACGACAGGTCCTCAAGCTCCTCGCGCATCCACTGCATGCCCATGCGGCCCGCCAGCGGCGCATAGATCTCCATCGTCTCGCGCGCCTTCTGGGCCTGCTTCTCGGGCCGCATGGAGCGGATCGTGCGCATGTTGTGGAGCCGGTCGGCAAGCTTGACCAGCGTCACCCGCAAGTCGCGGGAGGTCGCCATGAACAGCTTGCGGAAATTCTCGGCCTGCTTGGTGCGGGTCGAGGAGAGCTGCAGGTTGGTGAGCTTGGTGACGCCGTCGACCAGCTCGGCGATTTCGCGGCCAAAGCGCTTGGAAACCACCGCGAAGGAGGCGCGGGTGTCCTCGATCGTGTCGTGCAGAAGGGCGGTGACGATCGTGGCGTCGTCCATCTGCTGCTTGGCGAGAATCATCGCCACGGCGACGGGATGCATGAAATAGGGTTCGCCCGACTTGCGGAACTGCCCGGCATGCATCTCTTCGCCGAAGGCATAGGCGTCGCGGATCATCGCGTCGCGGGTGGCCGGGTTGTAGCTGCGGACCAGAGCGATCAGCTCGTCTGCGGATGTCATCTGGGTCGTCCTACCCCCGGCCTTGTGCGGGCTGCGATCAGCCCTCTTTCTGGACCTGCATCAACTCGCGCAGCAGGCGTTCCTCGCTCATGTCGTCCTGGGCCGGCTTGTCGGCCTCCTGGCTCATCAGCAGCGACATCGAATCGGCCTCGGGCTCGTCGACCTCGATCTGGGTCTGGTGCGCCTCGATCATCCGCTCGCGCAGATCGTCGGCCTGCTGCGTTTCGTCGGCAATTTCGCGCAGCGCCACGACGGGGTTCTTGTCGTTGTCGCGCGCGACGGTGAGCGGCGCGCCGGAGGTGATCTCGCGGGCGCGATGCGCGGCGAGCATCACCAGCTCGAACCGGTTCGGAACCTTGTCAACGCAATCTTCGACTGTCACGCGGGCCATCGGACGACTCCCATCTGAGGTTGGGCAAAGGACCGCCGCACGCGGAATCGCGCGGCACGGCCTCGAAAGCGCACGCATACAGCGCACGCGCCCGGAACACAAGGCGCAGCGGACCCATCATGCTGGCCCGTCAGTCGAGCGGCTCCACCCCATCCAGCGCCGCTGTGGGCAGCGCGTCGCGCATCTGCGTCACGTCGAAGCCGGTGACCGGATGGCGCCAGTCCGGCGCGACCTCGGCCAAGGGCGCCAGCACGAAGCTGCGATCCTGCAGCCGCGGATGCGGCAGGATCAGGCGATCCGGCGTCTCGCGAGCCTGCGCTTCAGGGGTCAGGTCGCGCCAGAGCGACCACGCGGCGAGGTCCGGCAGCACCAGATCGTCGAGCGCCAGAAGGTCGAGATCGAGGCTGCGTGGTCCCCAGCGGGTCTGCCTCTCGCGGCCGAAGGCCGCTTCCACGCGGTGCAGTTCGGCAAGCAGGTCGTCAGCATCGCGCTCGGTCTCCAGCACCATGACGGCGTTGACGAAGTCAGGGCCGATGCCCGCCGGAAAAGCGGGGCTGCGCCAAAGCCTGCTCTCTCGCACGGCAGAACCCAGCGCTGCGACCTGTGCCATCGCCGCGCGCAGGCTCTGGGCCGGCGATCCCTGAGGTGCCGCCGCATTGGCCCCCAGCGCGATCAGGGCCCGCCGCTTGATCGGCTGCACGTATGGATTGTCCCGTTGCGGCATACAAAGTGTTTCCTGCGCTTGATTTCCCCGGACAAAGAGAGGCAGGGAGGGGATTGGCATGTTCGATCATCCGGACCCGATCAGGCTCGGCGGTATTTCAATAGGGGTTTTTTTGACAATGTTCTATCGGGACGAACGCCTTGCGCTGTTCATCGACGGCGCCAACCTGCACGCCACCGGCAAGGCCTTGGGGTTCGACATCGACTACAAGCTTCTGCGGCAGGAGTTCATGCGCCGGGGCCGGTTGGTCCGGGCGTATTACTACACCGCCCTGCTCGACGGCGACGAATATTCGCCGATCCGGCCCTTGGTGGACTGGCTCCAATACAACGGCTTCACCATGCGCACCAAGCCCGCGCGCGAATTCACCGATGCGCAGGGGCGGCGCAAGATCAAGGGCAACATGGAGGTGGAGCTGACGGTCGATGCGCTCGATATCGCCGGGCGGATCGATCACGCGGTGCTGTTCTCGGGCGACGGCGATTTCCGGTCCCTGGCCGAGGCACTGCAACGGCGCGCGGTTCGGGTGTCGGTGGTGTCCTCGGTTCGGTCCTCGCCGTCGATGATCTCCGACGAGCTGCGCAGGCAGGCCGACAACTTCATCGATCTGGAGGAGCTGCGCGATGTCGTTGGACGCCCCTCCCGCCAGCATGGGCCCGCCCAAGGCGGTGCGGATCAGGAGGACTGAGCGCGGCGTCGGGGCGGGTGCTGGACCTCGGCGTCCGGAATGCTTAGCTGTGCGGCATCCCAAGCGACGTCCATGCGACCGGCCAAGCGTGCCCCGGAGGCCCCCCGATGACCGAGACCACCCTGCCGCCCCTGACCCTGCATCTCGCCGCGCCGCGCGGCTTTTGCGCGGGCGTCGACCGCGCCATCAAGATCGTCGAGATGGCGCTCGAGAAATGGGGTGCCCCGGTCTATGTGCGCCACGAGATCGTGCACAACCGCTATGTCGTCGACGATCTGCGCGCCAAGGGCGCGATCTTTGTCGAGGAGCTGGACGAGGCGCCCGACGACCGCCCGGTGATCTTTTCCGCCCATGGCGTCGCCAAGTCCGTTCCCGCCGAGGCCACGCGGCGCGAGATGATCCAGGTCGATGCGACCTGCCCGCTGGTGACCAAGGTGCACAACGAGGCGGCGCGTCATTCCGCCGAAGGTCTCCAGATGATCATGATCGGTCATGCGGGCCATCCCGAGACAGTGGGCACGATGGGGCAGCTGCCCGAGGGCGAGGTGCTTCTGGTCGAGACCGAGGCCGACGTCGCCACGGTCGCGGTGCGCGATCCCCAACGCCTCGCCTATGTCACGCAGACGACGCTGTCGGTCGACGACACGGCGGGCATCGTCGCGGCCCTCAAGGCGCGGTTTCCCGCGATCAAGGGGCCGGGCAAGGAAGACATCTGCTATGCGACCACCAACCGGCAGGAGGCAGTGAAGGCGATGGCGCCCGATTGCGATGCCCTGCTGGTCGTCGGCGCGCCGAACTCATCGAACTCCAAGCGCCTCGTCGAGGTCGCCTCGAAGGCGGGCTGCGCCTATGCCCAACTCGTCCAGCGTGCCGCCGACATCGACTGGCGCGCGCTCGAGGGCATCGGGTCGCTGGGGCTGACTGCCGGGGCGAGTGCGCCGGAGGTGCTGGTCGAGGAGGTCATCGAAGCCTTCCGGGCGCGCTACGACGTAACGGTGAAGCTGGTCGAGACGGCGCAGGAGAACGTGGAGTTCAAGGTGCCGCGCATCCTGCGCGAAACTGCCTGAGAGGCTCGCGCGCGGCGCTTGCCCCGAGGCTGGAGCCCCCTGTTCGCGTGATGACCTGCCGCGCGCCGCGGCGATCGGCGCGTCTCGTATCTCACTCTTCGATGCTTGGGCGACGTCGGCCCGAGGCGACGAGGTTGGTTCATTGAGCATCTGGCCCAGCAGGCATCGCACCCGGGCCTTGGAGGTCGGGCGGGTCCGAAGAACCCGCCCGCGCCGTGTCACTGCTGCTCGGTCTGGGTGCCGGTCTTCGGCTTGGCCTTGCCGAGATCGGGCTTCTGGCCCAGTGGCTCGGGCTTTTCCATGACCGAGAAGGTGCCGCGCCCGTCGAGCGAGGGACCGGAAGTCCAGCGGCCCTGCGGGGTCGGCTCGTCGAGCGAGGTGTTGAGGAAATAGTAGCTGTGCTCGGTCGCCTCGTGCTCCTGTGGGGTGGAGTTCGGGATCGGCAGAGCCGCCTCCCAGCCGCCCAGCTCCTCGATCACCGCGAGCCACTGTTGTTGGTGCATCGTGTCGCGCGCGATGAGAAAGGACAGCATGTCCTTCATGCCTGCGTCGTCGGTCATGTTGTAGAGCCGCGACGCCAGCACCCGGCCGCCCGATTCGGCGGTGGCGTTGGCCATCATGTCGGCGGCGAGGTTGCCGGTCGCATAGACGTGGCTCATGTCGAAGGGCACGCCGTTGGCGTTGACCGGCATCGCCGAGAGGCCCGAGGACAGGATGTGGCGCGGGTTCATGCCGCCAAGGATCGCGTGGACGACCGGGTCCTTCGCCGCCTCGTCCTGCACCTCGACCGGCGCGCCTTCGAGGTTGAGCGCCACGGCGTGGCCCAGAAACTCGATGTGGCTCAACTCCTCGGTCGCGGTCATCATCAGCATGTCACGGTACTTGCTGTCCCCGCGCGCGCCCATCGCCTGAAAGAAGTACTGCATCGCGACGCGGATCTCGCCCTCGATGCCGCCGATCGCCTGCTGCAGATGCTTGGCGAAGGCCGGCGAGGGCTTGTCGACACGGACCTGATACTGAAGTTTGGATGAGTGATGGAACATGGAAAAGGCTCCGAATTCGGTGAAGTCACGCCCGAAGAACCCCCAAAGCCGGTGCATCGGTTCCCAAGGGTACGTTGCCGCACGGCGGAGCTTCGCCTAAAGGGAACGCCCCGACCCCTTTGACCGGAGCCCCTCCATGGCCAAGATCTTCGCCTTCACCGACGGCGCCTGTTCGGGCAATCCCGGCCCCGGCGGCTGGGGCGCGCTTTTGCAGGCCAAGGATGGCGAGACCGTCACCAAGGAGCGCGAGCTCAAGGGCGGTGAGGTGATGACCACCAACAACCGCATGGAGCTGATGGCCGCGATCGCCGCGCTCGAGGCGCTGGGCAAGCCCTCGAAGCTTACCGTCGTGACCGACAGCGCCTATGTGAAGGGGGGCATCACCGAATGGATGGCGGGATGGAAGCGCAAGGGATGGCGGACCTCGACCGGCAAACCGGTCAAGAACGAGGATCTGTGGCGCCGCCTCGACGAGGCAGCGGCGCGGCATACGGTGGTCTGGACATGGGTCAAGGGTCACGCCGGGCATCCCGAGAACGAGCGCGCCGACGAATTGGCCCGCGCCGGCATGGCGCCGTTCAAGCCGGGCCGCGCCCGCGCGTGATCCGCGCATGATCGAGTGGCGCGAGGAGGGTGCGCTCCTGCGGGTGCGCCGCCATGGCGAGGGCTCGGCCATCATAGAGGTCTTCACCCGTAGTCACGGCCTGCATGCGGGCGTGGTCAGGGGCGGCGGCTCGCGCCGTATCGCGCCGCTCTTGCAGCCCGGCGCGCAGCTTGAGATGACATGGAAGGCGCGGCTGGGCGAGCATCTGGGCAACTTCACCTTCGAACCGCTACGCTCGCGCGCGGCGCAGGTGATGGAGGACCGGCTGGCGCTGGCGGGTCTCAACGCCGTGGCGGCGCTCCTCGTCACCGTGCTGCCCGAGCGCGACCCGCACCCGCCCCTTTATGATCGCACCATGGCGCTGCTCGATCTGCTGGGCGAAACCGAAATCTGGCCGCTGGCCTATCTGCGCTGGGAGCTGGCGCTTCTGGAGGAGATGGGTTTCGCGCTCGATCTGACCTCCTGCGCGGTGACGGGCGCGACCGAGGGCCTCGATCTCGTCAGCCCGAAGTCGGGCCGCGCGGTGAGCCGCGAGGGCGCGGGGGAATGGGCGTCGAAGCTCCTGCCGCTGCCGCCGGTGCTGCGCGGCGAGGGGGAGGCCGAGGCCGCCGACATCGTCGCCGCGCTCAGGACCACCGGCTGGTTCATCGAGCACCGGCTCGTGCCCGGCTCCGGCGACCGCCCCCTGCCGCCGGCGCGGGCGCGGCTGATCGAGGCGATCCAGAGGATCGGCTGAGGCCCCTTGCCGGGGCCCCGCTTTCCGGCCACCACTGCGGCGACCGAAAAATCCGTGAGCCGCATGTATCCCTTTGCCGATTTGATGCCGCCGCAGCTTGTGCTGCTGTCCGTTCTCGTGGGCTTCGGGGCGGGTATCGTAAAGGGGATGGTCGGCTTTGCCATGCCGATGATCATGATCTCGGCGATGTCGCTGTTCCTGCCGCCAGAGCTGGCGCTGGCGGCGCTGATCGCACCGACGCTGGTGACCAATGGCATGCAGGCGCTGCGACAAGGCGGCGCGGCGGCGCTCTCCACGGTGAAGCGGTTTCGCGTCTACCTGATCGTCGGCGGGCTGATGCTAGCGCTCAGCGCGCAGCTGGTGCGGGTGCTCTCGACCGAGGCGCTCTTCCTGCTGATCGGCGCGCCGGTCTCGGCCTTCGCCATCCTGCAGCTCTCGGGCTGGAAGCCGAAGGTGCCGGAGAAGACCAACGCGCTCGAGGCGCTGATCGGCGGCTTTTCGGGCTTCGTCGGCGGGGTCTCGGGTGTCTGGGGGCCGCCGACGGTGGCCTATCTCACCGCGATCGACACGCCCAAGGGCGATTCGATCCGGGTGCAGGGAGTGATCTACGGCCTCGGCGCGCTGGCGCTGTCGGGCGCGCATCTGCAATCGGGCGTGCTCAACGCCGCGACGCTGCCGTTCTCGCTCTTCATGATCGTCCCGGCGGTGGCGGGCATGATGCTCGGCGGGCTGGCGCATGACCGGATCGACCAGCAGGCGTTCCGCCGCGTGACGCTGGCGGTGCTGCTGGTCGCCGGGCTCAACCTCGTGCGGCGCGCGGTGTTCTAGGTTTTGCTGCGCGGCCGTCAGACGACGAAGACGCGGGAGGGATGCAGCTCCGGCCCCATGACCCGGCCCACCGCCACGGCGTGGCCCTCATGCGCGGCCCATGCCTCCTCGCCGTAATCGAGGCCCGAGGCGATCACCGGGGCGGGGTTGCCGTTGCGCAGCCGCGTGGCCGATTCGGCCGAGCAGGTGACGCGCGGCAGATCGGCCAGGCCATCCTCGAGCGGCCGCAGGAACCGGTCGAGCGTCTCGGATTTGGCTTCGGCCTCGATCTGATCGAGCGTCACCCCTTCGGCGGCGGTGAACGGGCCCGACCACACCCGGCGCAGCTCGCGCACATGGCCCAGACAGCCGAGCTTCTCGCCCAGATCGCGGGCGATGGAGCGCACGTAGCCGCCCTTGCCGCAGACCATCTCGAGCACGGCGTGGTCGGCGTCGGGGCGGTCCATCAGGATCAGGCTCTCGACCCAGAGCGGGCGGGCGGCCAGTTCCAACTCTTCGCCCGCGCGCGCGCGGGCATAGGCGCGCTGGCCATCGACCTTGACCGCCGAGAAGGCGGGCGGGACCTGCTCGATGTCGCCGACAAAGCCGTGCAGCGCCTCCTTGATTTCGGCATCCGCGGGGCGGGCCTCCGCGCGGGCGATGACCTCGCCCTCGGCGTCGTCGGTGTTGGTCGCGGCCCCGAAGGTCACGGTGAACTCGTAGGCCTTCAGCGCGTCGGTGATGAAGGGCACCGTCTTGGTCGCCTCGCCCAGCGCCACGGCAAGCACGCCGGTGGCGTCGGGGTCGAGCGTGCCGGCGTGGCCCGCCTTCTTGGCGTCGAAGGCCCATTTGACCTTGTTGACCACGGCCGTGGAGGTCAGGCCCGCGGGCTTATCCACCACGAGCCAGCCCGAGATGTCGCGTCCCTTGCGCTTGCGTGCCATGTCGCCCCCGTTGATCCCGTAAGGTCGCGGGGCCTAGCCGCCGGGGCGCGCCTCGTCAACGGGCGACAGCACGCCGACGATCGGCCCCATTGCAAAGCCGAAGTCCGAGCGATTCAGCTCCGGCGCATGCAAGCGGCTGACATTGCCGTCGAAATAGAGCGCTTGCGGCAGGCCGAGGTGGTCGCGGAAAAACGAGCCGAACTCGTGAAATGTCACCGGCTGATTGGCAATGACGAAAACCGCGCGGTCACCCGCATCGGTCGTGCCGACGCCGTTGCGGATGTTGCGCGAGGTGCTGTCGGGCAAAAAACGCGGGTGCAATTCGCCGTCGATCACCAGCATCGGGCCGGACTGCGTGGCATAGCGGCACTCGGGCGCCTCGCGCTCGTAGCGCAGCGTCTCGATCGCGCGCGCGCTGTCCTCGCCGATGCAGAACACGCCGTTGGGCAGCATGCCGAAATTGCCGGGGCCGGCATTGGTGACGAGGCGCATCACCTCGTCGCCGTTTTCGAGATATTGCCCCACGGGGCGGCGGTCGGGATGGTACATGCCCGCATTCATCGCGAAGACCAGCTCGGCTCCGTCCGCCTCGCGGTCGATCGCCTGAAAGCTGCCATAGAGCCCGCCCTGTGCATCGGTCAGGAACAGCCGCAGGTCGTCGCCGGCGGGGTCGACCTCGCAGGCGGTGTAGGACAGCCCTTCGTAATCGATATCCTCGCAGGTCGCGGCCTGGGACGACGCGGGCAGGGCGTAGGCCGCGCCGAGGCCGAGCGCGGCCAAAGCGAGGTGCCTGATCATCCCGCGTCCCCCTCCGCGCCGTCCGGCCCGGCATCGTCCGGGGCGATGTCGTCGGCTTCGACGTCGCGGCGGACCTTTTCGTCCGACAGCAGACGGCGTGTTTCGTCCATCCGGTCGAAGGTGCGGTCGATCTCGAACTTGAGGTCCGGCGCGTGCTTGAGCTTCATGTTGCGGGCCAGCAGGAAGCGGATCTCGGGCTTGGCGCGGCGCAGCGCGGCCAGCATCGTCTCTTCGTCGCCACCGCCCAAGGGCAGCACGAAGCAGGTGGCGCGTTTGAGATCGGGCGTGGCCCGGACCTCGCCCACGGTGATCGACATGCCCGACAGTTCGGGCTCGTGCAGGTCGCCACGGGTCAGCAGCTCGGACAGGCTGCGGCGGATCAGTTCGCCCACCCGCAGCTGACGCTGCGACGGGCCACGGGGCTCGGAGGAACGGGTTTTGCTCATGCGGCTTCATCTAGTCTCCGGGGCCGGTCTTGCCAAGCGGGCGCGGCTCGCGCGAGGAAGGGGCAGCATTCGAAAGGACTAGGGCATGACCGAGACAGCACCGGGGATCGTGATCATGGGGGCGGCGGGCCGGATGGGGCAGATGCTCGTGCGGGCCGTCTGCGACAGCGGTCGCGCGCGGCTCGCCGGTGCGGTGGTGCGGGCGGGCCACGAGTGGGTCGGTCAGGATGTCGGCCATGCGATGGGCGGCCCCGCCATGGGCGTCGCGGTGAGCGACGACCCGCTCGAGGCGATGGCGCGCGCGCAGGCGGTGATCGACTTCACCACGCCCGAGACGACGCTGGAGACCGCGCATCTCGCGGCGCAGGCGCGGGCTGTGCATGTCATCGGCACCACCGGCTTCGACGCGGCCCAGATCGAGCGGCTGATCCCTGCCTCGCGTCATTCGGTGCAGGTGCGCGCGGGCAACATGAGCCTCGGGGTGAACCTGCTCACCGGGCTGACCAAGATGGTCGCCGCCGCCCTCGACGACGGCTGGGACATCGAGGTGGTCGAGGCGCATCACAACCGCAAGGCCGACGCCCCCTCGGGCACTGCGCTGATGCTGGGCGAGGCCGCCGCCGAGGGGCGCGGCGTGACGCTGCCCGAGATCGCGGACCGGGGCCGCGACGGCATCACCGGGCCGCGCATCCGGGGTCATATCGGCTTTTCGGCGATTCGCGGCGGCGACATCGTGGGCGAACACGACGTGATCTTCGCGGGAAAGGGCGAACGGATCGTGATCCGCCACATGGCGACCGACCGGATGATCTTCGCGCGCGGCGCGCTTCAGGCCGCGCTGTGGGGGCAGGGGCGGTCGCCCGGCGCCTACGACATGGTCGACGTGCTGGGCCTCGCGCGCTGAGACCCTAGAAGTCGATGGCGAGGCCCTGTTTTTCCCAATCGCCGTAGCGCACCGGCTCGGGACCGTCGCGGCCGCCAAGCTCGGTCGGCAATTTCGCAGCCTCGTCCAGCGCCGCTCGCCGGGCGCGCGCCTCATCGAGGGCGCGCTTCGCGGCCTCGGGCATGTCGGGGGACATCTGGGGGGTCTTGTCGGCCATGGCGTCTCTCCTGAGGCGGCGCTTGTGCGGCGGATGCTCGGGATATACGTGCTGATCCGTCTCCAACAACCCCCGGACCCGCCATGACACAGGACCGCGCCACGGCCCCAGACGACGGCATCGCCGCGCGCCGCGCCGCGCTGCACCTCATCGAGCAGGCGACGGGGGGCCAGCGGCTCATGTCCGAAACCATCGCGGCGGGCGCGCTCGAACGCCTGTCGCCGCCCGACCGGGCCCGCGCCCAGCGCCTCGCGACACAGGTCCTGCGGCAACTGCCGACGGCGGACCGGGCGCTCAAGCCGTTTCTCACCAAGCAGCCGCCGCTCGCGGTGCGCAATGCCCTGCGGCTCGGCGCGGTCGAGATCATGGAGGGGGCGGCGGCGCATGGTGTGGTCAACGCCATGGTGCAGATCATGTCCAAGGGCAAACGCACCCAGAGCTACAAGGGCCTCGTCAACGCGGTGCTGCGCAAGCTCGCCGAGCAGCCACCCGAGGCCTGGGCCAGAATGCCGGTCCCCAAGCTGCCAAACTGGCTGCGCGGCCCGATGGTCGAGGCCTGGGGCCGCAAGTCGGTCGAGGCGATGGAGGCGGTGCAGGCCATGATACCGCCGCTCGATCTCACGCCCAAGGGCGACGGCGCGGCGCTGGCCGAGGCGCTGGGCGGCGATCTGCTGCCCTCGGGGTCGGTGCGGCTGCGCGAGGCGGGGCAGGTCTCGGCGTTGCCCGGCTATGACACGGGCGAGTGGTGGGTGCAGGACGCCGCCGCCGCCATCGCCGCACGGGTGCTCGATGCGCGCCCCGGCGAGCGGGTGCTCGACCTGTGCGCCGCGCCGGGTGGCAAGACGATGCAGCTGGCGGCCGCGGGCGCGCAGGTCACGGCGCTCGACCTGTCGGAGACGCGGCTCGGGCGGCTGCGCGAGAACCTCGCGCGCACCGGGCTTGCGGCTGAGGTCGTGCAAGCCGACGCGCTGGAGTTCGACGCGTCGGAGGCGGAGGGCGGTTTCGACGCGATCCTGCTCGACGCGCCCTGTTCGGCCACCGGCACGATCCGCCGCCACCCCGACCTGCCATACGCCAAGGACGGCTCGGAGTTCGGCGCGCTGATCGAGCTTCAGGCCGAGATGATCGACCACGCGCTGACGCTCCTGAAGCCCGGCGGTCGGCTGGTGTTCTGCACCTGCTCGCTTCTGCCCGACGAGGGCGAGGTGCAAGTCGAGGAGGCGCTGGCCCGGCACGAAGGGCTGACCAACGATCTGAAGGCGCTGGCCCGGCCCGGCATCGAGCCCGACTGGATCGGCCCCGAAGGGCTGCGCCTGCGGCCCGACTTCTGGGCCGAACGCGGCGGCATGGACGGCTTTTTCATCGCTTGCCTGCGGCCCGACGCGCGAGACGGGTGACATGCGTCCGCGCCCGGCCCTAGCATGGCGGCGCGTGGTAGGGGGGAGAGGCCGGTGGCGGTCATGCAGCGGCGATGGGGGATCGAGCGGCTTCGCTGGCGCGCGGACATGCGCGCGCCCGTGCCCGCGGCGCTGGCCCGCCCGGCAGCGCCCGAGGGCTTCGGCGATCCCGCGCGCGGCCGCGACCTCCTCGCCGGGCGGCATCTCAGGGCCGGGCAGCAGGTCGAGGGCCGGGGCCGCACGATCTGGTCGCTCGGGCCCGAGGCCGATCCCGAAACCGCCACGCAGCACCGTTTCGGCTGGCTCGACGACCTCGCGGCGCTGGGCGGGGCCGCGTCTCGCGACCTCGCCTGGGTCTGGCTCATGGACTGGATCGGGCGTTACGGCGACGGGCGCGGGCCGGGCTGGTCGCCTGAGGCCGTCGCGGAACGGCTGACGCGCTGGCTCTCCAACAGCGCGTGGGTGTGCCAGAGCCCGTCGCCGCAGGCCGACGAGGCGGCGTTCCTGCGCAGCCTGTCGATGCAATCGCGCTGGCTGGCGCGACATTGGCACAGGGCGGGGGACGAGGCGGGGCGCATCGCGGCGCTCGCGGCGCTGTTGCAGGTCGAGACGGCGCTCTTCGGGGCGCCGCGTCATGCGGCGCGCCGGGCGGCGGCATTGGGGCAGGCGGCGGCCTCGGCCATCGGACCTGGCGGTGATGTCGCCTCGCGCGATCCCGAGGCGCTGCTCGAGCTGTTCTGCGCACTTGCCGCCGCCGCCGTGATCCTCGGGCAGGCCACCGCCCCCGCCCAACGCGACGCGATGGCGCGCGCGGCCCGGACCTTGCGGGCGCTGCGCCATGCCGATGGCGGGCTGGCGCGGTTTCACGGCGGCGGGCGGGGGGCCGAAGGGCGGCTGGAGCGGGCGCTCGCTGAGGCGGGCGAGGCGGCGGGCCCATCGCCCTTCGATCTGCGCATGGGGTTCGCGCGGCTCGCCAGCGCGCGCACCACCGTTCTGCTCGACGCGGCACCGCCGCCGCGCGGCCCGGATGCGGCGCGCGCCCATGCCTCGACCCTCGCCTTCGAGATGACCTGCGGCCGCCGTCCGCTCATCGTCAGCTGCGGCTCGGGCACGCATCACGGCCCTGACTGGCGCCGCGCCGGCCGCGCCACGCCGTCGCATTCGACGCTCTGCCTCGATGGGCATTCCTCGGCCCGGCTCGGCAGGGGGGCGGGCGGGAGCGAACCGCTGGTCGACGGGCCGCGCGAGGTGCTGGCGCATCGGGCCGATTCCGACGGGTTGCAGCGGATCGAGGCCGGCCATGACGCATGGCGCGCGGCTTTCGGCCTGACGCATGACCGCAGGCTGGGCCTAGACCGGGGCGGCCTGACGCTGGTGGGCGAGGATCTTTTGACCACGCTCGGCCCAGCCGATGAACGCGCCTTCGATGCCGCGAGCCATGCCGGCCGCGATCCGGGGGTCGCCTTCACCATCCGGTTTCACTTGCACCCCGATGTGGAGCCCGATCTCGACGCGCAGGGCGCGGTGGCGCTCTTGCGGCTGCGCTCGGGCGAGGTCTGGCGGCTGGCGCATGACGGCGGCGCGCGGCTGTCGCTGGCGCCTTCGGTCTATCTCGAAAAGAGCCGTCCCCGGCCGGTGCCGACGCAACAGGTGGTTTTATCCGGCCGCGCGATGGCCTATGCGACCCTCGTCCGCTGGTCGCTCGTGAGATCGGGCGACGCGGCGCTGGCCCCGCGCGACCTGTGGCGCGGAGAAGGCGATCCGGCGTGAGGCCGGCGGACCAGGATCAGGAAGGACGACCCATGACCTCGCTTGCCCCGCTGCGCCGCGCGCTGCTCTCCGTTTCCGACAAGTCCGGCCTCGTGGACCTCGCCCGCGCGCTCGACGCCCGCGGCGTGGAACTGCTTTCCACCGGCGGCTCTGCCAAGGCGCTGCGCGACGCGGGCCTGCCGGTGCGCGACGTGGCCGAGGTCACCGGCTTTCCCGAGATGATGGACGGCCGCGTCAAGACGCTGCACCCGCGCGTGCATGGCGGCCTGCTCGCGGTGCGCTCGGATGAGGCGCATGTCGCGGCGATGGACGAGCACGGCATCCCGGCGATCGACCTGCTGGTGGTCAACCTCTACCCGTTCGAGGAGACCGTGGCGAAGGGCGGCGATTACGACAGCTGCATCGAGAACATCGACATCGGCGGCCCGGCGATGATCCGCGCCGCCGCCAAGAACCACGCCGATGTCTGCGTGGTCACCGATATCGAGGATTACGAGGCACTGCTGTCGGAGTTGGAAAGCAACGACGGCCAGACCGATCTGGCCTTCCGCAAGCGGCTCGCCCAGACGGCCTATGCCCGCACCGCCGCCTATGATGCGGCCGTCTCGACCTGGATGGCCTCGGCCATCGGCGAGACGACGCCGCGCCGCCGCGCCTTTGCGGGCACCCTCGTCCAGACCCTGCGCTATGGCGAAAACCCGCACCAGCAGGCCGCCTTCTATACCGACGGCTCGATGCGCCCCGGCGTCGCCACCGCGCGGCAGATCCAGGGCAAGGAGCTGAGCTACAACAACATCAACGATACCGACGCGGCCTATGAACTGGTGGCCGAGTTCGGCGGCGATGCGCCAGCCTGCGCGATCATCAAACACGCCAACCCCTGCGGCGTCGCGACCGGCGGCTCGCTCAAGGAGGCCTATGCGCGGGCCTTCGATTGCGACCGCACCTCGGCCTTCGGCGGCATCGTGGCGCTGAACCGCCCCCTCGACAGCGCGACCGCGACCGAGATCGCCAAGATATTCACCGAGGTCGTGATCGCGCCGGGCGCCGATGACGACGCCCGCGCCATCTTTGCCGCCAAAAAGAACCTGCGGCTTCTGGTGACCGAGGCGCTGCCCGATCCGCGCAGCCCGCGCCTCACCTACCGGCAGGTTGCGGGCGGCTTGCTGGTGCAGGACCATGATTCGGGTTTCAAGGGCCGCGACGACCTCAAGGTCGTGACCGAGCGCGCGCCTTCGGCGCAGGAGATCGAGGACCTGATGTTCGCCTGGACCGTGGCGCGTCACGTGAAGTCGAACGCCATCGTCTATGCCAAGGACGGCCAGACCGTGGGCGTCGGCGCGGGCCAGATGAGCCGCCTTGATTCGGCACTGATCGCCGCCGCGAAAGCGGGCCGCATGGGCGAGGCACTGGGGCTGTCGGAAAATCCGGCCAAGGGATCCGTCGTCGCCTCGGACGCCTTCTTCCCCTTCGCCGACGGGCTGATGGAGGCGGCGGGCGCGGGCGTCACGGCGGTGATCCAGCCCGGTGGCTCGATGCGCGACGACGAGGTGATCGCGGCGGCCAACGAGGCGGGTCTGGCAATGGTGCTGACCGGCATGCGTCACTTCCGGCATTGAGGGGCGCGCGGTGCGACTGACCCTCTGGACCGGCTTTTGGGTGTTTCTCGCCGATCAGGCGACGAAATATCTCGTGGTGCACGCGCTCGGGCTGATGGAGCGGCTCCAGATCACGGTGATCCCCGGCATCCTCGACTTCCGCATGGCGTGGAACCGAGGCGTCAACTTCGGGCTCTTTGCGAACTTCGACATGCGCTGGGTGCTGGTGGCGCTGGCGCTCGCCATCTCGGCGGCGGTGCTTGTGTGGATCGCCCGTGACGGCGGCGGCCGCATGGCGCGGATCTCGGCGGGTTTTCTGGTGGGCGGCGCTCTGGGCAACGTGATCGACCGGGTGCTCTATGGCGCCGTGGCGGATTTTCTCAACGTCAGCTGCTGCGGGATCGAGAACCCTTATGCCTTCAACATCGCCGACATTGCGATCTTTCTGGGGGCGGTGGGGCTGGTGCTGTTCGGCGGCGACAAGCCGCAGCCAGACGGGCGGCCCGGCCCGGGCGGGCCGGGACCCCGTCGCAAGCGTGGCGCAAAGAGCCCGTGACCCGGCGCATGAGCTGCGATAGTCAGGGTCTCGGACGAGACGGACGGGGACGACACATGCGACTGGCACTGGCCGCGGGGCTGACCGCGCTGATACTCGCG
The DNA here is from genome assembly GCF_047631075.1 of Limimaricola cinnabarinus. Taxonomy (NCBI): domain Bacteria; kingdom Pseudomonadati; phylum Pseudomonadota; class Alphaproteobacteria; order Rhodobacterales; family Paracoccaceae; genus Limimaricola; species Limimaricola cinnabarinus. Next base: position 111,863 of record NZ_JBLHYX010000001.1, read on the forward strand.
GGCTGCGGCCGTGGCGATGGCCCGGCGGGCCCCGATCCCGCCCTCGTGGTGCCCCAGCAGCCGCTTGATATCCCCGCGCGGCTCGATCTGCCGCAACCTGCGCCGGGGGCGGCGAACCGCGCCGATCCCGACCCGGCCGAGGTGGCCCTGCGCCGCCGCTCGGCCGGAACGGCGCTGCAACCGCCCTTTTGATCGCTCGCGGCGGCTCACGAAGCCGTGGCGGCGCTTGCGGCGGCGGCGCGGCACCGTAGGTTGGGCGCAGCGAAGGAGGCACTTCATGCTGCGCAAACTGGCCCAAGCCGCCCCCGTCATCCTTGCCCTGCCGGTGTTCACCCTGCCGGTGCTGGCCCCGCCCGCATCCGCGCAGGAGGCCGCAGCGGCGGTCGTTCCGGGCGATGCGGTGACGACCTATACCCTCGACAACGGTCTCGAGGTGGTGGTGATCGAGGATCACCGCGCCCCGGTGGTGACTCAGATGCTGTGGTACCGTGTCGGGTCCGCCGATGAACCGGAGGGCGCCTCAGGTGTCGCGCATTTCCTCGAACACCTGCTGTTCAAGGCGACCGACGATCTCGAAGCGGGCGAATTCTCGGCCACGGTCGCGGCAAATGGCGGCTCGGACAACGCCTTCACCTCGACCGACTACACCGCTTATTTCCAGCGCGTCGCCGCCGACCGCCTGCCGCTCATGATGGAGATGGAAGCCGAGCGGATGAACGACCTCGCGCTTACCGACGAGGACATCGAGACCGAGCGGCAAGTGATCGTCGAGGAGCGCAACCAGCGCACCGAGAGCAATCCCGGTGCCCTTGCGCGCGAGCAGATGGTTGCGGCGCAATACATCAACCACCCTTACGGGCGCCCGGTGATCGGCTGGATGCATGAGATCGAAGGGCTGGGCCGCGACGACGTGCGCGATTTCTACGAGACCTACTATTCGCCCAACAACGCGATCCTCGTGGTCGCGGGCGACGTGATCCCCGATGAGGTTCTGGCATTGGCCGAGGAGCATTACGGCCCGATCCCGGCCGAACCTGACCTGCCCGGACGGGTCCGCCCACAAGAGCCGCCGCAGCGCGCGGCACGGCAACTCGTCTATGCCGACGAACGGGTGTCGCAGCCCTATGTCACCCGCAGCTATCTCGCGCCCGAACGCGATTCGGACGATCAGGAGACGGCGGCGGCGCTGACCTATCTTGCCGAGATCCTCGGTGGCTCGTCCTTCACCTCTGTGCTGGGCGAGGAACTGGTGTTCGAACGCGAGATCGCGCTACATGCCGGCGCGGGCTATCACGGCATGTCGCTCGACGACGCGACCTTCTCGCTGTCGGTGGTGCCCCGCCCCGGCGTATCGCTCGACGAGGCCGAGGCGGCGCTCGACGAGGTAGTGACGGGCTTTCTCGACACCGGCCCGACGCCTGAGCAGATGGCGCGCATCCGCACCCAGCTCCGCGCCTCCGAAATCTATGCCCGCGATTCGGTCGAAGGGCTGGCGCGGCGCTACGGTGCGGCGCTGAGCCAGGGGTTGACGGTGGAGGATGTGGGCGATTGGCCCGAGATCCTGCAATCCGTCACCGCCGAGGCGGTGCTCGACGCCGCCCGCGCCGTGTTCGACCCCGACCAGAGCGTGACCCTGCACGTCGTGTCCAGCCGCGAGGAGGAGCCCAAATGATCCGCATCCTGACACTGGCCCTCGCCTTCGGTGCCGGTCTCGCCGGTCTGGCCCATGCCGAGATCGAGATCGAGGAGGTGACTTCGCCGGGCGGCATCGACGCCTGGCTGGTCGAGGACCACACCATCCCCTTCACGGCGCTCGAGCTGCGCTTCGAAGGGGGCACCGGGCTCGACGATTCCGACCGGCTTGGCGCGGTGAACCTGATGACCGGTCTTCTCGAAGAAGGAGCGGCCGAGATGGACGCCCGCGCCTTCCAGGCCGCACGGGAGGATCTCGCGGCGAGCTTTTCCTTCGATGTCGGCACCGACACGCTCTCGGTCTCGGCGCGGATGCTGACCGAGAACCGCGACGCGGCGGTGGATCTTCTGCGCGCCGCGTTGGTCGAGCCGCGCTTTGACCCGGTGGCGATCGAACGGGTGCGCGGACAGGTGCAGTCGATCCTCGCGCAGGACGCGCAGGACCCGCGCCGCCTCGCCAGTCGTGCCTTCTACGAGGCCGCCTTCGGCGATCATCCCTATGGCCGCCCCGACAGCGGCACACCCGAAAGCGTGGCGGCCCTGACCCGCGACGATCTCCTTGCGGCGCACAAGGCGGCGCTGACGCGCGACCGCGTGCATGTGGGTGCGGTGGGCGACATCACGCCCGAAGAGCTGGGCGCGCTCATCGACGAGCTGCTGGGCGAGCTGCCCGAAAGCGGCCCCGAGCTTCCGGGCCATATCGAGTTTGGCCTGTCGGGCGGCATCGAGGTGATCGATTATCCGACGCCGCAATCCACCGCGCTGTTCGGCCAGCCCGGTCTCGAACGCGACGATCCGGCCTTCTTCACGGCCTATGTGCTCAACCACATCCTCGGCGGCGGCGGCTTCGAAAGCCGGTTGATGACCGAGGTGCGCGAGAAGCGCGGTCTCACCTATGGCGTCAGCACCGATCTGGTGCCGCTGGAGAACACCGAGTTCTGGATCGGCTCATTGGCCTCGGCCAATGACCGCATGGCGCAGGCGATCGAGGTGGTCCGCGACCAATGGGCGCGCATCGCCTCGCAAGGCGTGACGCAGCAGGAGTTGGACGCCGCCAAGACCTACCTGACCGGGGAATATCCGCTGCGCTTCGACGGCAACGGGCCGATCGCCGACATCCTCGTCGGAATGCAGGTGACCGGCCTGCCCAAGAGCTACGTCACCGAACGCAACGCCTTCATCGAGGCGGTGACGCTCGACGAGGTGAACCGCGTTGCCGCCGAGCTGGTGGACCCCGGCGCCCTGCATTTCGTGGTGGTGGGCCGGCCTGAGGGATTGGAGACCGAGGCGGGCCCCGAGATCACCCTGCCGGAGGTGGTCCTGCCCGCCCGGTGAGGCCTCGCGCCGCCTTCGCAGGACATGCTAGTCTCTCATCCATGACGCTGCACAGCCCTGCCGAACCGGCCCCGCGCCCCGTGATCCGCCAACTCGACGAAGCGGCGATCAACCGCATCGCCGCAGGCGAGGTGGTCGAACGCCCCGCCTCGGCGGTCAAGGAGCTGGTGGAGAACGCGCTCGATGCAGGCGCGCGGCGGATCGAGGTGACCATCGCGGCGGGGGGCAAGAACCTGATTCGCGTGCGCGACGATGGCTGTGGCATGACGGCAGACGAATTGCCGCTGGCTCTGGCGCGTCATGCTACCTCCAAGATCGACGGCTCGGACCTGCTGGAGATCCACAGCTTCGGCTTTCGCGGCGAGGCGTTGGCCTCGCTTGGCGCGGTGGGGCGACTGACGCTCACCTCGCGGGTGGCGGGGCAGGAGGCGGCGACGATCTCGGTCACCGGCGGCCGTCTCGGGCCGGTCGCGCCCGCGGCCCTCGATCGCGGCACGGTGGTCGAACTGCGCGACCTGTTCCACGCGACGCCCGCCCGGCTCAAGTTCATGCGCACCGACCGCGCCGAGGCGCAGGCGCTGGCCGAGGCGCTGCGTCGTCTCGCCATGGCCGAGCCGCATGTCGCCTTCAGCCTGCGCGACATCACCGACGGGCGCGAGCGCGAGATCTTTCGCGTCGATGCCGAGACGGGCGATCCGGTCACCGCGCTGGGCAATCGTCTCGCCGCCATTCTGGGCCGCGAGTTCCACGACAACGCGCTCCCCGTCGACGGCAGCCGCGAGGGGCTGCACCTTACCGGTTTCGCCGCGCTGCCGACCTATTCGCGCGGCGCGGGCGTGAGCCAGCATGTCTTCGTCAATGGCCGCCCCGTCACCGACCGCCAGCTCACCGGGGCGCTGCGCGCGGCCTACATGGATGTCCTGTCGCGCGACCGCTTTCCGGCCGCGGCGCTTTTCGTGGAATGCGCGCCGCAGCTTGTCGATGTGAACGTGCATCCCGCGAAATCCGAAGTGCGGTTCCGCGACCCGCAAGCGGTGCGCGGGCTGATCGTCTCGACCCTGCGCGCGGCGCTGTCGGGGGCAGGGCACCGCGCCTCGACGACCGTGGCCACCGAAACGCTGTCGATGATGCGTCCCGGCCCGGCGGCGCGGACGGGGGATGCGGGTGGGCTCATCGACGAGGAGGATCATCCCGCGCGCGGCGTAGCCACGGCCTCAAGCATCCACGCCTGGCAGATGGAGCGCCCCTCGCCACGCGCCATGAGCGTGGCGCGGGCCGCGCAGGCGCCGGGTCTTGCCGAATCGAGCTTCGGCTTCGAAAGCGCACATGGTCTGCCCGGCCCCGTGCCCGATGATCTGCGCTCTGCGCGGCTGTCGGGAACGGACATGCCCTCGGCCCGTGTCGAAAAGGACACGTTCCCGGCGGGGGCCGAAGCGCTCCCCCTCGGGGCCGCGCGGGCGCAGCTTCACGGCAACTGGATCGTTGCGCAGACCGAGACCGGCATGGTGCTGGTGGACCAGCACGCCGCGCATGAACGGCTGGTCTATGAGCGGCTCAAGCGGCAGATGGCGGACAGCGGCGTCGCGGCGCAGGCGCTTCTTGTGCCGGAGATCGTCGATCTCGGTCCGGGGGCGGAGCGGCTGCTGGAGGTGGCCGAGGACCTGTCGCGCCTCGGCCTGAGCCTTGAATCCTTTGGTCCCGGCACGGTGGCGGTGCGCGAAACCCCCGCCATCCTCGGGCGGATCGACGCGGCCGCCCTGCTGCGCGACATTCTCGACGAGCTGGAGGATCTCGACGCCACCACGGCGCTGCCCGCGCGGCTCGACGCGATCCTGAGCCGGGTCGCCTGCCACGGTTCGATCCGCTCGGGTCGGCAGATGCGGGCCGAGGAGATGAACGCCCTGCTGCGCGAGATGGAAGCCACACCCGGCTCCGGTCAATGCAATCATGGGCGGCCCACCTATGTCGAATTGCGACTTGCGGATATAGAGAAGCTGTTCGGGCGGCGCTGATGCCGCTTGCAACGATGCGTCTCACGGCTATTTGATCGGTGACGTGCGGGTACGAGGAGTGGCGTGATGCGATACGGATTTAAGGGCGCTGCGTTGGCGGCGCTGTTTCTGGCGGGCTGCGGTCAGGTGGAGCCGCTTGTGATGCCCTTGCTCGAATCGGCGGAGTTGCCGCCGGTCAGGCCGCCGGTGGCGCATGTCCGGATGATGCCCGAGCCCGAGCCCTTCGCGCCGGAATATGCCGAACGCCCGTTCGAGAAGGGGCCGATGTCGGTGATCGCCCCCACCGGGGACGGTCGCATGGCGACATGGCGGCTGATCCCCTGTCAGGAAGGCCGCGCGATCTGCGTCGATGGTCATGCCGGACAGCTCTCCGTGGCGGGCGACACCTATGTGGTGAGCGGCGTGCATGGGCGGAGCTTTCATCTCGAGACCGGCGGCGGCGGCTTCGTGACCCACAGCGGCGGCGGCAAGTTCGCCGATGTGCAGGCGCCGCTGGCGTGGGAGCATTTCCCCGAGATCGACCTCGCCGTGCCCGCCCGGACGGCGGTGGCGGTGGCGGTGTCAAGTCGCGCGCCCGTCATGAAGTGACGCTTCGAGGGGTTTCGCCCCGGCGTCGCCACGGCTATGGAGAGGGCCGACGAAGCCCGAAGTGGCCGGAACGGTCGGTGGCGCGGGGGTCGACCCATTTAGGGGACCCGAGCACCACGTCGTCCTCGCACCGCCGCATGACGCGGCGGGCGCCGGCCATTGCCAGATCGAGAGGTCCGCGATGCGCCACATCCTCCTGCCGACGATCCCGCTCATCATGCCGGGGATGGCCGCGGCCCATCCCGGCCACATGGCCGACCTTGCCGGTCACGACCATTGGGTCGCCGGCGCGGCGATCGGCCTGGCCATCGCGCTCGGGCTGTGGGGCGCGCTGAAGGGCGGGGGCAAGGAAGAAGAGGCCGAGACCTCCGACGATCAGGGCGACGAGGCCCGCGCGTGAGCGCGTCCAAGACCGGCGTGATGATCTGCGGCCACGGCTCGCGCAGCCAGTCGGCAGTGGACGAGTTCGCGGTGCTGGCCGAGAAGCTGCCCGCTTTGCTGCCGCCAGACTGGCCGGTGGAATACGGCTATCTCGAATTCGCCAATCCGGTGATCCGCGACGGGCTCGACCGGCTGCGCGAGCAGGGTTGCACCCGCATCCTCGCTGTGCCCGGCATGCTCTTTGCCGCGATGCACGCCAAGAACGACATCCCGACCGTGCTCAACACCTATGCCGCCAAGCACGACATCGAGATCATCTATGGCCGCGAGTTGGGGGTCGATCCGCGCATGGTCGCGGCCGCCGCCGATCGCATCCAAAGCGCGCTCGACGCCAACCCCTCGGACGTGCCGATGCACGAAACCTGCCTCGTGGTGATCGGGCGCGGGGCGAGCGATCCCGACGCCAACGGCAACGTGTCTAAGATCGCGCGTCTCCTGTGGGAGGGGATGGGCTTCGGCTGGTGCGAGACCGGCTATTCCGGCGTCACCTTCCCGCTGGTCGAGCCCTGTCTCCAACACGTGGCGCGGCTGGGCTACCGCCGCGTCGTGGTGTTCCCGTATTTCCTGTTCTCGGGCATCCTGATCGACCGCATCTATGGCTTCACCGATCAGGTGGCCGAGGCGCACCCCGAGCTTGAGATCGTCAAGGCGCCTTATCTCGGCGACCACCCGGAGGTGATGAACACCTTTGCCGAGCGCGTGACCGAACTCGTGGGCGAGGCGGTCCCGCCCACCTGCGGCATGTGCAAGTACCGCACGCAGGTGCTGGGCTTCGAAGCCGAGGTCGGCGCGGTGCAGGAAAGTCATCATCACCATGTCGAGGGGCAGGGCGCGAACGCGCCCGGTGCCAACGTGTCCGATTGCGCGCTCTGCGACGATTTCTGCACCGGCATGTGCCGGCTCGACGCTGCGGACCGTCACGCCCATGCCCATGAGCATGACCTGCCACACGACCACGGGCATGATCACGCCCATGACCATCACCACCATGGCCATGCTCACCACCATGATCACGCCCATGACCACCAGCACGCGGTCTACCCGCAGGCCGACCACCCGCTCGGGCCGCTGAGCGTGTTGAAGTCGCGCAAGTGAGCGTCTTCACTCGTCAAATACTCAAATCCCCCGGCCGGTGCCGCTCGGGACGGAGGTCGTGATGCGTCCCTACGAGACCGATCCCGCCAGGATCTATGCCCAGAGCTTTGCCACGGTGCGCGCCGAGGCCCGGCTCGACCGCTTTCCCGAGGATCTGCGCCCGATGGTGATCCGACTGATCCACGCCTGCGGCATGGTCGAGATCGCGGATCGGCTGGCGTTCTCCGCAGGCGCGATGGCGACGGGGCGCGCGGCGTTGGCCGCGGGCGCGCCGGTGCTGTGCGATTGCGAAATGGTGGCGGCGGGGATCATCCGGCGACACCTGCCCGACACTGAGGTGCTGGTGACATTGAACGACGCGGCGGTGCCGGAGATGGCGCGCGATCTGGGCACGACCCGTTCGGCAGCGGCCGTCGATCTGTGGCGCGAGAAGATCGAGGGCGCGGTGGTCGCGGTGGGCAACGCGCCGACGGCGCTGTTCCATCTTCTGGAGCGGCTCGACGCGGGCTGGCCCAAGCCGGCGCTGATCCTCGGCTTCCCGGTGGGTTTCGTGGGCGCGGCGGAATCCAAGGCCGAACTGGCGGGCGATCCGCGCGGCTGCGATTTCGTGGCGCTCCGGGGCCGCAAGGGCGGCTCGGCCATGGCCTCGGCGGCGGTGAACGCGCTGGCCAACGGGATTTCGGAGGAAAAGGCATGAACGCTGTCGCAGCACCGGAGCCGTGGCTGCATGTCGTGGGTATCGGCGAGGACGGCATGGATGGGCTCCTGCCCGCGACCCGCGCCGTGGTCGAGGCCGCCGAGATCATCGTCGGCGGCGATCGGCACCATGAGCTTGCGGGCGCGGTGGGGGCGGAGCGGGTCGCCTGGCCCAGCCCGTTCGACGCGCTGATCGACCGGCTTCGCTCCTTCAAGGGCCGACGCGTCGTGGTGTTGGCCACGGGCGATCCGCTGTGGTTTTCTGTCGGCGCGCGGATCGGCCGCGCGATCCCCGCCGCCGAGATCGTCTATCATCCGCAGCTTTCGGCGTTCCAGCTTGCCTCTGCCCGGATGGGTTGGAGCCTTGCGGATGTCGAGACGCTGACCGTGCATGGCCGCCCGGTGGAGCAGATGATCGCCTTCATCCAGCCGCAGGCGCGGCTCTTGATCCTGACCACCGGCCCGGACACGCCCGGCCAGATCGCGCGGTTCCTGACCGAGCGTGGCTTTGGCCGCAGCCTGATGACGGTGCTGGCCAACATGGGCGGCGAGGCCGAGGCGCGCTTTGATGGAACCGCCGAGAGTTGGGACCACGAGGTGCCCGCCTTCAACACATTGGCCGTGGATTGCATCGCCGCCCCCGACGCGGCGATGATCCCGCGCGTGCCGGGGCTCGACGACGCACTCTTCGTCTCGGACGGCACGATGACCAAGCGCGAGCTGCGCGCGGCGACGCTGGCCAAGCTGATGCCGATGCGCGGCGCGCTGCTATGGGACATCGGCGCGGGGTCTGGCTCGGTCGCGATCGAATGGATGCGCGCGGCGCGATATGCCAACGCCATCGGCATCGAGCCGCGCGCCGACCGCCAGGCCATGGCGGCAGCCAACGCGCTGGCGCTCGGCACGCCGCGGCTGCGGCTGGTCGAGGGGGAGGCACCGGCCGCGCTTGACGGTCTGCCCGCGCCCGATGCGATCTTCATCGGCGGCGGGCTGTCGGCGGAGGTTTTCGCCGCCGCGTGGTCGGCGCTGCGCCCGCTCGGGCGGCTGGTGGCCAATGCCGTGACGCTGGAGAGCGAGGCGGCGCTGATCGCGCTGCATGCCGCACATGGCGGCGATCTGGTGCGGATCTCGGTCGCGCGCGCGGCACCTGTTGGTCGTCTGACGGGATGGAAGCCGGCGATGCCGGTGACCCAGTGGAGCCTGATCAAGCGATGAGCGGCACGCTTTACGGCGTGGGCCTCGGCCCCGGCGCGCCCGACCTGATCACCCTGCGCGCCGCGCGGTTGATCGAGGCCGCGCGCGTCGTCGCCTATCCGACGTTGGCGGGCGGCGCGAGCTTTGCCCGCTCGATCGCCGCCGAGCTGATCGCGTCGGATGCGCGCGAAATCGCCATGGATGTGCCGATGACGGTGGAGCGCGGCCCGGCGCAGGCGGCCTATGACGCAGGCGCCGCGCGGATCGCCGAGGCGCTGGAGGCGGGCGAGGACGTGGTCTGCCTGTGCGAGGGCGACCCGTTCTTCTACGGCTCCTTCATGTATCTTTTCGCCCGCCTTGCGGATCGTCACCGGGTGGAGGTCGTACCGGGCGTCACCTCGCTCACCGCCGCCGCCGCGAGCGCCCGCCGCCCCCTGGCCGCGCGCAACGAAAGGCTGACCGTGCTGCCGGGGCCGCTGCCCGAAGCCGAGCTGCGCACCCGGATCGAGGGCGCGGAAAGCGTCGCGATCATGAAGCTCGGGCGGCATTTTCCGAAAGTGCGTGCCGTGATCGACGATCTCGGCCTTACCGACCGCGCCGTCTACGTCGAGCGCGCCACGCTGGAGGCGGAGGTGGTCCGCCCGCTGGTCGAAGCGCCCGACACCGCCCCCTATTTCTCGATGATCATTCTCACGAAGGGAGCCGATCCTTGGCTGTGACCCCCGTTGTCCTCGCGCTGTCGCGCTCCGGCGAAACCGTGGCCCGGAGGGTGGCCGACGCCCTTGATGCGCCGCTGCATGGCCGCGAGGGTCGGGTGGAGCGGGCCGATGCCTTCTTCGCCGATGCGCTGGAGCACGCACGCGATCTCTTCGCGGCGGGAACGCCCGTCATCGGCGTCTGCGCGAGCGGCATCCTGATCCGTGCGGTCGCGCCGCAACTTTCGGACAAGCGCGCCGAGCCGCCGGTGATCTCGGTCTCCGATGACGGACGTGTCGTGGTCCCGCTTCTGGGCGGGCATCGCGGCGCCAACCGGCTGGCGAAACGCATCGCCGAGGCGCTGGAAGGAACGGCCGCCGTCACCACCGCGGGAGATGTCTCGCTCGGCGTGGCGCTGGACGAGCCACCGTTGGGCTACCGGCTGGTCAATTCCGGCGATGCCAAGGGCGCGATGGCGGCGCTGCTTTCGGGGCGTGGCGCGACAGTCACCGGCGATGCGCCGTGGCTGGCCGGCCTGCCCCGGGGCGATGCCCTGAGGATCACCGTCTCTGAGGCGCCGCAGCAGGGGCTCGGCCCCGATCATCTTCACTTCGCGCCGCAGCGCGCCGTGCTGGGGCTGGGCTGCGCCCGCGACTGCCCGCCCGAGGAGTTGGCCGCGCTGGTGCGCGAGACGCTGGCCGAGGCCGGGATCGTGCCAGAGGCCGTGCAGGCCGTGACCTCGATCGACCTCAAGGCCGACGAGCCCGCGATCCTGGATGTTTCACGTGTAATCGGCGCGCCGCTGCGCCTTTTCACCGCCACCGAGCTGGAGGCCGAGGCGCCGCGCCTCGCCACGCCCTCCGACGTTGTCTTTGCCGAGGTCGGATGCCACGGCGTCTCAGAGGGCGCGGCACTCGCGCAAGCCGGGCCCGACGCGACCCTCGTCGTCCCCAAGCGCAAGAGCGCCAACGCCACCTGCGCGCTGGCCATCGCGCCTGCGCCGATCACCGAATTGCGCGGTCGCCGCCGGGGCCGCCTCTCGGTCGTGGGCATTGGGCCGGGGCAGTCGGGCTGGCGCACCCCCGAAGCCTCGCGTTTGATCGCGCAAGCCGAGGAACTGGTCGGTTACGGGCTCTATATCGACCTCTTGGGTCCGCTTGCCGCCGGAAAGCTGCGCGCCGACTTCCCATTGGGTGGCGAGGAGGATCGCTGCCGCTACGCGCTGGAACGCGCCGCCGAAGGGCGCGACGTGGCGCTGATCTGTTCGGGCGATGCGGGCATCTATGCCATGGGCGCACTGGTCTTCGAATTGCTGGGCCGCGATGCGGACAAGGGCGGTGTTTCGGATGCCGCGCGCCGCATCGAGGTCACCTGCACGCCCGGCGTCTCGGCGCTGCAGGCCGCCGCCTCGCGCGCCGGCGCGCCGCTTGGCCATGATTTCTGCGCCATTTCGCTGTCGGACCTGCTCACCCCGCGTGAGGACATCGTGAAGCGGCTCCACGCCGCAGCCCAAGGCGATTTCGTCATCGCCTTCTACAATCCGGTCTCCAAGCGCCGCCGCACCTTGCTGGCCGAGGCGCGCGAGATCCTGCTCGGGCATCGGCCGGCGGATACGCCGGTGCTTCTGGCCTCGTCTCTCGGGCGCCCCGAGGAAGAGATCCGCTATCGCCGCCTCGACGAGATGCAGGTCGACGAGGTGGACATGCTGACCGTGGTGCTGGTCGGCTCCTCGCAATCGAAGCTGGTGCAGCTGGGGGAAGGGCCGCGCATGGTGACGCCGCGCGGCTATGCCAAGAAGATCGATGCGCGCTGATCGGGTCGGCGGGAGACTCGACGCCGGTCAAAATGAGTATTTGAAGTTTAGAGATGCAAGGAGCGCGCCATGACCGTCTATTTCATCGGGGCCGGGCCGGGCGATCCGGAGCTTTTGACCCTCAAGGCCGCGCACCTCATCGCAACCTGCCCGGTTTGCCTCTATGCGGGCTCGCTGGTGCCCGAGGAGGTGGTGGCCGGCGCGCCCGTGGGCGCGCGCGTTCTCGACACCGCGCCGATGACGCTCGACGAGACGCATGCCGAGATCGCCGCCGCTAACGCGCGCGGCGAGGACGTGGCGCGGGTGCATTCGGGCGACCCCTCGCTCTATGGCGCCATCGCCGAACAGATCCGCAGGCTCAAGGCCGATGGCATCCCTTACCGGATCATCCCCGGCGTGCCCGCCTACACCGCCGCCGCTGCCGCGCTGGGACAGGAATTGACGATCCCCGAACTGGCGCAGTCCATCGTGCTCACCCGCATGTCGATGAAGTCGACCGCCATGCCGGCGGGCGAGACGCTCGAGAATTTCGCCGCCACCGGCACGACGCTGGCCATCCATCTCGGCATCCGCGCCCTGCGCGACATCGAGCGGCGGCTGACACCCTTCTACGGGGCCGATTGTCCGGTCGCAGTGGTCTACCGGGCCAGTTGGCCCGACCAGCAGGTGATCCGCGGCACGCTTTCGGACATCCATGCGCAGGTGCGCGCGGCCAAGTTGACCCGGACCGCGCTGATCCTCGTGGGCCCGGCGCTCGGCGCCGATCAGGGATTTCCCGACAGCGCCCTCTACGACCCGGCGCAACCGCATGTGCTGCGCCCCAAGGTCCGCGCCTGAAAAGGACTTTTTCGAGAACGTCGCTTGAATTTCACATTCTTCTGCGCAGGATGGAAGCAGGGGGATGCGATATGACCGATTACCTGAGCAAGGATCTCGAGGACGCCATTGAGGCCGCGCGCCGCGCCGCGCAGTGCCGTTCGGCACGGCTCTGCGTGCATGACGCAGAGACCGTGCACCCGGTGCTGCGCATGTGGGAGACGGGCTTCGCCCTCGCCGCCAAGGACGCGCCGATCCTGCACGGCTTCGTCGATCTCTACGACGGTCCGCGTCACCTCTATCAATGCCTCGTCATGACCTCCCGGGTGGAGGAGGGCGAACGGGTCTACGAGTTCAAGCGCCACAGCCGCGTCGCCGACACCGCTCCCGTCGATTTCGAGCGGGGCGAGGCCGAGCCGGCGCTCAGACTGCCCCGGCTCTGAGGGTCTACTGCAGGTCCGAAAAGGCCGATTGTAGCCGCGCGACCGCCTCGGCCACCCGGGCGCGCGGCGTCGCGATGTTGAAACGCTGGTAGCTTTCGCCGCCGCGCCCGAAGCTGGTACCGTGGTTCACCGCGATCTTCGCGTCGCCCTCGATCCGGCGCAGCACCTCCTCGCGGGTCATGCCGGTGTCCGAGAAATCCACCCATTCGAGATAGGTGGATTCGAGCGGCATGGGCCTGACCCCGGGGATCTGCGCCACACCCTCCTCGAACAGGCGCCGGTTGCCGTCGAGATAGCCGCGCAGCGCCTCCAGCCACTCGACCCCCTCTGGCGACATCGCCGCCGTCGCCATGGCAAGACCGAAGGAGTTGGGCGACAGGCCCAGCGCCGCCATCCGCGAAGCGAACCGCGCCTTGAGCTTCGGCTCGGACACGATGACGTTGCCAATATGCGCGCCCGCGATGTTGAAGGTCTTGGTCGTCGCGGTCAGCATCACCAGACGGTCGGCCACGCCCTCGATCCGGGTCATCGCCCTGTGCGTGACGCCCGGCATCGTCAGGTCGCAGTGAATCTCGTCCGACACCAGCACCAGATCGTGCCGCCGCGCGAAGGCGGCCCAGCCCTCCAGCTCGGCCCGGCCCCAGACCCGGCCGCCGGGGTTCTGCGGCGAGCACAGGATCATCATCCGCTCGCGCCCGGTCATCAACGCATCCCAAGCGTCGAAATCCGGCACGTAGCGGCCGTGATCCAGCGCCAGGGGGCATTCGACCACCTCGCGCCCCGCGGCGCGGATCACCCGCGCGAAGGCGTGGTAGACCGGGGTGAACAGCACCACGCCCTCGCCGGGCTCGGTAAAGGCGTCGACGCACAGGCCAGTGGCGTTGACGAGACCATGGGTGGTGAAGATGTCGCCCGCATCGGGCCGCCAGCCATGGCGGCGGTCCATCCACCAGCCGATCGCCTCGCGCTGCGCCGCATCCGAGGCCGCGTAGCCGTAGATGCCATGCGCGGCCATCTCCTCGACCGCGCACTGTACGCAAAGGGGCGGTCGGAAATCCATGTCCGCCACCCACATGGCGATCCCCTCATCGGGGCTGACGCCATAGACCGGCTCCATCTGGTCCCATTTGGAGCAGTTGGTGCCGCGCCGGTCGATGATCTCGTCGAAGTCGGGGGCGGCGGGGCGCTCATGGCTCATGGCGGTCTCCTGTTGGTCGCGCGGAGGCTGCACAAGCCGGGCCGGACGCGCAAGGGCCCGCATGTTGCCATGCGCGCCGCTTGGCCCTAGATCGGCGCCATGACATTGCGCCCCATCCTCATTCACCCCGACCCGCGTCTCAAGACCGTGGCCGACCCGGTGCCCGCCATCACCGACGAGATCCGCCGTCTCGCCGAAGACATGCTCGAGACGATGTATGATGCACCGGGCATCGGCCTCGCCGCGCCGCAGATAGGCCAGATGAGCCGCCTGCTCGTCATGGACGCCGCCAAGGAGGACGAGGAAACCGCCCGCCCGATGGTGCTGGTGAACCCCGCCGTGACATGGTCCTCCGAGGCCCGCTCGGTCTATGAGGAAGGCTGCCTTTCGATCCCCGAGCAATTCGCCGAGGTCGAGCGCCCGGCCGAGGTCGAGGTGCGATGGCTCGGCCTCGACGGCGAGACGCATACCGAACGGTTCGACGGGCTCTGGGCCACCTGCGTGCAGCACGAGATCGACCACCTCGATGGCAGGCTCTTCATCGACTACCTCAAGCCGATGAAGCGGCAGATGATCACCCGCAAGATGGTCAAGCTCAAGCGCGAGCGGGCGCGCGGCTGATGGCGGTGCTCGACATCGTCCGGCATCCCGCGCCGGTGCTGCGCGCGACCTGCGCTCCCGTCGTGTTGTTCGATGCGACGCTGTCGCAGCTCGCCGCCGACATGATCGAGACGATGTATGACGCGCCGGGCCGCGGCCTCGCGGCGCCGCAGGTCGGGCTGCCGATGCGGATCTTCGTCACCGACGTGAAGTGGCGCGACGGCAACCCCGCGCCCAAGGTCTTCGTGAACCCCGAGATCGTGGAGGCCTCCGAGGAGACGGTGCTGCGCGAGGAGGGCTGCCTGTCGATCCCCGACACGCCCTGCCGGGTCCGGCGCGCCGCGCGCATCGTGCTGCGCTGGCAGGACCTGACCGGCCTCGGCCACGAGGCCGCGTTCGACGGCATCGAGGCCACTTGCATCCAGCACGAGCTCGATCACCTGAACGGCATCCTGTGCATCGACCGCCTTGAGGAGGACACCCCCGAATGAGCCGCCCCTTCCTGCGCTGGCCGCACCCCACGCTGCGCCGTCCCGCCGCACCGGTCGAGGCGATCACCGACGAGATCCGCGCCATCTGGGACGAGATGATCGAGGCCATGGATGCGATGCCCGGCGTCGGCCTCGCCGCGCCACAGATCGGCGTGTCGCTGCGCCTCGCGGTGGTTGATGCCTCCGACGGGCGCGGGCAGGCGGTGCGGATGGCCAACCCCGAAGTGCTCCATGCCAGCGTGCAACTGCGCGAGCACGAGGAAGCCTCGCCCAACCTGCCGGGCGTCTCTGCCGTCATCGAACGCCCGCGTGCCGTCACGGCGCGGTTCCTGAACGTGGCAGGCGAGATCGAGGAGCGCGACTTCGTCGGGCTTTGGGCGACCTCGCTGCAGCACCAGATCGACCACCTCGACGGGCGGATGTATTTCGACCGGCTGAGCCGGCTCAAGCGCGACCGGCTGGTCGCAAAGGCGAGGAAGCTCTCCTGATGCGTATCGTCTTCATGGGCACTCCGGAGTTCTCGGTACATGCGCTCGACGCGCTTATGCGCGCCGAGCACGAGATCCTCTGCGTCTATACCCAGCCGCCGCGCCCGGCGGGGCGGGGCAAGAAGCCCCGGCCATCGGCCGTGCAGGCCCGCGCCGAGGCGTTGGGCCTCGAGGTCCGGCACCCGGTGTCGCTCAGGAACGCGGAGGCGCAGGCCGAATTCGCCGCGCTGAACGCCGATATCGCCGTGGTCGTGGCTTACGGTCTGATTCTGCCGCAGCCAGTGCTGAACGCGCCTGCGCGGGGCTGCCTCAACATCCACGCCTCGCTGCTGCCGCGCTGGCGCGGCGCCGCGCCGATACAGCGCGCGATCATGGAGGGCGACAACGAGACCGGCGTCTGCATCATGCGGATGGAAGCGGGGCTCGACACCGGACCGGTGCTCCTGCGCGAGGCGACGCCGATCGGGGCGACCGACACCACTTCGGATCTGCATGACCGGCTGGCCCGGATCGGCGGCGCGTTGGTGGTGAAGGCGCTGCGCGAGATCGACACGCTGCGACTTGAGCCGCAGCCCGAGGCCGGCGTCACCTATGCGGCCAAGATCGACAAGGCCGAGGCTAGGCTCGACTGGACCCGCACGGCCG
Source organism: Limimaricola cinnabarinus (assembly GCF_047631075.1). NCBI lineage: Bacteria > Pseudomonadati > Pseudomonadota > Alphaproteobacteria > Rhodobacterales > Paracoccaceae > Limimaricola > Limimaricola cinnabarinus. Next base: position 128,106 of record NZ_JBLHYX010000001.1, read on the forward strand.
CCCATGTCGCGCGGCAGATCAACGCCCTGTCGCCATTTCCGGGCGCGTGGTGCATGGCGGGCGAGGAGCGTCTGAAGATCCTGCGCGCGGTGTCCGGACCCGGTGAGGGCGCGCCGGGCGAGGTGATCGGCCCCGCCACCATTGCCTGCGGCGACGGCGCGGTGGAGCTTCTGGTGATCCAGCGCGAGGGCAAGAAGCCGATGCAGGCCGAAGCGGCGCTGCGTGGGCTGAGCCTGCCAGAGGCGCTCGGCTGACCGACAAGTCGTCCGGGTCTCAAGAGATGGATTCGGGTATTCGGTGACCGGAGTGGCCTAGCGCACGATCAACCGCGCGCCCGGCACGATATGCCGCGCCAGCCAGAGCAGGTCGGGGCGGGCAAAGGCCACGCAGCCCTCGGTCGGAAAGCCCGCGCGGCGGCGCTGATGCAAAAAGATCGCCGAGCCGCGCCCGGCCATGCCCTCTTCGTTCCAGTCGGTCAGCAGCACGATGTCATAGAGTGGATCGGCGCGGCGCAGCACCTCGTGGCTGGCGGAGTAAGGGGCGCGGACCGGGCTGTTATAGCCCGGGTCGCTGCTGGCGTCCGACCACAAATCGCCGGGCCGGATCGGTTGCGCCCAAGGGCGCGGCGCGGGCAGGCGGTCGGGCCGGTAGAGCATGCCGGTGATCCGGTGTTCGCCCACCGGCGTCGCGCCGTCGCCCTCGCGCTTGTCCGCGCGAAGGCCGCCCTTGCCGATCGAACAGGGAAGATACCGGCCCAGCACCCGCAGGCCGCGGCGGGTCAGGACGAGATCGGCGGGAGAATGGATCACAGAAGATGCCCCGACTTGGCCGCCTTGGTGGCGAGGTAATGGTGGTTGTGCAGGCCGCGACCGACCTTGAGCGGCACCCGCTCCTCGACCGCGATCCCGGCCTCGTTCATCCGCGCGACCTTGTTGGGGTTGTTGGTGAGCAGGCGGATGCGTGAAAAGCCCAGCCGCTTGAGGATCTCGGCGCCGATGCGGAAATCGCGCTCGTCATCCTCGAAGCCGAGCCGGTGGTTCGCCTCGACCGTGTCGAAGCCCTGATCCTGCAGCGAGTAGGCGCGCATCTTGTTGGCCAGCCCGATGCCGCGACCCTCCTGGTTGAGGTAAAGGAGAACGCCTTCGCCGGCCTCGCCCATCTGGTCGAGCGCGGCATGCAACTGCGGCCCGCAGTCGCATTTGAGCGAGCCCAGCACGTCGCCGGTGAAGCAGGCCGAATGCAGCCGCACCAAGGGTGCCGTGTCGCGAAGGGGTTTGCCGATCTCGACCGCGTAATGCTCCTCGCCGCCATCACCGGGGCGGAACACGTGCAGCCGGCCTTTTTCGGCCGCTTCCATCGGCAGCCGCGCGGCGGCGACGGGGGCATAGGCGGGGGTGATCGCGGGCGGCAGCGGCAGATCGAGGCGCGTCAGCTCGTTATCGGCGGCGAAACCGGCAGCGTCCTCGATGGGGAGAACGAGTGCCGCGGGCAGCAGGCGGGCCGCCTTGACCAGCGCGATCGCGGCGCGGTGCGTCTCGGCCCCGCCGTCGCGCAGCGTCCTGAGCGGGCCCTTCATCGGCGTATTGAGATCACCCGCCGGGTCCGCCACGGCCCGCACCCACGCGCAATCCGCCCCCTCGGGCAGCGCCACCCGCGCGATATCGCCGTCATAGGCCCGCGCGCGCAGCGTCGCCGCCCGCCGCCCCGTGATCGCGAGCACCGGCACACCGCCCATGCGGCGCAGCTCGGCCAGCCGCTCGGGGCGCGCCGTCTCAGCCGCGAGCACTAGCGCCCCCGATGTCCGGCCCAGCACCACCGGCACACCAAGCCGCAGATCGGCCAGCGCACGGGCGCGACGCTCGACGGGATCGGGACGAAAGGGCATCGGCACATCCTTGCGGCAGGCCGGAGCACCCCGGCGCGGGAGGCGAATGTAACATTTCCGGGGGCGGCGACAACTCGACGTGAGGGATGGTCACGAAACTTGAGGCACACGAGACCGTTACACATGTGTAGAGCCGGCAGGTCATGGAGGCGTCGAAATGGCACAAGTGAAGAAGATCCTTTTGGTGGATGACGAGGACGACCTGCGCGAAGCATTGAGCGAACAGCTCGTCATGACTGAGGATTTCGATGTCTTCGAGGCCGGCAACGGGCACGAAGCGATGGCTCAGGCCAAAGCCGGGCTGTTCGATCTGGTGATCCTCGATGTCGGCCTGCCTGATACCGATGGCCGCGAATTGTGCAGGGTCATGCGCAAGCAGGGCGTGAAATGCCCGATCATCATGCTCACCGGCCATGACAGCGACAGCGACACCATCCTTGGCCTCGATGCGGGCGCCAACGATTACATCACCAAGCCGTTCAAGTTCCCGGTCCTGCTCGCGCGCATCCGCGCCCAGCTGCGCACGCATGAACAATCCGAGGACGCGGTGTTTCAGCTCGGACCCTACAGCTTCCGGCCCGCGCAGAAACTTCTGGTGGCCGAGGATGATCGCAAGATCCGCCTGACCGAGAAGGAAACGAACATCCTGAAATACCTCTACCGCGCCTCCGAAGGCGTGGTGGCGCGCGATGTCCTCCTGCACGAGGTCTGGGGCTACAACGCCGGTGTCACGACCCACACGCTGGAAACCCATATCTACCGGCTGCGCCAGAAGATCGAACCCGATCCCTCGAACGCGCGGCTTCTGGTGACCGAATCCGGCGGATATCGGCTCGTTGCCTGAAAACGTCGGAACCGGGACGGCGTTTCGACGTTTTCTTGCCGAAGCCCGGTGGCTGGGTCATGCCACACTCTGACTGTTGGACCTTGCCGGGCCTCGTGCCCGGCTTTTCTTTGCCAATTTTCCTGTCTCCGGCTCTCTTTCGGCGGCACCCGTCGGTCGCACCTGCGTGAGCGGCCTCAAACGCCTCTGGGGTTGAAGGCCGCGCAGGCGTAGGCTGAACTCATCAGTAAAGGAGTTCCCGATGCCAGCGTTCCGCTCTCTCGCCCTCGCCGCCATGCTGCTCCCGCTTCTGGGGACCGCGACCTTGGCCGAGACCGAGACCCTGCGCGTGCGCAACCGCTCGGGCGTCGATCTCGTGCGCATGTTCGCCTCCCCCGTGACGGATGAATACTGGCGCGACGATCTCTTGGGCGAATACGTGGTGCCGTCGGGGCGCAACGCCGATGTCACCATCCGCAACGTGACGGAATGCCTTTACGACCTGCTGATGCTGTTCTCCGACGGTGCGGTGGTGCCGGATCGGGTCGATGTCTGCGCCTCCGAGAGCTATACGGTCGAGCCCTGACGCGTTCGGGTGGCGTTCGCGAACGCGAGGCGCTAGGCAGGCCCGGCCCGACAGCCGGAGACCGCGCATGCCCTTTACGCTTTGCACATGGAACATCAACTCGGTCCGCCTGCGCGAGACGCTTGTGAGCCGCCTTTTGCAGGAGGAGGGGCCCGACGTGCTGTGCTTGCAGGAATGCAAGAGCCCGGTCGAGAAGATCCCGCTCGAGGCGTTCAGGGCGCTTGGCTATGATCACATGATCGCGCGCGGGCAGAAGGGCTACAACGGCGTCGCCATCCTGTCGCGCCTCCCGATCGAGGAGGTCTGCGCGCATGATCATGCGAACCTCGGCCATGCCCGTCACATCGCCGGGCGGCTGGAGAACGGGGTGACGATCCACAATTTCTATGTTCCGGCGGGCGGCGACGAGCCGGACCGCGAGAAGAACGAGAAGTTCGGTCAGAAGCTCGACTACCTCACCCATATGCGCGACGACTTTCACGCCAACCGGCCCGAGCGGGCGATCCTCGTGGGCGATCTCAACATCGCCCCGCGCGAGGACGACGTCTGGAGCCACAAGCAGCTCGTCAAGGTGGTCAGCCACACGCCCGTGGAGGTCGAGCATCTCGTGCAGGTGCAAGACAGCGGTGACTGGGTCGACGTGACCCGGCAGGACATCCCCGAGGGGCCGCTCTATTCGTGGTGGTCGTACCGGGCCAAGGACTGGGAGGCGGCCGATCGCGGCCGCAGGCTCGACCATGTCTGGGCGACCTCCGACATTGCCACTGCGGCGCATGGCAGCCGGGTCCTCAAAGCGGCCCGCGGCTGGGAGAAACCTTCGGACCACGCCCCGGTCTTCGCCAGCTTCGATCTCTAGGGCTTGGCGCGCCCGCGCGGTGCGCACATATACTCACCTCGGAACACCGCCCGCACAGGGCCGCACATCACAGCAGGAGCTCCACATGCTCGGTCTCAACGACAGCGCCCCCGCCGCCCCCAAGGACGATCTGATCCGCGAGGGCTCCGACGCCAGCTTCATGCAGGACGTGGTCGAAACCTCCAAGACCGTCCCGGTGATCGTCGATTTCTGGGCACCGTGGTGCGGGCCGTGCAAAACGCTGGGCCCGGCGCTCGAGGCGGCGGTCAACAAGGCCGGCGGCAAGGTGAAGATGGTCAAAATCGATGTCGATCGGAACCAGGCCTATGCGGGCCAGCTTCAGGTGCAGTCGATTCCCACCGTCTACGCCTTCTGGCAGGGCCAGCCGGTCGACGGCTTTCAGGGCGCGCTGCCCGGCTCGGAGATCGAGGCCTTCGTGAACAAGCTCGTCGCGCTGGGCGGCGGTGAGGAGGATGGCGGTCTGGCCGAGGCCATCGAGGCGGCCGAGGCGATGCTCGGTGAGGGCGATGCCGTGGGCGCGGCCGAGGTGTTCGGCGCGATCCTGCAGGAGGACGACAAGTCCGCGGGCGCCTATGCGGGCCTCGTGCGCGCGCATTTGGCGCTCGACCAGATCGATCAGGCCGAGGCGATCCTCAACGGCGCGCCCGCCGAGATCGCCCGCGCGCCCGAGCTCGATGCCGCGCATGCGCAGATCGCGCTTGCCCGTCAGGCCAGCAACGCGGGGCCGGTGGCCGAGCTGCACGCCCGGGTCGAGGCCGATCCCGCGGATCTGCAGGCGCGCTACGATCTCGCCACCGCGCTGCATGCCAAAGGCGAGACCGCCGAGGCAGTGGAGCAGCTCCTCGAGATTTTCCGTCGCGACCGCGAATGGAACGACGGCGCCGCCAAGACACAGCTCTTCACCATTTTCGACGCTCTGCCTGCCAAGGACCCGATCGCGCTCGCCGGACGGCGCAAGCTGTCGTCGATGATATTTGCCTGAGCGGTGCGGCAGGCTAGTTCGCCTTGCATGATGACAGGCGTCGATCTCCCCGACACGATCCCGGTCTTTCCGCTTCCGGGCGCGCTGCTGTTGCCGCGCGCGCGGCTGCCCCTGCATATCTTCGAACCGCGTTACCTCGCTATGATCGAGGACGTGATGAAGACGCCCGAGCGGCTGATGGGCATGATCCAGCCCTACGATTCGGCATCGGGCAAGACGCGGCTGCACGACATCGGCTGCGCGGGGAGGCTCACCGCCTTTTCCGAGACCGAGGACGGGCGCTACATGATCACGCTCTCGGGCATCTCGCGGTTTCGGGTGCGGCGCGAGGTCGAGGGCTTCACGCCCTACCGGCGCTGCGACGTGAGCTGGAGCGGCTTCGAGCGCGACCGGGGGGCCGTCGAGACCGATCCGGGGCTGCGGCGCGACGACTTCCTGAAGCTGCTGGGCCGGTTCTTCGAGGAGCGCGGGCTGTCGACCGATTGGGAGAGCCTCGACGAGGCCGAGGACGAGCTGTTGATCAACTCGCTTTCGATGCTCTGCCCCTTCGACTGCGAGGAGCGGCAGGCGCTGCTGGAATCGCCAACGCTGGTCGAACGCCGCGAGACGCTGGTGACGCTGATCGAGTTCGCCCTGCATGGCGGCTCGGGAGAGGAGACGATGCAATGACCGATGATCCGAACCTGCCCGGCGACCTGCCGCCGCCGCCGGTGCCGCCCGTGGACCCGATCCCCGATCCCGGCCCGGACCCACGCGCGGGGCGGGCCGCCTTCGATCGCCGCATGCTCGAAGCCCTCGTCTGCCCGCAGACCCAAGGTCCGCTGACCTACGACGCCGAGCGTCAGGAACTGGTCAGCCGTGCGGCCAACCTCGCCTATCCGATCAGGGGCGGGATTCCGGTGATGCTCGCCGACGAGGCGCGCGCGCTGGAGTAAGCGCGCAGTCGCGAGCGACGGTCAAGGCCGGGGTCAGCGCATCAGCTCCGGCAGATCCCCGGTCAGCCCGGCCGCCTCGCGGATCATCGCGCGCCGCAGCGGTGCGACCGCGTTGATCGCCCCCATCCCGGCGTCGCGGGCCAGCCGCAGCAGCGGGTTGTCGTTGGAAAACAGCCGCGTCGTGAGGTCGGTGGTCGCCGCCAGTGTCGCCGTGTCGAAGCGCCGCCAGCGCGCATAGCGCTCAAGCACCTGTAGGCTGCCCGTATCCTCGCCCCGCTGCCGCGCCTCGCGCAGCACCTGCGCCAAGGCCGCCACGTCGCGCAGGCCGGCATTGAGCCCCTGACCTGCGACCGGGTGCAGCCCATGCGCCGCGTCGCCCACCAGCGCCACACGCGGAATCGCGAGGCGTTCGGCGAGGCTCAGCCCCAGCGGAAACAGCCCACGCGTGCCGATGAGGCCGATCTCGCCCAGAAAACCACCGAAAGCCGGGCGCAGCGCCGCGAGGAACCCCGCATCGTCCAGCGAGGCGATCCGTTCGGCGCGCGGCGACGTCTCGCTCCAGACCAGGGAACTGCGGTTGCCCGTGAGCGGCAGGATCGCCAGCGGGCCGCCGGGCATGAAGAACTGGTGCGCGATGCCGCCATGCGGCAATTCGTGCTCCACCGCGCAGGTGATCGCGCTTTGCCCGTATTCCCAGCCGTGGCGATGGATGCCCGCGCGCGCCGCCGTGCCACTTGCGCGACCGTCGCACCCCACCAGAAGCGCCGCGCCAAGGACCGCGCCCGAGCCGAGCGTCACCGAGACGCCGCCCGGCGTCACCTCCTGGGCCGTCACCGTGTCGGGCGCGCGCCGCGTCACGCCGGGGGCTGCCTCCAGCGCCGCGCCGAGGGCGGCGCGCAGATGCCGATCCTCGACCATGTGGCCCATCGGGCCATCCTCGATCTCGGCCGAATCGAAATGCAGCCACCACGGCGCCGGGCCGTCGCCCGCGCGCCCGTCAGTGACCTTGATTTCAGTCATCGGCTGCGCCTCGGCGGCGAGCGGCGCCCAAAGGCCGAGCCGTGCCAGCATCCGCCGCGATCCGGCGGCGATGGCATAGGCCCGCCCGTCGAACTCGCCCGCCCTTCTCAGGGGTGCGGCCGCATCCACGAGAGTCACGGAAAAGCCCGCCCGGGCCAGTGCGAGCGCCAGAACCGGGCCATTGAGCCCGCCGCCCGCGATGAGGATGTCGCTGTCATGGGTCATGGCGCTGACTATGGGGCGGGAGCGGGGTTTGTCCATGCGGCGCGGCATCCTCGGGCGGGGGAGGGGCCGGGATGACGGTCGGATCTCTTGGCCCGAAAGACACATGAGGGGCGGGGAGGGGGCGAATGCTGGACATCATGCTGCCCGCGCGGGTAGTTTCGTGGCAAGAGGGGCACTGGCATGACCCCCGTTCATGAGGCAGCGATGGATTTCCCCGATCGGTTCTCGGACCTACCGGACTATGCGTTTCCGCGCCTGCGGAGCCTGCTTGATTCGCACAAGCCGGGCGGCGCGCCCCTCGCCATGACCATCGGCGAGCCGCAGCACCCCTATCCCGACTGGGTCGGCCCCACGATCGCCAATGCCGCGGCGGGGTTCGGCAAGTATCCCGTGAACGAAGGCTCGGAGATGCTTCTGGGCGCGATCTCGGGCTGGATCTCGCGGCGCTACGGCATCGCGGTGGCGCCCGACCGGCTGCTGGCGCTCAACGGAACGCGTGAGGGGCTCTACAACGCCGCGATGGCGCTGTGTCCCGAGGCCAAGGCCGGGCAGCGTCCCTTGGTGCTGATGCCCAACCCGTTCTACCAGGTTTATGCCGTGGCCGCGCTGTCGGTGGGGGCGGAGCCGCGCTACCTGCCCGCGACCGCCAACACGGGGTTCCTCCCCGATCTCGACGCGATTTCGCCCGAGACGCTGGACCGTGCGGCGATCTTCTACCTCTGTTCGCCGTCCAATCCGCAGGGCGCCGTGGCCCCCGAGAGCTATCTCAAGCGCCTCTTGGACCTCGCCGAGCGGCATGATTTCCGCGTCTTCGCCGACGAATGCTATTCCGAGATCTGGCGCGACACGCCGCCGCCGGGGGCCTTGGCCGTGGCCGAGGCCATGCGGTCCGACCCCGAGCGGCTGGTGGTGTTCAACTCGCTGTCCAAGCGTTCGAACCTGCCGGGCCTGCGCGCGGGATTCGCCGCCGGCGGCCCCGAATCAATTCGCCGGATGCGCCAGCTTCGCAACTATGCCGGCGCGCCGCTGCCGCTGCCGCTTCAGGCGGTGGCCGCCAAGGCGTGGTCGGACGAGGCGCACGTGGTCGAGAATCGCGCGCTCTATGCCGCGAAATACGACATCGCGGACCGGGTCCTGGGATCGGTGCCCGGCTATGCCGCGCCGGAAGCCGGGTTCTTCCTGTGGCTTCCGGTCGAGGATGGCGAGCCCGCGGCTCTGAGGCTGTGGCGCGAGACGGGGGTGCGGGTGCTGCCCGGCGCCTATCTCGGGCGCGACGTGAACGGAGAAAATCCCGGCAAGGGATATGTCAGGGTCGCCATGGTGGCCCCGGCGGATGAGATGCAGCGCGGGTTGGAGACACTCCGCGCCTGCCTCTACGACTGAGGAGAGGACGAGCGACATGGCGTATCAGACGAGGGGGCGTGAACCCCTGCTCGACAGCAACACCCAGGCGGCGCTGGAAAAGCGCGGCAAGGAGCTGCTCGGACTCGCGCTGATTGCCGTGGGTCTGATCATCGCGATGATGATCGGCTCCTACAGCCCGGATGATCCCAACTGGATGCTGGCTTCCGACGCGCCGGTCCAGAACTGGCTCGGGCGTTTCGGCGCCTCCCTGGCGCAGCCGATCGTGATGATCGTCGGGCGCGGCGCGTGGATGCTGCCGCTGGTGTTCCTCGTCTGGGGCACGCGCCTGGCGCTGCACCGGGGCGAGGAGCGGGCGATGTCGCGGCTAACCTTCGCGCCGATCGTCGTGGCGCTGGCCTCGGTCTTCGCCGCGACGCTGACGCCGCCCGATGGCTGGAGTCACAGCTTCGGCCTCGGTGGCCTGTTCGGCGACACGGTGCTGGGGCTGCTGCTCACCATCCTGCCCTTCGGCGCGGGGTTCGGGGTGAACCTTCTGGCGCTACTTCTCGGGGCGGGCACGCTTGCCGCAGGGGCCTTCGTCACCGGCTTTACCCGCGAGGAGACGCAAGGCTTGTGGCGGCTGCTGCTGCTGGGGCTGGTGCTGGCCTATGCGCTGGGCCTGCGGTTGATGGGGCGCGGCGCCACGGTGTCGATGCGCGCCGCCGAGGTGCTGCGCGGTCGCATCGGCGACGAGATCGAGGCCCGGCGCGAGCAGATGCGCCGCGACGCGGCCGTCGCCGCCGAAGAAGAGGCCGCCGCCCGCGCCGTGCCGGAGCCGAGCCAGACGCAACGCGTCTCGGCGGTGGTGCGCGCGCATGCCGCCAAGCGCATGGCCACCACGAGCGTCGAGCCGGCCCCCATGCCCGCCGCCGGGGGCGACGAGACCGATGGCTGGGACGAGGACGCGTTGATCGAGACGCCGACCGCGCCGCGCATGCCGCCCGCGATCAGCCGCGTGATGCCGCGCGTACAACCTGCGATGTCCTCGCGCGCGCCGGTGCCGCCCCCACCGCCGATAGAGGACTGGGACGCGCAGGACATGCAGGACGAGGTGGCCTTCGAGGCAAAGGCTGCGCCCGCGCGTCGTCTGCCGCCCGCGCCGCCGGGCACGCTCGCCGCGCCGCCGCGTCCGCCGCGCAGCGAGGAGCCCTCGGGCGGGCTGCTGTCGCGCATGCCGCAGCTGCTGCGTCGGAGCGAGCCGCGCGAGATGCCTGCCGCCGAGCCGGTCGAACCGCCGCTGACGACCGCGCCGCGCGCGGGCGATGACGACCGCATCCGCTCGCGCATTTCCGACGCGATCCGCGCGCGCACCGGCCAGACCAGCATGCCGCCGTTCCAGAACGGTCGAATCGAACCGGCGCTGACGCGGGGTCGCGGGCCGCAGCCCCTCGTGATCACCAAAAGCCCGCGCGCTGCCGCGAGCGCGGCGGCGGGGGCGGGTCTCGCCGCGGTGGCCCATGCGATCGGCGCGCCCGCGCGTGCCGCGCAGGCCGCGTCCGCCGCACCCCGCGTGGAGCCGCCGCTGGCGCGCCGCGCGATGGAGCCGGACATGTTCGGCGTCGCACCCGAGCCCGAGGTCGAGCTGTTCGAGGCCGAGGATCACGAGATGCCGCCCGCCGAGGCCATCGTGGAATGGGAGCCGGAGATCGCCGAAGCGGACACGAGCGCCGACCATTGGCCCGAGGCCGACGACAGCGTCGAAGAGGTCACCGTCGATCCCGAGCCAATGCCGGTATCTGCCCCGGTCCCGCGGCGCGCCGTAGAGGCTCCGCTGGCGGCGCGACGCGACCCCGTGGCCCCCGCCGCGACCTCCGGCCTTTCCGCGCACAGGGCTACCCCGGCAGCGCCCGCCGCCGCCGCGCGCCCGATGGGTCCGGCCGCCGAGATCGCCCGCGCCGCGCCGCAGCCCGCCCCCGTTTCGCCGCCGAGCCAGCCCAGCGTGCCACAGGTGGCCTATCCCGATTACGAATACCCGCCGCTGGACCTGTTGATGGACCCCTCGGCCATCGAGCGGCATCACCTGCCGGACGCGCAGCTCGAAGAGAACGCGCGCATGCTCGAAAGCGTGCTCGATGATTACGGCGTCAAGGGCGAGATCGTCTCGGTCCGCCCCGGCCCGGTGGTCACCATGTACGAGCTCGAGCCCGCGCCGGGCCTCAAGGCCTCCCGCGTCATCGGTCTTGCCGACGACATCGCGCGGTCGATGTCGGCGCTCTCGGCGCGGGTCTCGACCGTGCCGGGCCGCTCGGTGATCGGGATCGAACTGCCCAATGCCAAGCGGGAGATGGTGGCGCTGCGCGAGATCCTGACGGCGCGAGACTATGGCGACAACCAGATGAAGCTGCCGCTGGCGCTGGGCAAGGATATCGGTGGTGAGCCGGTGATCGCCAACCTCGCCAAGATGCCGCACCTCCTGATCGCAGGCACCACCGGTTCGGGCAAGTCTGTGGCGATCAACACGATGATCCTGTCGCTCCTCTACAAGCTTTCGCCCGAGGAATGCCGCCTCATCATGATCGACCCCAAGATGCTGGAACTCAGCGTCTATGATGGCATCCCGCACCTGCTTTCGCCCGTGGTGACCGACCCCAAGAAGGCCGTCGTCGCCCTGAAATGGGTCGTGGGCGAGATGGAGGAACGCTATCGCAAGATGTCGAAGATGGGCGTGCGCAACATCGACGGCTACAACGGCCGGGTGAAGGACGCGCTGTCCAAAGGCGAGATGTTCTCACGCACAGTGCAGACCGGCTTCGACGAGGAGACGGGCGATCCGATCTTCGAGACCGACGAGTTCCAGCCCGAGGTGCTGCCCTATATCGTCGTCATCGTCGACGAGATGGCCGACCTGATGATGGTCGCGGGCAAGGAGATCGAGGCCTGCATCCAGCGTCTCGCGCAGATGGCGCGGGCATCCGGCATCCACCTCATCATGGCGACGCAGCGGCCTTCGGTCGACGTCATCACCGGCACGATCAAGGCCAACTTCCCGACCCGGATCTCCTTCTCGGTCACCTCCAAGATCGACAGCCGCACCATCTTGGGCGAACAGGGCGCCGAACAGCTTCTGGGCATGGGCGACATGCTCTACATGGCCGGCGGCTCCAAGATCACCCGCGTCCATGGGCCGTTCTGCTCGGACGAGGAGGTCGAGGAGATCGTGACCTACCTCAAGGGGTTTGGTCCGCCCGACTATGTCGGCGGCGTGGTCGAAGGCCCCGACGAGGACAAGAGTTCGGACATCGACGCAGTGCTGGGCCTCGCGGGCGGCGGCTCCTCGACCGGGGGCGGCGACAGCGAGGACGCGCTCTACGATCAAGCGGTGCAGATCGTCGCGCGCGACCGCAAATGCTCGACCTCCTACATCCAGCGCAAGCTCGCCATCGGCTACAACAAGGCCGCGAGACTGGTGGAGCAGATGGAGGATCAGGGCGTGGTCTCGGCCGCGAACCATGTCGGCAAGCGCGAGGTGCTGGTGCCCGAAGCGCACTGACATCGGCGCGAGCCCCCCGTGGTCGGTTGGCATATACATACATATCAATCAGTTAAGCCCCCTACCCCGCCGGGTGGGGGGCTTTTTCATGGGCCGGTCATCGGCTGGCGGGGCGCGCGATATCGCCTAGCGGCGGACATTCGGGCAGACCGCTCCTATATCGAAGTCCAAGACGCCCCGCAGTTCGGGGCCACGACATGAAGGACCACGAGAGAATGACCATGATCCGACGCAGCTTTCTCGCCTCTCTCGCCGCCGCCTCGCTGGCGGTCGCCGCCGGGCCCGCTTTCGCGCGCCAGCTCTCGCTGGGGGAGGTCTCAAGCTACCTCAACCAGCTCCAGTCCGCGAGCTCGGGCTTTACCCAGATCAACGGCGACGGCTCGATCCAGACCGGCACGATGTACATCAAGCGCCCGGGCCGGATCCGCTTTGAGTATCAGGGCGATCGCTCCATGATGATCGCCGGCGGCGGTCAGGTGGCGGTGTTCGACGCCCGCTCCAATGCCGGGCCCGAGCGCTACCCGCTCAACCAGACGCCGCTCAACATCATCCTCGAGCGCAACGTCGATCTCGGCCGTGCGGGCATGGTGACGGGGCACACCTCCGACGGCACCAAGACCACGGTGACGGCGCAGGACCCCGCGCATCCCGACTATGGCTCGATCCAGATGGTGTTCACCTCCGACCCGGTCGAGCTGCGCCAGTGGATCGTCACCGACAATGCGGGCCAGAAGACCACCGTGGTGCTCAACGACCTGAAACCGGGGGCGGGGATCTCGGATTCGAAGTTCAACATCCGCTCCGAAATGTCGAAGTGGTGATCGTCTCTCCGGCATGAATCGAAAAAAAAGGGGCCACCGACGGCATGCCGGTGGCCCATCTTCTTTCTGCCATGCGCTCGATTGCGCTACTGGTTCCGCGGATCGTCGGCTGGGTCGAGATAGCTGACCTCGAACGGTCCCTCGCCGTGGATCTGGATCACCGTTTCGCCCTGCGCCTCGGCCCTGTGCGGGTGGTCCGCCGGGATCATGATGTACCCGCCCATGGCGATCTCCTGTGGCTCGGCGCTGGCGGGATCCTCGCCATGCGTGAAGATGATGGTGCCCGAGATCACGGTCACGTTCTCTGCCGTCGGATGGGTGTGGGGCGGCACCGCGTAGCCATCGGGAAAGCGCAGACGCACAACGAAATCCCCGGCTTCCATCGGGTTGCCGCTCAGGACCGCAAGCTCGGCTCCCTCGGGGAGGGTGGGCGGAGCCGCGCCCCATTCCATCGTCTCGGGTGGCATCGGCTGGGCCATGTCGTCCTGCGACAATGCGGAGGTGGCGCCCAAGGCCACGAGCAGGGCAAGAGCGATGCCGCTGCATTCACGAAAAAGCTGTCGGGACATGTCGGGATACTCCCTACTGTCGGCCGCGTCGGCCGGGCCAGAAGGATGCGCCGCCTCGGCCCGGTTGCACAGCTGATCGTTGGGGCTAGGGCCATCATGAAAAGGGCGGCCCGAAGACCGCCCCTGCACCTCAGCGCTTGCCGCAGGCGCGCAGCTGGCTGTCGTAGAGCAGGGTCCGGCGCGCCAGCGCGTCGGAGACGTTGATCAGCCAGCCCTTGGATTTCCACGTGCCGCGTCGATAGCCCGCGCGACCGTCGTGATAGGCGAGATACTGGTTGCGCGTGTCATAGAGCGGGATGCCCAGCTCGCGCGTGGTGCCGGTCATGTACCAGCCCATGAAGTTGGTCGCGTGACCGATATCGTCGCGCTTGTGGCGGAAGCCGCCTTCCTGCTCCATGTACTCGTCCCACGTGCCGTCGAGTGCCTGACTGTAGCCATAGGCCGAGGATTGACGGCCCACCGGGATCACGCCGAGCTTCCACTGGAACGGCGTGCGCGCGTTGCCGATGAACTTGCTCTCCTGGTAGATGATCGCCATCTGCACCGGGACCGGCACGCCCCATTTGCGCTCGGTCGCCTTGAAGGCGCGGAGATAGTCGGGATGCTGGCGCACGATGCTGCAGGCGTCGTCCAACTCGCGCGGCGCGGCGAAATCGCGCGGCCCGCAACCGGCCAGGACGGCCAACAGAATCATGGCGCGAAAGAGTCTGCTCATCTGCCCCTCGCAAGCGTTCGTTTTTTTTGGAGCCTAGCCGATGCCGGCGGGGGGCGAAACAGGGGAGGCGGCCTCACGCGATCACGATTGCCAGTATGAGCGGCAAAGCGATCACGGAGAGCAGGGTCGAGGTGACCACGAGCCCGGCCACCGCCTGCGCATCCGAGCCATATTTCTCGGCCAGCAGATAGGACGTGACGGCCACCGGGGTCGAGATCTGGAGTATCAGCACCGCGAAGGCCACCGATGGCAGGCCGAACCACAGCCCCAGCCCCACCGCGACGCTGGCGCATAGCGCGATCTTGGCGGCCGAGAGCCCGGTCGAGAGCGCGAGCGTGCCGGGCCGCAGGCGCGCCACCGCTACGCCAAGCGTGATCAGCATCAGGGGAATCGCCATCTGGCCGGTCAGTTCCAGCGTGTTGGTGACGACCCGCGGCGTCTGCCAACCCTGCCACAGGAACAACGCGCCCAGCACCGTGCCCCAGACCAGCGGCTCGCGCAGCACCCGGCCCAGCGATCCGCGCCCCGCCACCAACCAGATCCCGAAGGTGAAGGAACCGATCGCCATCACCGCGAAGACCACCACCGCATAGCCCAGACCTTCCTGTCCAAAGGCGAAGAGCGCCAGAGGCAGGCCGACATTACCGGTGTTGCCGAAGATCAGCGGCGCCAGATAGGTCGGCACGTCGAGCTTCAGGATCATTACCAGCGCGGCGAAGAGCGCCGCAAGCACCGCATAGCTCGCGAAAGCGGCGAGCGAGAGCGTGGCCAGCGCCGAAGGGTCGATCTCGGTCTGCATCAGCGCCACGAAGATCAGGCAGGGCACCGATATGGTCATCGCCATGCGGCTGACGAAAGGCACGTCATAGGCCAGCCCCAGCCGGACCCAGACGAAACCGATCAGGGCGAGAGCGAAGACCGGCGCGGTGATCTCCAGCACTGTCAGGATCAGGTTCACGGACTGTTTCTCCCCTACTTGACCACCTCGCATGGACCTGTGAGGGGCTTTGTGGGTAATACTGGTGGAAAGGACGGTCTGCCATGCTGAAGTCGCGCGCGAAATATTCCTTGGGGCAGGTGGTACGCCATCGCAAGCACCCGTTCCGCGGCGTCGTGTTCGACGTGGACGCGATCTTTTCCAATTCCGAAGAATGGTACCTTGCGATCCCCGAGGACAGCCGTCCCGCCAAGGGTCAGCCTTTCTACCATCTGCTCGCCGAGAATGCGCAAAGCTACTACGTGGCTTATGTGAGCGAGCAGAACCTCGTGGCCGATTTTTCGGGCGAGCCGGTCGACCACCCGGATCTCGACGATCTGTTCGGACCGTTCGAGGACGGTCACTATCCGCTTCAGGTCGATCTCAATTGAACCTATACGTCCGATAGGTTGCGCGGCACGATCCCGTCGGTGCAGTGTTCTGTATTGACGAGATGCGGAGCCAGACATGACGATGACTATGCCATTCGAAGAATTGCGCGACCGTATCCTTGCGCTGACCGAAGGCGAAACTGACGAGATCGCCCTCATGGCGACGGTCGCTTGCGAGCTGCATCATGCCGATGACCGCTTTGACTGGACCGGCTTCTACCGGGTGACCGAACCCGGACTACTCAAGATCGGTCCCTATCAAGGCGGACATGGGTGCCTGACCATCCCGTTCGAGCGGGGGGTCTGCGGCGCTGCCGCGCGCAGCGGCACGACGCAGATCGTGGCGGATGTCGATGCCTTTCCCGGCCATATCGCTTGCGCCGCCTCCACCCGATCCGAGCTGGTGATTCCGCTTAGAAACGGGACGGGAGAGGTGTTTGCCGTGCTCGACCTCGATAGCGACCAGCCCGGTGCCTTCGATGAGCGGGATGCCGCGCGACTTGAACAGTTGCTGACGACCGTGTTTTCCCGACGAAATTCGTTCACGGAGTCGTGAAATGGTTTGCCATTACACAACCTTTGCGCGAGTATACGTTCGTGGCCTGTATTAAAGAGCAGGTCCTTTAATGAGTAACGCTTCGCCACAGCTTGGCAGTTTAGGGCAGGACCTGCGCCGGTTACGGATCTCGCGGGGCCTGAGGATCGCGGATCTCGCGCCCCTCGTTCACCGCTCCACCGGCTGGATCAGCCAGGTGGAGCGGGATCGCTCCCAGCCCAGCTACTCGGACTTGGCGGCATTCGCGCGGGCCTTTGAGATACCGATTTCCGAATTGTTCCGGCACAGCACGCAGACCGACGCGGAGGAGCATGACGTGCTGCGCCGCGAGCAGCGCCGCGAGATCACGCCCGACAGTACCGGCGCGCTCGACGACCTGCTGGTGCCGGTGATGGGCGGAATCGAATTCTATCGCAGTCATTTGCTGGCCCATTCCGCTTCCGAGCTTCCCGCACGGAGTGGTCGGCTCGAGATGGGAACCGTTCTGGAAGGGGCGTTCGAAATCTGGATCGGCGGACGGCACCATGTGGTCGAGGCAGGCGACAGTTTCTGGTGCCGAGGCGAAACGCTGTCGTGGCTCAATCCGCATGACACCCCTTGCGTGATGATCTGGGTGGTGGCACCGCTGCCGCATGACTCCGACGCCTGACACCCCGCCAGATCCCGACCCGGACCGCGCACCCGATCTCGGCACCGCCTATGACCCGCCGATGGATCCGCTTGAGGTGATCCATGAGGATCACGAGGTGCTGATCGTCTGCAAACCGGCGGGGCTTCTCTCCGTGCCGGGCAAGGGCGATCACCTTTCCGATTGCCTGCTGGCCCGTGTGCAGGAGGCTTATCCGATGGCGCTTTTGGTGCATCGGCTCGACCGCGACACCTCGGGCGTCATGGTCTTTGCGCTGACGCCGCACGCCCAGCGCCATCTCGGGCTGCAATTCGAGAAACGCCAGACCAAAAAGACTTATATTGCCCGGGTGCAGGGGCGGCTCGAACCCGCGACCGGCACCGTCGACCTTCCCCTGATCGTCGATTGGCCGAACCGGCCGCGCCAGATGGTGGATCACGAAAACGGGCGGCAGGCGGTGACCGACTGGCGCGTGATGCGCGCGACGGAAATTGAGAGCCGGGTGCGGCTCAGTCCCAAGACCGGGCGCAGCCACCAGTTGCGCGTGCACATGCTGGCGCTGGGACACCCGATCCTGGGCGATCCGTTCTATGCGCAAGGGGAGGCGCGGGATCACCCGCGCCTGATGCTGCATTCCGAGACGCTGCAATTTCGCCATCCCGATGGCGGGCGCGGCATGCGCTTTACCGCCAAGGCGCCGTTCTAGGCGAAAAAGGCCTTGAGCGCGTCGACCTCCATGGGCCGGATCTCGTGGCCGCCGGGGTGCCAGGCTTGGGTGACACTCGCACCCTGCGCCTCCAGATAGGTAAGGAAGCTCCGCGTCTGCGGCTCGGGACAGATCGGGTCGCGCTCGCCCGCGGTGACGAGTATGCGGCGGCCCTTCAGGCCCGGCTGCGGCGCCGGGTCCCATGGGATAAGCGGGTGGAGCAGCATTATTTCTCCGAAGAGGTCGGGCCGCTCCAGCGCCATGGCGGCGAGGATGTTCGCGCCGTTGGAGTAGCCGAGACCAACGACGCGCCTTGCACCTGTGCGGGCGATCTCGGCCTCGACAAAGCGGATCAGCTCGTCGCGCCGCCGCGCGAGGTCATCCATGTCGTAGACGCCTTCGCCGGTGCGGCGGAAGTAGCGCAGCGCGCCGCCCTCGTTCACCTCGCCGCGCGGCGAGACGACATGCGCGCCCCGGATCAGCTGGGTGCCGAGGCGGTGGAACTGGTGCTCGTCGCCCCCGGTGCCATGGAAGGTGAACACCAGGGGCGCGCCCGGCTGCCCTTGGGTGCGGGCGGCATGGTAGCTCATGCGCCGTCGCCCAAAGGCTCTAAGCGGCGCTCGATGTCGGCGCGCAGATGCTCGTGCTGCGATGGCAGTTTCAACGCCTTGCCCAGATGCGCGCGCTCCTCGTCGCGGTCGAATCCCGGCTCGTTTGTCGCCACCTCGAACAGCACGCCGCCGGGGCTGCGAAAATAGATGGCATGGAAATAGTCACGGTCGATCTGCGGCGTGGTGGGCCAGCCGTTCTCGGCCAGCATTCGGGCCACTTCGGCCTGCGCCGCGCGGTTCTCGACGGCAAAGGCGATGTGGTGCACCGAGCCCGCGCCCTGCGCCGCGCGTGGGGCCGCCGGATCGACCCGGATGTCGATGCGGTGCGCCGGGTTGCCGCCCGCGATCTCGTAGCGGGTCAGCGCGCCATCGGACTGCGCCTCGCGATAGCCCATGAACTGCAACAGCTCGACCGTCGCAGCCTTGTCGCGCAAAAGCATCTCGACCGAGTGAAAGCCGCGGATCGCGATATCCCGCGCCACGCCACCGCCGGTCCATGGCGCGCGGTCATCGCCTTTGGTCTCGACGAGAGCCAGCCGCTCGCCATCCGGCCCATCGAACAGCAGGCGCTGCGCGCCGAAGGCGGTGTCGCGAGTTACGCCATTGACATGGCGCTCTCGCAGGCGGCTCTCCCACGCATCGGCTGCCCCTTCGGGGATCGCAAAGGTCGTGATCGCCACCTCGCCCGCACCGCGACGGCCCCGGCCGGCATGGGGAAAGGGAAAATAGGTCATCACCGTACCTGGCGTGCCGATCTCGTCGGCGTAATAGAGATGATAGACGTCGGGCGCGTCGAAATTGACCGTTTTCTTGACCCGGCGCAGGCCAAGCGTGTCGGTAAAGAAGGCGTTGTTGGCGCGGGCCCCCGACGCCATCGAGGTGACGTGGTGAAGGCCCCGGATCTGGGTCAGCATGGCTTGGCTCCTTTGGTGTCGGGCCTAAGATAGCGCGGCTGCGCCCGATCACTATTCCCGCTGCGAGCGCGGAGAGGGTGCAAGGCCGCACAGCCTTGGGGATCGCGCCCCGCGAACACCGGTCGTTCCGTATATGGGAGAGAGAAGGGGCACGCTCGGGCACGTCCCCTCTCGCGTTCATTCGGCGGCGTCGAGGCCCCAACCGGAGATCGCCTTCACTTCGAGGAACTCCTCGATGCCCCAGATGCCGCCCTCGCGCGCGCGGCCTGATTGCCCCACGCCGCCGAAGGGCGCGCCCGCGCCGCGCGATTTCCCGTTCATCTCGACCATGCCCGCATGCAGCGCCAGAGCCAGTCGGTTGCGCCGCGCCGGATCGGCGGACTGGACATAGTTGGTCAGACCATAAGGCGTGTCGTTGGCGATCTCGATCGCCTGCGCCTCGTCTTCGAAGGGCATGATCGACAGCACGGGGCCGAAGATCTCCTCGCGCGCGACGGTCATCTCGGGGGTCACGTCGGCAAAGACCGTGGGCCGCACGAAGAAACCGCGGTTGACGCCTTCGGGCAGGCCGGGGCCGCCGACGACGAGGCGCGCGCCCTCCTTGATGCCGGTCTCGATCAGGCCTTGCACCTTGTCCCACTGCGCCTTGTTGACCAGCGGGCCGATATGGCGACCGGGCTGGCTCGCCGCGCCCACGGCGGTCTCCTGCGCGGTGCGGCCCGCGACCTCCACCGCCGTCTCGTAGAACGACCGCTCGACCAGCATCCGGGTGGGCGCATTGCACGATTGGCCTGTGTTCTGCATGCAGTGCCGCACGCCGCGCACCACTGCCTCCTCCCCCGCATCGGCGAAGATCAGGTTGGCCCCCTTGCCCCCGAGCTCCAGCGTCACCCGCTTGAGCGTTTCGGCGGCGGCCTTGGAGATCGCGCGACCGGCGCGGGTCGAGCCGGTGAAGGAGATCATCTGCACGTCCTCGTGGGTCGACAGCTGCGTGCCGACGCCCGCGCCGTCGCCGTTGACGAGGTTGAACACTCCCGGCGGCACGCCTGCCGCATCGAGCATCTCGGCGAAGACGATCGACGACAGCGGCGCCTCCTCGGACGGCTTGAGCACCACGGTGCAGCCTGCGAGCAGCGCCGGGATTACCTTGAGCGTGACCTGGTTCATCGGCCAGTTCCACGGGGTGATCAGCCCGACCACACCGATCGGTTCGAGCGAGATCATCGTGTCGGGCGCGTGACTGCCCAAGGGGCGCAGCCATTCGATTTCGTCAAAGGCGCGCAGGAAGTTCTTGAGGTGCCAGGGCAGGGATGTCGCCTGGTTGGAGCGGGCGAAGTCGATCGGTGCGCCCATCTCGAGGCTCATCGCCTGCGCGAGATCCTCCTCGCGCGCCTCGTATTGCACGAGGATACGCTCGACCAGGGCGCGGCGTTCGGCGGGCGGCGTCGCGCGCCAGCCGGGACCCGCGCGCTTGGCGGCGGCGACGGCGGCGTCGGTGTCGGCCCCGCCGCCCAGCGAGATCACGGCGCAGGCCTCCTCGGTCGAGGGATCGATGACGGCGCAGTCGCGTGCCGCCGCGGGCGCGCGCCACTGGCCGTTAATGTAGAAGTCGCGTTTCTCGATCATGGGAACTCCTCCGTATCGCCGCGCAGAGTGTCACCGCCCCACTCGGCCCGCAAGCTATGGCGAGCGGGGGCGAGGCTTCCTATGTAGGCTGGGTAAACAGTGAAACCGGAGGCGAACATGGCCCTGCGCATCAACGACGACATCCCGAACCTCACCGTGACCACGGATCAGGGCAGCTTCGCGCTGCACGACTGGATCGGCGACGATTGGGCGATCATCTTCAGCCACCCAAAGGATTTCACCCCCGTCTGCACCACCGAATTCGGCGCTGTCGCCCGGCTCGACGCCGAGTGGAAGAAGCGCGGCACCAAGGTGCTCGGCGTTTCCGTCGATGGCGTGGAAGAGCATGTCCGCTGGAAGCGCGACATCGAGACCGCCGGCGGCGCCGCGCCGCAATTCCCGATCGTCGCGGATGACGGTCTGGAGATTTCCAAGGCCTTCGACATGCTGCCCGCCGAAGCCTATCTTCCCGATGGCCGCACCCCGAACGACAGCGCAACCGTGCGCGCGGTCTTCATCATTGGCCCCGACAAGAAACTCAAGCTGTCGATGACCTACCCGATGACGGTGGGGCGCAACTTCGGCGAGGTGCTGCGCGCGCTCGACGCATTGCAGCTTTCGACCGGCAAGGGCGTGGCGACGCCCGCCGACTGGCAGGTCGGTCAGGACGTGGTGATCCCGGCCACGCTTTCGGACGACGACGCCAAGGCCAAGTTCGGCGAGTTCAAGACCGTGCTGCCCTATCTGCGGATGACCAAGGCGCCGCAGTAGGCCACCCGGACCACCAAGGGCGCCCATCGCGGGCGCCCTTGTCGTGTTGTCAGGCCACGACCACGGTCGTGCCGACCGGCACCCGGGTATAGAGGTCCTCGACATGCTCGTTGATGAGACGCACGCAGCCCGAGGAGAACTTGCGACCCATGGTCCATGGCTGCGGCGTGCCATGGATGCGGTAGTAGGTGTCGCGACCGTTCTGGTAGAGATAGAGCGCGCGCGAGCCCAAGGGGTTGCGCGCGTGTCCGCCCGGCAGCCCGCCGGAATAGGGGCCGTAAACCGCGGGCTCGCGGCGGATCATGTTGGCCGTCGGGGTCCATGACGGCCATTCGGCCTTGCGCGCCACCTGCGCCGTGCCCGCGAAATTGCGCCCCGCTGCGCCAAGCGCCACCACATAGCGGATCGCCCGGCCATCGCCCAAGGTCCAGTAGAGCTTGTTCTGGGCGATGCGTACATGAACCTGCCCGGCGGGCAGCGCCTCGTTCACGTTGATTTCGGTGGGAAGCCACTCTCGTGGAATGGTGACCACGCGGGGAGGGGCTGCCAGCACCGGGCCGGTCGTCACCGTCGCGGCCGCGGCCGCAAGAACGCCTCGTCTCGTCAGTTTCATGCCTGCTCCTGTTCGGGCTCTTCGACCCGTTCCGCCTCTCGACGCGATCATTTAACACTGATTCGCTTCTACACGGTTAATGCAAAGGGGCAGCCCGATCGGACCGCCCCCAAGTCATGCCTCGTCGAAGGCTCAGAAACGGTAGGACACGCCCAGCGCAAGCCAAGGATAGGCCTTCACCGCTGACAGGTTGTCTTCGAGCTGCTGCGCCTCGATCTCCAGATCCCGCATCGGCACGTTTTCGCCATCGACATCGACATTGATGCCGCCGACCACGATCGCGCCGATCTCGGCATCGAAGGCCCAGCCGCGACCGAACCGCTTCTCGTAGCCCACCGCGAGCATGGGAGCGACGTTGTTCTCGAAGGTGAGCTCGGTCTCGATCGAGGCGTTGCTGTATTCGTTGTCGCCCACCTCGATGGTCTCGGCCCCGGTGGCCCGCGCCGCGCCCACGATGTCGGTGTTGCTGAAGAACAGGCCGCCCGACAGGCGCAGGCCGGTCTGGTTGGGATAGTAGTCCGCAAGCGCCGCGATGCCGCCGACCGACAGGTCGATGTCGTAATCCACGTCATCGCCTTCCTCGGAAAAGCTCTGACCCGGAATGCCGGTGAGCAGGCCGCGCGCGCGCAGCGTCGGCATCGCCTCGTAGCTGGCGGAGGCGTAGCCCCCCAAGGTCGAGATGCCGAAGCCGACGGCGGCGCCGTCGATGTCCTGAGCGGAGGCGGAGCCCGCGAGGAGGAGAAGGGCGCCGCTCAGGGTGAGGGGACGAAACATGTGGGGTAGATCCTTGTGGTTTGAAAGCTCGCCCTTCTGGTCCGGCGGGGCGAGGCGGTTCAACCGAAAGGGGTGTCATCCCGAAATGGTCACAATTTCGTGTGTCATCTGTGCCGCTTTGATCCGGCACGAAAAAAGGGGCCCGAAGGCCCCTTTCCCGATCTTGTATGCGTCAGGCTCACTCGGCCTGCGCGTCTTCCTTGGCTTCCTCGCCAGTCTCCTGGTTCACGACCTTCATCGACAGGCGCACCTTGCCGCGATCGTCGAAGCCCAGAAGCTTGACCCAGACTTCCTGGCCTTCCTTGAGCACATCCGAGGGATGGTTCAGGCGGCGGTTCTCGATCTGGGAAACGTGCACGAGGCCGTCGCGCTTGCCGAAGAAGTTCACGAAGGCGCCGAAGTCCACGAGCTTCACGACCGTACCCTTGTAGACCTTGCCCTCTTCGGGCTCGGCCACGATCGAGTAGATCATGTCATAGGCCTTCTGGATCGCCTCGCCATTGGCCGAGGCGATCTTGATCACGCCGTCATCGTTGATGTCGACCTTGGCGCCCGAAACCTCGACGATCTCGCGGATCACCTTGCCGCCCGAGCCGATCACTTCGCGGATCTTGTCGGTCGGGATCTGCATCGTCTCGATGCGCGGCGCGTGAACCGAGAAGTCCGCCGCGCCCGAGAGTGCCTTGTTCATCTCGCCCAGGATGTGCAGACGACCGGTCTTGGCCTGCGCCAGCGCCTTTTTCATGATCTCGGGCGTGATGCCCGCGACCTTGATGTCCATCTGAAGCGAGGTGATGCCGGCCTCGGTGCCGGCGACCTTGAAGTCCATGTCGCCCAGGTGATCCTCGTCGCCGAGGATGTCGGTCAGCACCGCGTAGGAGCCGTCCTCTTCAAGCACGAGGCCCATCGCCACACCGGCCACGGCCGATTTCAGCGGCACGCCCGCATCCATCATCGCCAGAGAGCCGCCGCAGACCGACGCCATCGAGGACGAGCCGTTCGATTCGGTGATCTCAGACACCAGGCGGATGGTGTAGGGGAAGTCGGTCGCGGCGGGCAGGACCGCCTGCAGCGCGCGCCATGCCAGCTTGCCATGGCCGATCTCGCGACGGCCCGGCCCGCTGACGCGGCCCACTTCGCCCACCGAGTAGGGGGGGAAGTTGTAGTGCAGCAGGAAGTTGGATTTGAAGTTGCCGTGCAGCGCGTCGATGAACTGCTCGTCATCGCCGGTGCCGAGCGTGGTCACGACCAGCGCCTGCGTCTCACCGCGGGTGAACAGCGCCGAGCCATGGGTGCGCGGAAGCAGGCCGGTCTCGGCCACGATGTCACGCACCGTGTCGAGGTTGCGACCGTCGATGCGGTTGCCCTTCTTCACGACGTCGCCGCGCAGCACCGAGGATTCGAGCTTCTTGAAGGCGGAGCCGAGGTTCGCGTCCTCAAGCTGTTCTTCGGAAAGCTGGGCCTTGATGTCGTCGCGCGCCTTGGCGACGGCGGTGGTGCGCTCTTGCTTGTCGGTGATGGCGAAGGCGGCGCGCATCTTGTCCTCACCGGCGGATTTCACGGCCTCATAGAGCGCCGAGTAATCCGGGGGGGTGAAGTCGAAGGGCTCCTTGGCGCATTCTTCGGCCAGATCGATGATCAGGTCGATGACGGGCTGGATCTGCTCATGGGCGAAGGTCACGGCGCCGAGCATCTCTTCCTCGGTCAGCTCGTAGGCCTCGGACTCGACCATCATGACCGCGTCCTTGGTGCCCGCGACGATCAGGTCGAGGCGCTGCTCGGGGTTCGAGCGCAGGTTCTGCATGTCGTCGACGGTCGGGTTCAGCACGTATTCGCCGTCGACGAAGCCGACGCGGGCACCGGCGATCGGGCCCATGAAGGGCGCGCCCGAGATCGTCAGCGCGGCGGAGGCCGCGATCATCGCGACGACGTCGGGGTCGTTGACGAGGTCATGGCTGAGAACGGTGCACATCACGAGCACTTCGTTCTTGAAGCCGGGGACGAAAAGCGGGCGGATCGGGCGGTCGATCAGGCGCGCGGTCAGCGTCTCCTTCTCGGTCGGACGCGCCTCGCGCTTGAAGAAGCCGCCCGGGATCTTGCCGGCGGCGTAGTATTTTTCCTGGTAGTGGACGGTCAGGGGGAAGAAGTCCTGACCCGGCTTCGGCGCCTTGGCGAAGGTGACGTTGGCCATCACGCTGGTTTCGCCCAGCGTTGCGATGACCGAGCCGTCGGCCTGGCGCGCGACCTTGCCGGATTCCAGCGTCAGCGTCTCTTCGCCCCACTGGATCGATTTTTTCACGTCGTGAAACATCGTCTTTTCCATTCTGGCCCGACCTTCGGGCCCTTGTGCCCCCCTAATGCGTGAACAGTCCCTGGGGGCGGGTTGCGGAGGGGCCGGATGCCCCTGGCTCTCGAAGTGTCCGTGGCGCGGGTCGAGCCCGGTCCGCGCCATCCCGGATAGCAAAGGGACCGCACCCGAGGGCGCGGTCCCGAAACCTTAGCGGCGGATGCCGAGGCGGCCGATCAGGGCCTGGTAACGCTCGACGTCCTTGTTCTTCACGTAGTCGAGAAGCTTGCGGCGACGGGCGACCATCTTGAGAAGGCCACGGCGACCGTGGTTGTCCTTCTTGTGGGTCTTGAAGTGCTCGGTCAGGGTCGCGATGCGCGAGGTCAGGATCGCGACCTGCACCTCGGGCGAACCGGTGTCGCCTTCCTTGGTGGCGAATTCGCTGACGACCTTGGCCTTGTCTTCCACGGTGATCGACATCGGGGTCTCCTTTTCGGGATGAGGGTGATGGCGCAAGCCGGGATGTCGTCCAGCAGGGCCCATGGAGCACCGTCTCCATATAGGGAGGCGGATGCGTGCCCATAGGGGAAATCGCCCAAAAAGGAAAGCGGAATGCTGCATCCAACCGGGGTGTCAGTCGTCAGACCGCCTATTCGGTCAGAAGCACGACCGCGCCCTCGTCAAGCCTGCTCAGACCGTCGAGCCGGGCCAGCGCCACGCCGTCGGCGCGCAGCAAGAGCCCCTCGGGAACCGTCTCGACCGTCAGCTCGGGCGCGGGGCCTTGCGGATGCAGCACCATGATCTGGTCCTGCGTGACATCGAAATCGGCGATCACCGCCGCTTCGCCTGCCTCGGCGCTGCGCAGCGCGAAAAGATCGCCCGCCATGCCGCCATGCGCCATGTCGCCCGCGCCGATATGGATCTCGTCCACGCCGTCACCGCCGTTGAGCCAATCACCCGCCCCGTCGCCCGTGCCGACCAGACGGTCATCACCGGCGCCGCCATGCAGCACGTCGCGGCCGGCCCCGCCGTCGAGCCTGTCATCGCCCAGATCGCCCGACAGCGCGTCGTCGCCCGCAGACCCCCAGAGCGCGTCGGCCCCGTCGCCCCCCTGAAGCCTGTCGTTGCCAGCACCGCCCTGGATCACGTCGTCGCCGACATGACCCCACAGCCGGTCGTCGCCGTCGCCGCCCCACAAGGTGTCGCCGCCGCGCCCGCCATGCATCTCGTCATCCTGCGCGCCACCATGGGCCCGGTCGTCGCCGTCGCGCAGATCGACGTGATCGGTGCCCGCACCGGCCCGCACGTCGTCCTCGTCCTCGCTGCCGAAGATCACGTCCGGCATGTCAGTGCCCATTTCGGAAAGACGCTGCGGCGGGGCGGAGGGGGTTGATGCGGTGCGGGATGCGTTGGTCGCGGCGCTGTCGCGGGGGAGGTCGGCGGGCTCACCGTCGGAACCTTCGTCGTTCCCGTATCCAAGCGCCGTGTCGAGAGGGACGGTCTTTCCTGCCTGCGACTCATCGTCCTCGGGCAGGCCGGGCTCGGTTCCCAGCACGTCGGGAGGCAGCAGCGCCGCCCCGGCCAAGGCAAGTCCGAGCAGTCCGAAAAGGGCGATCATGGTGGTCTCCGCGGCGAGGGCGAAGATCCGTGTAGCACGGTCGTGCCCCGATGCGGCGCGAAACCGGGGCGCAGGGTTAATCCCAGAAGGTCAGCGGTTGGCGCCGGGTTGCCACAGCACGTCGGCGCGGCCACCGTCATTGGCAACGCGGGAGGCCACGAAGAACCAGTCCGAAAGGCGGTTGAGATAGCGCGTCGCATCGGCGTTCACCGGTTCGGCCCAGCCCAGCGCCACAGCCAGACGTTCGGCCCGGCGCGATACGGTGCGGCACAGGTGCAGATGCGCAGCCAGCGCCGACCCGCCCGGCAGCACGAAGCTGCGCAGCGGCTCCAGATCGGCGTTCATCGCGTCGATCTCGCGCTCCAGCCGGTCGGTCTGGGCCGCGACCATGCGCAGCACCGGATGCTTGGCTTCGGCGTCGCGAGAGGGGTCGGGGCGGCACAGATCGGCGCCCAGATCGAACAGATCGTTCTGGATCCGGCCCAGAGCCGCGTCCATCTCGGCGGTCGCGTGCAGCCGCGCGAGGCCGATCGCGGCGTTGGTCTCGTCAACCGTGCCATATGCCTCGACCCGCAGGTCGTCCTTGGCGACGCGGCTGCCGTCCCCGAGGGCGGTGTCGCCCTTGTCGCCGGTGCGCGTGTAGATGCGGTTCAGCACGACCATCAGCTTGCCCCCCGCAGGAAGACGTAGAGCAGGATCAGAAGCACCGCCACGAACTGCGCGCCGATGCGCCAGCGCATGATGCGGTTGGCGTGCTTGCGGTTGAAATCGCCGCCCTTGCCGAAGGTGCCGATCCCGAACATCAGGATACCGGCAACGATCAGGACGGCGAGGATGACAAGAACGAGGAGCGGGTCTTGCAGCATGGCGGGCCTTTCGAGGTTCTCTCACCATCTAGGGGGCGTGGCGGTCAAAACAAAGCGGGCGCGGTGTCGCGGGCCTTCTTGTTTCGGTTCCGTCAGCCCCGGGCCACGACCCAATCGAGGGCGCGCGTGGACAGGAGCCGCCGCAGCGTGCCCGACAGGTAGGTGGGCGTGGTGACGTAGTAGCGCGGGCGCGGGCGCTTGGCCTCCAGCGCATGAACGAGCTTTTCGGCCACGGCCTCGGGCGGCAGCTCGAACCGGTCCGGGCCGCGTTCCTCGTAGAGCCGGTGCAGGAGGCCTTCGTATTCGTCGCGCCGGGCCGAGTTCCTCCAATCCACCCACCGCTCGAAATGCAGGATCGAATTGGCGCGAATCCGCGAGGTGACGGGGCCGGGCTCGATCAGGCTGACATGAATGCCGCTGCCCGCCATCTCGAGCCGCAGCACGTCCGACAGCCCCTCCAGCGCGAACTTGGTCGCGACATAGGCGCCGCGCCATTTCACCCCGACCAGCCCCAGCACCGAAGAGCAGTTGACGATCCGCCCATGGCCCTGCGCCCGCATCACCGGGATCGCGCGGGTCGTCAGGTCGTGCCAGCCGAACAGGTTGGTCTCGAAGATCTCGCGCAGCGCCTCGCGCGGCAGATCCTCGACCGCCCCGGGGCAGGCGAAGGCCCCGTTGTTGTAAAGTGCGTCGAGCCGCCCACCGGTGGCTTCGAGCACCTGATCCAGCCCCGAGGCCACGCTGTCAGGGTCGGCGTAATCGAGGCGCGGCGCCTCGAACCCCTCGTCGCGCAGCCGGGCGCAATCCTCCTGGGCACGGCAGGAGGCGAAAACGCGCCAGCCGCGGTCGCGCATATGGCGGGCCGCGGTCAGGCCGATGCCCGAGGACGAGCCGGTAACGAGCAGGGAGCGGGATGTGTCCATGACCTGACACATGGCGGGAGATGCAGCGCCCCGCAACGAAAAAGGCGCCCCGAATCGGAGCGCCCTTCAGGGGGTCGGCAAGAGCGGGCCTCAGCCCTCGATCGGGGCCAGCAGACGCTCGGACATCCAGCCGGTCTCGCCGGTGGAGGTGATTTCGATCCGGGCCCAGCCGCCGGCGCTCTCGATCAGCTTGGCTTCGGTGCCGCGCGGCAGCGTGTCGAGCACGGCATGACCGGTGCCGGGGCCTTGGCGCATGTTGACCCAGTCACCGGTAATCTGGCGCAGGTCGATGTCATCGGCTTGAGCCACGGCCAGGGTGGCGGCGGGTGTCTCGGTAGCGGCGGGTTCCGGCGACCTCGGCATGAAGGAGGCAGAGATCAACTCGACATTCTCGGGGAATTCACGCATCGCGGTGACGGGAATGCCGGACTCGGCACGCGCGATGTCGTTGCTGGCGATCGTCTCAGAAGAGGGGGTGCTCGCCTGCACCGCGCCGATCATCGTCTGCGGCTGGAACTCGGCACCGCCGGACATTTCATAGTAGCCCACGCCAAGAAGGAGAAAGGTGGCACCGATACCAAAAACATGCTTCATGACGACCTCTTGTTCTGCTCATCGCGCCGCCTTGGGCGGTCACCGTGGCGTGACCTGCGTGGCGGCGCGGGATCTCGCTGACCCGTTGCTCACCTAACCGCGACTTTACGCCGATGGTTCCCGCCGATAGAGAGCTTTTCATGCCTGACCCCCTTGACGACGCCCTCCCCGCCACCTCCGCACAGGGCGTGGCGGACCTGACGGAACCGCTGCGCCGCGCCCTTGGCGAGCGCTATCTGAGCTACGCGCTCTCCACGATCATGAACCGCGCGCTGCCCGATGCGCGCGACGGTCTCAAGCCCGTACACCGCCGGATTCTCTTTGCCATGCGCGAGCTCAAGCTCTCGTCGACGGGCGGTTTCCGCAAGTCGGCCAAGATCTCGGGCGATGTGATGGGCAACTATCACCCGCATGGCGACGCCGCGATCTACGACGCGATGGCCCGCCTCGCGCAAGATTTCGCGGTGCGCTACCCGCTCGTGGACGGGCAGGGCAATTTCGGCAACATCGACGGCGACAACCCGGCCGCCGCGCGCTACACCGAGGCCCGCCTGACGGCGGCCGCCGAGGCGCTGATGGCGGGGCTAACCGAGAACGCGGTCGATTTCCGCCCGAACTACGACGGCACGCTCGAAGAGCCTGTCGTGATGCCCGCCGCCTTCCCGAACCTGTTGGCCAACGGCTCGTCCGGCATCGCGGTCGGCATGGCGACGAACATTCCGCCGCACAACCTGCACGAGCTGGTCGAAGCCTGCCTGTACATGATCAAGACGCCGGGCGTGTCCGACGAGAAGCTTGTCGATCTCGTGCCGGGGCCGGATTTCCCAACGGGCGGGGTACTGGTCGAGCCGCGCGAGAACATCCTCGCGGCCTATCGCACTGGGCGCGGCAGCTTTCGGCTGCGCGCCCGCTGGGAAATCGAGGAGCTGGGCCGCGGCCAGTGGCAGGTGGTGGTCACCGAGATCCCCTATCAGGTGCAGAAGTCCAAGCTGATCGAGCGGCTGGCCGAACTGATCCAGACTCGCAAGATCCCGCTTCTGGCGGATGTGCGTGACGAGAGCGCCGAGGATGTGCGCATCGTGCTGGAGCCGCGCGCCAAGACGGTCGAGCCCGAGATGCTGATGGGGATGCTGTTCAAGAACAGCGACCTCGAGATCC
Source organism: Limimaricola cinnabarinus (assembly GCF_047631075.1). Lineage (NCBI taxonomy): Bacteria > Pseudomonadati > Pseudomonadota > Alphaproteobacteria > Rhodobacterales > Paracoccaceae > Limimaricola > Limimaricola cinnabarinus. Next base: position 158,451 of record NZ_JBLHYX010000001.1, read on the forward strand.
GCTTCGGTCTCAACATGAACGTGCTGATCGACGGGTTGACGCCCAAGGTCTGCTCGCTGCGCGAAGTGCTGCGCGCCTTTCTCGATCACCGCCGCGAAGTGCTCACGCGGCGCTCGCAGCACCGGCTGGAAAAGATCGACCACCGGCTCGAGGTGCTCGAGGGCTTCATCACCGCCTTTCTCAACCTCGACCGCGTGATCGACATCATTCGCTACGACGATCAGCCGAAAGCCGCGCTGATGGCCGAGGACTGGGACCGCGACCACGTGCGTGCGGTCAGCGAGCGCGACTACCGCTCCCCCCTGAGCGAAAGCCTCGGTGGCGGCGGGCTGACCGAGGTGCAGGCCGAGGCGATCCTCAACATGCGGCTCAGGAGCTTGCGCCGCCTCGAAGAGCTGGAACTGCTCAAGGAGCAGGATGCGCTGATGCAGGAGCGGGCCGGGCTCGAGGACCTGCTGGCCTCCGAGGATCTGCAGTGGAAGTCGATCGCCGAGCAGCTGCGCGAGACCCGCAAGCTGATGGGGCATTCGGCCCCAGGCGGCCAGCGCCGCACCGGTTTCGCCGAAGGCACCGAGATCCCCGACGTGCCGATCGAGGCGATGATCGAGCGCGAGCCGATCACCATCGTCTGTTCCGAGATGGGCTGGATTCGCGCGATGAAGGGCCATATCGCGCTCGACAGCGAGCTGAAGTTCAAGGATGGCGACAAGGGCCGCTTCATCCTGCACGCCGAGACCACCGACCGGCTTCTGGTGTTCGGCTCGAACGGGCGCTTCTACACCGTGTCCGCCACCAACCTGCCCGGTGGGCGCGGCATGGGCGAACCGCTGCGCCTGATGGTCGACCTGCCCAACGAGGCGCAGATCGTGGCGCTGCATCTCTACCGCCCCGAGCGGCGGCTTCTGGTGGCGTCCTCGGCCGGTGACGGTTTTATCGTCAACGAGGACGAGGTGCTGGCGCAGACGCGGAGCGGCAAGCAGGTACTCAACGTCAAGGACGAGGTGGTGGCCCGGATCTGCAAGCCTGTGACCGGCGACGCGGTGGCGGTGGTGGGCGACAACCGCAAGGTGCTCGTCTTCCCGCTCGACGAGCTGCCCGAAATGACCCGTGGCAAGGGCGTGCGGCTGCAGAAATACAAGGATGGCGGGCTGTCGGATGCCACCACCTTCGTGATGGAGGCCGGGCTGGCATGGAAGGACCCGGCGGGTCGGACCCGGACCGAAGCCGACCTCGCCGACTGGACCGCCAAGCGGGCCACGGCGGGGCGCATGGCACCGCGCGGCTTCCCGCGCGACAACATGTTCAATTGACGCAAAAGGTCCTCCCGCACCGGGAGGGCCTTTTGGTTCGGGGCAGGCGGAGTTTCAGTCGGCCCACATCCTGAGAAGGTTCGAGCGGCTCTTGGCGAGCAGGTCGAACAGTTCGGACTTGCCCTCTCGGCCATGCACCTCACGCACCGCGCGTTCGAGATCGAACAGCATCTCGCGCCGGGCGGCCTCGCGCACCCGGCTCTGCACCCAGCCGACCACCGCCAGCCTCTCGCCGCGCGTCACCGGGGCGACCCGGTGCAGTGTCGTCGAGGGATAGAGCATCAGGCTGCCAGCGGGCAGCTTCACCGCGCGCGCCTCGAAGCCGTCTTCGATCACAAGCTCGCCGCCGTCGTAGCTTTCGGGGTCGGACAGGAACAGCGTGAAGGAAATGTCGGTGCGCAGCCCCTGCATCACCGCGTCATCGACATGCAGCCCATAGGTCTGCCCCTGACGATAGCGCGACAGGATCAGTGGCGTCATCGCGCGGGGGCGGGCGGCAAGGGTGAAGATCTCGTTGCCCTGCAGCGCCTTGGCGACCTTGGCCAGCACCGCATCGCGGGCGGGGGAAGGGGCGGCTTGATCGTTGGCCTTGACCTCGCGCGCATAGCGCCCGGCGCTGGCCTTGCCGTCGGAGAAGTCGAGCGTGTCGGCCGAGGCGCGCAGCGCCCCGGCCTCGGTCGCCGACAGCAGCCTGTCGATGGCGAGCAGCATCACTCGACCTGCAGCGCGGCCAATTCGGTACGGGCGGCCGCCGCGTAGAGCAGCGAGGCCTTGGCCTCGGCGCCCAAGGGGCCTTCGGGCACGAAGCCCGCGGCAAAGGCCGGGGCCGCGGCGTCAAGCGCATCGAGAACGGCGACCGCGGCCTCGGCATGCGCGGCGTCTTCGCTGCCGGCCAGATCCTCGGCGCGGGCACGGACCATCTCGGTGAAGCCCATCGCGTCTTGATACTCGTGCAGGTTCGAGATCTCGCCATCGACGATGCCGATCTCGTATTCCTCGGCGGCGATGCGCAGCACCTGCTCGAGGCTCCCGAAGGTCGCGCCGGGTTCGCTCACCATGGTGCGCGCGGCGGCGATGCGTTCGAGCAGCGCCTCGAAGGCGGCCTCGGCCTCCTCGACCGGCGCGCCGGATTTCACGGCATCGGCCAGCGCCGAAAGCTGGGCCGAGAAATCATCGGCGCCGCGCTCCTCGATCTGGGGCGCGAGGTCGGCATAGATCTCGTCCTCGGGGTGCTTCATGTGCGTGGCGGCAAGATCGGCATGGCCGTCGCGATAAAGCGTGATCCCGGCGCGCAGATGGCCCTCGATCAGCCCGAGATCGGTCAGATAGGCGACATCCATGTCCTCGACGGACATCTCGACTGCGCCGCCTTCGCCGCCCTCACCACCTTCTCCGCCTTCTCCCGCGGCGAGCCAAAGGGTCTCCGGGCCATGGCCGCCGAAGCTTGGCGTCTCGGCTTGCGCGCCGGACACGGCAAGGCCGCCGACGGTGCCTGCGAGGGCGAGGCTCGTCCAAAGCCGGGCCCGGGTCGGGCGGGGGGTGTCGTGTTGGGCCATGAAAGCCTCCAATGTTTATCCTAGTATTTTACTCGGTAATGCGATTTCAGTCAGGAGGTCAAGCGCATCTGCGTGGCGGTGCGGGCCGTCGTCGGCGGTTCGGCGAGGTGCCGCTTGATTTCCCTGTCGATTGCAAATACATCGCCCGCGATGTCGAACCGGGCCACACGGAGGCCCCCGAACACGCGAGGCGCCAGCGCAGATGGCAAAGGCTAAATTCGAACGCAACAAACCGCACGTGAACATCGGGACCATCGGTCACGTGGACCACGGCAAGACGACCCTGACCGCCGCGATCACCAAGTATTTCGGTGACTTCCGCGCCTACGACCAGATCGACGGCGCGCCCGAAGAGAAGGCCCGCGGCATCACCATCTCGACCGCGCACGTCGAGTACGAGACTGAGAGCCGTCACTACGCGCATGTCGACTGCCCCGGCCACGCCGACTACGTCAAGAACATGATCACCGGTGCCGCCCAGATGGACGGCGCGATCCTCGTGGTGAACGCCGCCGACGGCCCGATGCCGCAGACGCGCGAGCACATCCTGCTCGGCCGCCAGGTGGGCATCCCCTACATGGTCGTCTACATGAACAAGGTCGACCAGGTGGATGACGAGGAGCTCCTGGAGCTCGTCGAGATGGAAATCCGCGAGCTGCTGTCGTCCTACGACTACCCGGGCGACGACATCCCGATCATCAAGGGCTCGGCGCTCGCCGCCATGGAAGGCCGCGACGAGACGATCGGCGAGAACTCGATCCGCGAGCTGCTGAAGGCCGTGGACGAGTACATCCCGACCCCGGCCCGCGCCGTGGACCTGCCGTTCCTGATGCCGATCGAGGACGTGTTCTCGATCTCCGGCCGCGGCACGGTCGTGACCGGTCGCGTCGAGCGTGGCGTGATCAACGTCGGCGACGAGATCGAGATCGTCGGCATCCGCGACACCAAGAAGTCGACCTGCACCGGCGTCGAGATGTTCCGCAAGCTGCTCGACCGCGGTGAAGCGGGCGACAACGTCGGCATCCTGCTGCGCGGCATCGACCGCGAGGGCGTCGAGCGCGGCCAGGTGCTGTGCAAGCCCAAGTCGGTTCTGCCGCACACCAAGTTCGAGGCCGAGGCCTACATCCTCACCAAGGAAGAGGGCGGCCGCCACACCCCGTTCTTCGCGAACTACCGTCCGCAGTTCTACTTCCGCACCACCGACGTCACCGGCACGGTCGTCCTCCCCGAGGGCACCGAGATGGTGATGCCGGGCGACAACCTGAAGTTCAACGTCGAGCTGATCGCCCCCATCGCGATGGAAGACGGCCTGCGCTTCGCCATCCGTGAAGGCGGCCGCACCGTCGGCGCCGGCGTGGTGTCGAAAATCGTCGAGTAATGATGAAAACCCCGGGCGGCCTCGCCGTCCGGGTCCTTCGATGTGAAAGGGCCGCCCCCGGGGCGGCCCTTTTGCGTGAAGCGGGCGGCTCAGGGGCCGGGCGGCAGGCCGAGCAAGGCATCGGCCTCGGCGGTGGTCGCGTCGAGCCCGGCCTTCAGGGAAGCGCGCGCTGCCTCGCGCGCGGCCGCGTCCGCCCGGCGCGGCATCGTCTCCTCCCATGCGCGGAACACCACCGCGCCGCGCCCGCCCGGACGCGGCAGCAGCAGCTTGTCCCAGCTCTTCGCGCGCAACTGTTTTTCGGTGGAATAGGCATAGAAGAAAACCGGCGCACCGGTGATCCGTGCCCAGTCGAGCGGCGGGTCGTTGATCTCGCCCGCCGGGCCCAGAGGGCCGTCGGCGGTGATGCCGATGCTGGCACCCGCGCGCATCCGGTCCATCACCATCCGCGACATGGCGAGGTTCGACAGCCGCGCCGACATGGCGACCGGCGTGAGGCCGCGGCGGCGATGCGTGTCGCCGGCGATTCGCGCGATGGGGGAGGTGTCGTGCAGGCTCGACAGATCGGCGGCGTCGCGCGGCCAGTGGAACGGCCCCAGCATTAGCCGCGAGTGACGCAGCACCAACAGCACCGGCCCCCGGGCCAGCGCCGCACGCAGATCCTCCTCGCCCCGCACCTGCCAGTCGGTGCGGCGCTGGCACCGGGCCAGCCAGGCATGAGCCATGCCGCCGACGCCGCGGATCACGGCGGGGCTCTTGGCCAGTCTCTTGCCCAGTGACATGTGGCTCTCCTCCGGGGTGGGTCCGGTCGCGCGGGGCATCTTGCAAGCGGCTGGCGCGAGGGCAAGGGCAGGGGGCGCGAGATTGCCCTTCGATTGCGCCCAAGGAGCCCTTGATCCCGGCGTGGATTGCGACTAATCGGAGGGCGGTCCTAGGGGTATAGCTCAGTTGGTAGAGCATCGGTCTCCAAAACCGAGGGTCGTGGGTTCGAGTCCCCCTGCCCCTGCCAGGACCACCGCGGCGCGCCCGCTTGCAGATCGCGCGACGTCCCCGTATGTCCCGCATCGATCCCTCGAAAGGTGAAGATGATGGCCAGAACCAACCCCGTCCAGTTCGCGCAGCAGACCCGCGCCGAGATCGCCAAGGTGGTCTGGCCGACCCGTCGCGAAGTGCTGCTGACCACGGTGATGATCTTCATCCTCGCCGCCGTCGCAGCGCTGTTCTTCAGCCTCGTGGATCTCGGCATCCGCTCGGGGCTTCAGGCGGTGCTGGAGGGCCTCGCGGGCTGAGCCGGACCCGTGGGGCTTGATCTGCGCCGCGCCGGGCGCTACTGACCGGCGGACTTGGACAAACGGCGCGCGATGCGCGCCGCTTTGCCGTTTGAGCGGCCCCGCAACACGGGTCGGAGAAATTCAACGAGGCACCGGCGCTGCGCCGGTCGCGACGGAAGGTGTCGGGCAACATGGCGAAACGCTGGTATTCGGTTTCCGTGCTCTCGAACTTCGAGAAGAAGATCGCCGAGCAGATCAGGACCAAGGTCGCCGAGCAGCAGCTCGAAGACGTCATCGACGAAGTGCTGGTCCCCACGGAGGAAGTGATCGAGGTCCGCCGCGGCAAGAAGGTCTCGACCGAGCGCCGCTTCATGCCCGGCTACGTGCTCGTGCACATGGAGATGTCCGACAAGGGCTATCACCTCGTCACCTCGATCAACCGGGTCACCGGCTTTCTCGGCCCGCAAGGTCGGCCGATGCCGATGCGCGACGCCGAGGTCGAGGCGATCCTGGGCCGCGTTCAGGAGGGCGAGGAAAGCCCGCGCACCCTGATCCGCTTCGAGATCGGCGAGAAGGTCAAGGTCAAGGACGGCCCCTTCGAGGATTTCGACGGCATGGTCGAGGAGGTCGACGAAGACAACCAGCGCCTCAAGGTCACCGTTTCCATTTTCGGTCGTGCGACCCCAGTGGAACTCGAATTCACCCAAGTGGCGAAACAGGGCTGAGCCGACGCTTGACCGGCCCTGTCGCTGCGGCCACGCTGCCGGGGCCCTGACGCGCCCCGGAGCCTGCCCCATGAAGATCGTCCTCGTTTCCTCGAATGCCGGCACCGACATGGGCGGTGAGGCGATCAAGGCGCACCAGTATTTCGGATACTTGCTGCGGCAGGGCTTCGACGCGGTGCTGGTGACACATGCGCGGGGCCGGGACGGGCTCTTGCGCGACTTTCCTGCCGAGCGGTTGGTCTTCGTCGAAGATGACGCAGCGCAGCGGATGCTGTGGCGCAGCCGGATTGGCGGACCGCTGGTCTCGACCTGCTTTCATCTGCTGGCGGCCCGGCTGATCCGCGCTCGTTTCGATCCCGCCGAGACGCTCGTACATTACCTGTGTCCCGTCTCGCCGGTGGAGCCGCGGTTTCCGCCTCAAGGTTTCGAGACCTTGATGGGGCCTTTCACCGGCAACATCCATTATCCTTCGGCCTTTGCCGCCCGCGAGGCGCCGCGTCGCAGGCTCGGCGCGCGGCTGCACCGTTCGGCACAGCGGCTGATGTCGATGGTGGCCCCCGACAAGCGCCGCGCCTCCCATGTGCTCGTCTCAGGCTATGACCGCACGCGGGAATCACTGGGCTGGGCCGGGGTGCCGCAGTCGCGGATGACGGATGTGGTCGATTCGGGCGTGGCAGAGGCCATCGCGGCGCGGCCGCGTGCGACGCATCAAGGCCGGATCGAGACCTTTGCCTGTTCGGGGCGGCAGGTCGATCACAAAGGCACGGATCTGGCGATCCGCGCCATCGCAGTGAGCCATGAAGGCGCGCGGCTCATTGTCTATGGCGATGGACCGGCGCGGCCCGCCCTCGAAGCGCTGGTGCGCGATCTGGGCGTCGGGGGCCGAGTGCGATTCGCCGGATGGCTGCCGCATGGCGAGGTGCTCGACGGCATTGCCGCCGCGCGAGGCTACCTGTTTCCCTCATTGGCCGAAGCCAATGGCATCGTGATGCAGGAGGCGATGATGCTGGGCATTCCGGTGCTGGCGCTGCGCTGGGGCGGTCCGGCGATGCTGGCCGATGACGGATCGGCGATCTATGTCGAGCCGTCGAGCGAGACGGCAGTGGTCGAGGCGCTGGCGGCGGGCATGGACCGGCTGATCCGCGAGCCGCATGTGGCCGAGGCGCTGTCGCGTCGGGCCCGCGCCATCGCCGAGGCTCGATTCGGCTGGGACGCGGTGGCGGCATCCTGGGCCGCGCATTATCCCGGCGCCGCGCATCCGACGCGGGCCGAGGCCCGGCTTGGGCCGAACGCCGCCTGCCGGGCTTGACGGCACCCCCCGAGGGGTCTATGCGACGACCTTCCATTGCGCTGGCCCGTGGGCCGGACCCTTGGTGGCGACCGGATCGGAGACGATTCGCGCCGCATGCGGGAGGCAAGAGGGGCGCGCCCCTCGATCCGCACCGCGCCAACCGATGGCCGCCCGGACGCGTCCGAGCGGTGTTGCGATAAGGAGAGGCCCGATGGCCAAGAAAGTGATGGGGCAGCTGAAGCTCCAGGTGAAGGCAGGCGAAGCCAACCCGTCCCCGCCGGTGGGCCCGGCGCTGGGTCAGCGCGGCATCAACATCATGGAGTTCTGCAAGGCCTTCAATGCGAAGACCGCGGATCTGGAAAAGGGCGCTCCGTGCCCGACCGTGATCACCTACTATCAAGACAAGTCCTTCACGATGGAGATCAAGTCGCCGCCGGCGTCGTTCTTCCTCAAGAAGGCGGCCGGTCTCAAGCCCGTCGGCAAGCGCAACCGCCCCAAGGGCGCCGTGCAGCCCGGCAAGGAGACCGCCGGCACCGTGACGCTCGCGCAGGTGCGCGAGATCGCCGAAGCGAAGATGAAGGACCTCAACGCCACGAGCGTCGAGGGTGCGATGCAGACCGTCCTTGGCTCCGCCAAGTCGATGGGTATCGAGGTGAAAGGCTAAGATCATGGCAAAACTCGGTAAACGCACCCGCGCCGCCCGCGAGGCATTCTCGGGCAAGGAGAACGTCCAGCTCTCCGAGGCCGTCTCGCTGATCAAGTCCAACGCCAACGCGAAGTTCGACGAGACCGTCGAGATCGCGATGAACCTCGGCGTCGATCCGCGCCACGCCGACCAGATGGTCCGTGGCTCGGTCACCCTGCCCAACGGCACCGGCAAGACCGTGCGCGTCGCCGTCTTCGCCCGTGGCGAGAAGGCGGAAGAGGCCAAGAAGGCCGGGGCCGACATCGTCGGTGCCGAGGACCTGATGGAGACCGTGCAGTCCGGCAAGATCGAGTTCGACCGTTGCATCGCGACGCCGGACATGATGCCGATCGTCGGCCGCCTCGGCAAGATTCTCGGCCCGCGCAACCTGATGCCGAACCCCAAGATCGGCACCGTCACCATGGACGTGACCGAAGCCGTGAACGCGGCCAAGGGCGGCCAAGTGCAGTTCCGTGTCGAAAAAGCGGGCGTGATCCATGCCGGCGTCGGCAAGGCCTCGTTCGACGAAGCCAAGCTCGAAGAGAACATCCGCGCTTTCGTGGATGCCGTCTCCAAAGCGAAGCCCGCAGGCGCCAAGGGCACCTACCTTAAGAAAGTGGCGCTGTCCTCGACCATGGGCCCCGGCGTCACCGTCGATCTGGCCTCGGCCACCGGCACGGCCTAAGAGATTTCCTCCCGACCTCGGTCGGGGGCGAATGGCGGGGCGTTCGCGCCCCGTCCTGTCCGAGACGGAGGGCAGGGGGGGGACCCCCGCTAAGGCCTTCCCGAGATGGGAAACGAGACTTTGGATTTCCGTTCGGAAGCGCGAGCTTTCCTTCGGGCGATCATGGCCTCGGGACCCTGAAGCGGACCCGAACGGCCCCCGGACCATCAGGGGGTCAGACAGAGCCGGGGGGAAACCCCCAAACTTGGAGTAAACCGTGGATAGAGCCCAGAAAGAGAAAGTGGTCGAGGAACTCGGCCAGATCTTTGAAAGCTCTGGCGTCGTGGTGGTTGCCCACTACGAAGGCATGACGGTTGCCCAGATGCAGGACCTGCGCGCGAAAATGCGTGAAGCGGGCGGGTCCGTGCGTGTTGCCAAGAACAAGCTCGCCAAGATCGCCCTTGAGGGAAAGCCCTGCGCAAGCATCGCCAACCACCTCACGGGCATGACCGTTCTCTCCTATTCCGAAGACCCCGTGGCAGCTGCCAAGGTGGTCGACGCCTATGCGAAGACCAACGACAAGCTGGTCATCCTCGGCGGTGCGATGGGAGATTCGGCTCTGGACGTCGCCGGTGTGAAAGCCGTGGCCCAGATGCCGTCGCGTGAGGAGCTCATCGCTTCGATCGTCGGCTGCATCGGTGCCCCGGCCAGCAACATCGCCGGTGCCATTGGCGCGCCCGCAAGCAACATCGCAAGCATTCTCTCGACCATCGAAGAGAAGGCTGCCTAAGGCATCCCGTACCCCTCGGGGGCTTGAAAGCCCTCGCGTTGGAACACAATTGAACGAACGGAAGATAAAATGGCTGATCTGAAGAAACTCGCCGAAGAGATCGTTGGTCTGACCCTCCTCGAGGCGCAGGAACTGAAAACCATCCTCAAGGACGAGTATGGCATCGAGCCCGCCGCCGGCGGCGCCGTGATGATGGCTGGCCCGGCAGGCGATGCCGGCGCTGCCGAAGAAGAGAAGACCGAGTTCGACGTCGTCCTGAAGGATGCCGGCGCTCAGAAGATTAACGTGATCAAAGAAGTCCGCGGCATCACCGGCCTCGGCCTGAAAGAAGCCAAGGACCTCGTCGAGGCCGGCGGCAAGGTCAAGGAAGGCGCTCCGAAGGCGGAAGCCGAAGAGATCAAGGCGAAGCTGGAAGCAGCTGGCGCCAAGGTCGAGCTGGCCTGATTTCGGCGGGCGCGCCACGCGCGCCACGCCCCATGCATTGGCTGGATCCGCGGTTTCGCGGGTCCAGCCGAACCCGTCTTGGAAGGGGGCCGCGTGCGGCCCCCGTCTCGGGCAGGTTCCCATGGTCGGGAGGTCTTCGGTGGGACGAAGGCCGTGAATTGACCGGAACTCCCCTCTCGCAAGGACCCCGTGGCCTTCCCCGCCGGCCCGGTGATCCGCAGAGACCTGAAAGGTGACGACACCCATGGCTCAGTCCTTCCTCGGCCAGAAGCGTTTGCGCAAATATTACGGCAAGATCCGCGAAGTGCTGGAGATGCCGAACCTCATTGAGGTGCAGAAATCCTCCTACGACCTGTTCCTGAAATCGGGTGACCAGCCCACGCCGACCGACGGCGAAGGCATCAAGGGCGTGTTCCAGTCGGTCTTCCCGATCAAGGACTTCAACGAGACGGCGACGCTCGAATTCGTGAAATACGAGCTTGAGAAGCCGAAATATGACGTCGAGGAATGCCAAGCCCGCGACATGACCTACAGCGCGCCGCTCAAGGTGACGCTGCGCCTGATCGTGTTTGATGTCGATGAGGACACCGGCGCCAAATCCGTCAAGGACATCAAGGAGCAGGACGTCTTCATGGGCGACATGCCCCTGATGACCCAGAACGGCACCTTCATCGTCAACGGGACCGAGCGGGTGATCGTGTCCCAGATGCACCGTTCGCCGGGCGTGTTCTTCGACCATGACAAGGGCAAGACCCACTCTTCAGGCAAGCTTCTCTTCGCCTGCCGGATCATCCCCTATCGCGGCTCCTGGCTCGACTTCGAATTCGACGCCAAGGATCTCGTCTTCGCGCGGATCGACCGTCGCCGGAAGTTGCCCGTCACCACACTCCTCTACGCCCTTGGTCTCGACCAGGAGCGGATCATGGACGCCTATTACAACACGGTCGATTATAGCTTCGACAAGAAGGCACAGGCCTGGGTCACGAAGTTCTTCCCCGAACGGGTGCGCGGCACCCGTCCGAGCTATGACCTCGTGGACGCCGCCACCGGCGAAGTGATCGCCAAGGCCGGTGAGAAGGTGACCCCGCGCGCCGTCAAGCAGCTGATCGACGAGGGCAAGGTCACCGACCTTCTCGTGCCGTTCAACAACATCCTCGGCAAGTTCGTCGCGCGCGACATCATCGACGAGGACACCGGCGCGATCTATGTCGAGGCCGGCGACGAGTTGACCATCGAGACCGACAAGAACGGCGAAGTCACCGGCGGCTCCCTCAAGGAGCTGATGGATGCGGGCTTTACCGAGATCCCGGTGCTCGACATCGACAACGTCAATGTCGGTCCCTACATCCGCAACACGGTCGCCGCCGACAACAAGGCGTGGAACCGTGAGACGGCGCTCATGGAAATCTACAAGGTCATGCGCCCCGGCGAGCCGCCGACCGTCGATGCCGCCTCTGCGCTGTTCGACACGCTGTTCTTCGACAGCGAACGTTACGACCTGTCGGCCGTGGGCCGCGTGAAGATGAACATGCGCCTTAACCTCGACGCCGAGGACACGCAGCGCACGTTGCGCCACGAGGACATCATCGCCTGCATCAAGGCGCTGGTGGAGTTGCGCGACGGCAAGGGCGAGATCGACGACATCGACCACCTCGGCAACCGCCGGGTGCGTTCGGTCGGCGAGCTGATGGAGAACCAGTACCGCGTCGGCCTCTTGCGCATGGAGCGCGCGATCAAGGAGCGGATGTCCTCGGTCGAGATCGACACGGTGATGCCGCAGGACCTGATCAACGCCAAGCCCGCCGCAGCCGCGGTGCGCGAATTCTTCGGCTCGTCGCAGCTGTCGCAGTTCATGGACCAGACCAACCCGCTGTCGGAAGTGACGCACAAGCGTCGTCTCTCGGCGCTCGGGCCGGGCGGTCTGACGCGCGAGCGCGCCGGCTTCGAGGTGCGCGACGTGCACCCGACGCATTATGGCCGGATGTGCCCGATCGAGACGCCGGAAGGCCCGAACATCGGTCTGATCAACTCGCTCGCCACCTTCGCGCGGGTGAACAAGTACGGCTTCATCGAGACCCCCTACCGCAAGGTGGTGGACGGGCAGGTGACCGACGAGGTGAACTACCTCTCGGCCACCGAGGAAATGCGTCACACCGTGGCGCAGGCCAACGCCTCCCTCGACGAGAACGGCAAGTTCACCAATGACCTCGTGAACACCCGCCAGTCGGGCGACTACATGCTGGCGCCCTCGGAAAGCGTCGATCTGATCGACGTCTCCCCGAAGCAGCTCGTCTCGGTCGCGGCCTCGCTGATCCCGTTCCTCGAGAACGACGACGCCAACCGCGCTCTGATGGGCTCGAACATGCAGCGTCAGGCCGTGCCGCTCCTGCAGGCCGAGGCGCCGCTCGTCGGCACCGGCATCGAGGAGGTCGTGGCCCGCGATTCCGGCGCCGCGATCATGGCGCGCCGTGGCGGCATCATCGACCAGGTCGATGCGACCCGGATCGTGATCCGCGCCACCGAGGATCTCGAGCTCGGCGATGCCGGGGTCGACATCTACCGGATGCGCAAGTTCCAGCGCTCGAACCAGAACACCTGCATCAACCAGCGTCCGCTAGTGAAGGTGGGTGACCGGGTCCAGAAGGGCGAGGTCGTCGCCGACGGCCCGTCGACCGACATGGGCGAGCTGGCGCTCGGCAAGAACGTGGTCGTCGCGTTCATGCCGTGGAACGGCTACAACTACGAGGACTCGATCCTGATCTCCGAGCGCATCGTGCGCGACGACGTCTTCACCTCGATCCACATCGAGGAATTCGAGGTCGCGGCCCGCGACACCAAGCTCGGGCCGGAAGAGATCACCCGCGACATCCCCAACGTCGGCGAGGAGGCCCTGCGCAACCTCGACGAGGCGGGCATCGTCTATATCGGCGCCGAAGTGGGGCCGGGCGACATCCTCGTGGGCAAGATCACTCCGAAGGGCGAGTCTCCGATGACCCCCGAGGAGAAGCTGCTTCGCGCCATCTTCGGCGAGAAGGCCTCGGACGTGCGCGACACCTCGCTGCGGCTGCCCCCGGGCGACTACGGTACCATCGTCGAGGTCCGGGTGTTCAACCGCCACGGCGTCGAGAAGGACGAGCGCGCGCTGCAGATCGAGCGCGAGGAAGTTGACCGTCTGGCACGTGACCGCGACGACGAGCTGGCGATCCTCGACCGCAACATCTATGCGCGTCTCAAGGACCTGATCACCGGCAAGACCGCCGTAAAGGGCCCGCGCGGCGTCAAGGCCGGCGCGATCATCGACGACGAACTGCTGGGCACGCTGTCGCGCGGCCAGTGGTGGCAGCTCGCCCTCGAGGACGAGGACGACGCCACCATCGTCGAGGCGCTCAACGAGCAGTACGAGATCCAGAAGCGCACGCTCGACGCGCGGTTCGAGGACAAGGTCGAGAAGGTGCGTCGCGGCGACGACCTGCCGCCGGGCGTGATGAAGATGGTCAAGGTCTTCGTCGCGGTGAAGCGCAAGCTTCAGCCGGGCGACAAGATGGCCGGCCGTCACGGCAACAAGGGCGTCATCTCCCGCGTCGTGCCGATGGAGGACATGCCGTTCCTCGCCGATGGCACGCCGGTCGACTTCTGTCTCAACCCGCTGGGCGTGCCGTCGCGCATGAACGTCGGTCAGATCCTCGAGACCCACATGGGCTGGGCCGCGCGCGGCCTCGGCATCCAGGTCGACGAGGCGCTGCAGGAGTATCGTCGCTCGGGTGATCTTACCCCGGTGCGCGAGGCGCTGCGCATCGCCTATGGCGACGATGTCTACGAAGAGGGCATCGAAGGCATGGACGAGGACCGCGTCACCGAGATCGCGGCCAACGTGCAGCGCGGCGTTCCGATCGCCACCCCGGTGTTCGACGGCGCCAAGGAGAACGACGTCAACGACTCGCTGCGTCGCGCGGGCTTCGACACTTCGGGCCAGTCGGACCTGTTCGACGGCCGCACCGGCGAGAAGTTCTCGCGTAAGGTGACGGTGGGCGTGAAGTACCTCCTGAAGCTGCACCACCTCGTGGACGACAAGATCCACGCGCGTTCGACCGGGCCGTACAGCCTCGTCACCCAGCAGCCGCTGGGCGGCAAGGCGCAGTTCGGTGGCCAGCGCTTCGGCGAAATGGAGGTCTGGGCGCTGGAAGCCTACGGCGCCGCCTACACGCTGCAGGAAATGCTGACCGTGAAGTCGGACGACGTGGCGGGCCGGACCAAGGTCTACGAGAGCATCGTCAAGGGCGAGGACAACTTCGAGGCCGGCGTGCCGGAATCGTTCAACGTCCTCGTGAAGGAAGTCCGGGGCCTCGGCCTCAACATGGAACTCCTGGACGCGGAGGACGAGTAACGGCGTCCCGCCGCGCGCCCCCAACGGGGTGCGCGGCACGCCGTCGCCCTCTGCCTAGATTCAAGGATTTGAAATGAACCAGGAACTCACGAACAACCCGTTCAATCCGCTGACCCCGGCCAAGACCTTCGACGAGATCAAGGTGAGCCTCGCGTCCCCGGAAAGGATCCTCTCGTGGTCCTTCGGCGAGATCAAGAAGCCCGAAACCATCAACTACCGCACGTTCAAGCCCGAGCGTGACGGCCTGTTCTGCGCGCGCATCTTCGGTCCGATCAAGGACTACGAATGCCTGTGCGGCAAGTACAAGCGCATGAAGTATCGCGGCGTCGTCTGCGAGAAATGCGGCGTCGAGGTGACCCTGCAGAAAGTCCGCCGCGAGCGCATGGGCCATATCGAACTGGCCGCGCCCGTCGCCCACATCTGGTTCCTGAAGTCGCTTCCCTCGCGGATCGGCCTCATGCTGGACATGACGCTCCGCGATCTCGAGCGTATTCTCTACTTCGAGAACTACGTCGTCATCGAGCCGGGTCTCACCGACCTCACCTACGGCCAGCTGATGAGCGAGGAGCAGTTTCTCGACGCGCAGGACCAGTACGGCGCCGACGCGTTCTCGGCCAATATCGGCGCCGAGGCGATCCGCGAGATGCTGGCCCAGATCGACCTCGAGGGCGAGGCCGAGCAGCTGCGCGCCGACCTCAAGGAGGCGACCGGCGAGCTCAAGCCCAAGAAGATCATCAAGCGTCTGAAGATCGTCGAGAGCTTCATCGAGAGCGGCAACCGTCCCGAGTGGATGGTCCTGACCGTGATCCCGGTGATCCCGCCCGAGCTGCGCCCGCTGGTGCCGCTCGACGGCGGTCGCTTCGCGACCTCGGACCTCAACGACCTGTATCGCCGGGTGATCAACCGCAACAACCGTCTCAAGCGGCTCATCGAGCTGCGCGCGCCCGACATCATCGTGCGCAACGAGAAGCGGATGCTGCAGGAATCGGTCGACGCCCTGTTCGACAACGGCCGCCGCGGCCGCGTCATCACCGGCGCCAACAAGCGTCCGCTGAAGTCGCTGTCGGACATGCTCAAGGGCAAGCAGGGCCGTTTCCGCCAGAACCTTTTGGGCAAGCGAGTCGACTTCTCGGGCCGTTCGGTCATCGTGACCGGCCCCGAGCTCAAGCTGCACCAGTGCGGCCTGCCCAAGAAGATGGCGCTCGAGCTGTTCAAGCCGTTCATCTACTCGCGGCTGGAGGCCAAGGGCCTTTCCTCGACCGTGAAGCAGGCCAAGAAGCTGGTCGAGAAGGAGCGTCCCGAGGTCTGGGACATCCTCGACGAGGTGATCCGCGAGCATCCCGTCATGCTCAACCGCGCCCCGACGCTGCACCGCCTCGGCATTCAGGCCTTCGAGCCGATCCTGATCGAAGGCAAGGCGATCCAGCTGCACCCGCTCGTCTGTTCGGCCTTCAACGCCGACTTCGACGGCGACCAGATGGCCGTTCACGTGCCGCTTTCGCTCGAGGCCCAGCTCGAAGCGCGCGTGCTGATGATGTCGACCAACAACGTGCTGTCGCCTGCCAACGGCGCGCCGATCATCGTGCCGTCGCAGGACATGGTTCTCGGCCTCTACTACACGACCATCATGCGCGAAGGCATGAAGGGCGAGGGCATGTCGTTCAACTCGATCGACGAGGTCGAGCACGCGCTCAACGCCGGTGAAGTGCACATGCACGCCAAGATCATCGCGCGGATCAAGCAGATCGACGACGAGGGCAACGAGGTCGTCAAGCGGTTCGAGACCACCCCGGGCCGCCTGCGCTTGGGCGGTTTGCTGCCGCTCAACGCCAAGGCGCCGTTCGAGCTTCTGAACCGTCTGCTGCGCAAGAAGGAGGTCCAGCAGGTCATCGACACCGTCTACCGCTATTGTGGTCAGAAGGAGTCGGTCATCTTCTGCGACCAGATCATGTCCGTGGGCTTCAAGGAGGCCTTCAAGGCGGGCATCTCCTTCGGCAAGGACGACATGGTCATCCCCGACACCAAGTGGACGCTGGTCGACGAGACCCGCGACCAGGTCAAGGATTTCGAGCAGCAGTACATGGACGGCCTGATCACTCAGGGCGAGAAGTACAACAAGGTCGTGGACGCCTGGTCGAAGTGCAACGACAAAGTCACCGAAGCGATGATGACCACGATCTCGGCCAACAAGCGCGACGAGAACGGCGCCGAGGCCGAGCCGAACTCGGTCTACATGATGGCCCATTCGGGTGCGCGTGGCTCGGTCACCCAGATGAAGCAGCTGGGCGGGATGCGCGGCCTGATGGCCAAGCCCTCAGGCGAGATCATCGAGACGCCGATCATCTCGAACTTCAAGGAAGGCCTGACCGTGCTCGAGTACTTCAACTCGACCCACGGCGCGCGGAAGGGTCTGTCGGATACGGCTCTGAAGACCGCGAACTCGGGCTACCTGACGCGTCGTCTCGTCGACGTGGCGCAGGACTGCATCGTGCGCGAGCACGACTGCGGCACCGAACGGGCGATCACCGCGGAAGCGGCGGTCAATGACGGCGAGGTGGTCTCGCCGCTGTCCGAGCGCGTTCTGGGCCGGGTCTCGGCCGACGACGTGCTGCGTCCGGGCACCGACGAGGTGCTGGTGGCGGCGGGAGAGCTCATCGACGAGCGTCGCGCCGACATCATCGAGCAGGCGGCGGTGCAGAAGATGCGCATCCGCAGCCCGCTCACCTGCGAGGCCGAGGACGGCGTCTGTGCTGCGTGCTACGGGCGTGATCTCGCGCGCGGCACCATGGTGAACCAAGGCGAGGCCGTGGGCATCATCGCGGCACAGTCGATCGGCGAGCCGGGTACCCAGCTGACGATGCGGACCTTCCACATCGGCGGCGTGGCCCAAGGTGGCCAGCAGTCGTTCCTCGAGGCGAGCCAGTCGGGCAAGGTCGAGTTCCGCAACGCCAACCTTCTCGAAAACGCGGCAGGCGACCAGATCGTCATGGGCCGCAACATGGTCATCGCGATCATGGGCGAGGACGGCGAGGAGCGCGCGAGCCACAAGATCGGCTACGGCACCAAGGTCTTCCTCAAGGAAGGCGCGGATGTCACGCGCGGCGAAAAGATGTTCGAGTGGGACCCCTACACCCTGCCGATCATCGCCGAGAAGGCCGGTATGGTCCGCTTCGTCGACCTGGTGAACGGCATCGCCGTGCGCGAGGACACCGACGACGCGACCGGCATGACCCAGCGGATCGTCACGGATTGGCGTTCGGTGCCCAAGGGCAACGAGCTCAAGCCCGAGATCATCGTGGTGGGCGAGGATGGCGAACCGGTCCGCACCGACAGCGGCAACCCGGTAACCTATCCGATGTCGGTGGACGCGATCCTGTCGGTCGAGGACGGCCAGCAGATCCAGGCCGGCGACGTCGTGGCGCGGATCCCGCGCGAGGGCGCCAAGACCAAGGACATCACCGGGGGTCTTCCCCGCGTGGCGGAACTGTTCGAGGCCCGTCGTCCCAAGGATCACGCGATCATCGCGGAAATCGATGGCTATGTGCGCTTTGGCAAGGACTACAAGAACAAGCGCCGCATCGCGATCGAGCCCACCGAAGAGGGCCGCGACAAGGTCGAGTACATGGTGCCCAAGGGCAAGCATATCCCGGTGCAGGAAGGCGACTTCGTGCAGAAGGGTGACTACATCATGGACGGCAACCCCGCGCCGCATGACATCCTCGCCATCATGGGCGTCGAGGCCCTTGCCGATTACATGATCGACGAGGTTCAGGACGTCTATCGACTGCAGGGCGTGAAGATCAACGACAAGCACATCGAGGTGATCGTTCGCCAGATGCTGCAGAAGATCGAGATCTCTGACTCGGGCGAGAGCACGCTTCTCAAGGGCGAGCATGTCGACAAGGCGGAGTTCGACGAGGCCAACGAGAAGGCCATCTCCAAGGGCGGGCGTCCCGCGCAGGGCAGCCCCGTGTTGCTCGGCATCACCAAGGCGTCGCTGCAGACCCGCAGCTTCATCTCGGCGGCGTCGTTCCAGGAAACCACCCGCGTGCTTACCGAGGCTTCGGTTCAGGGCAAGCGCGACAAGCTGGTGGGCCTCAAGGAGAACGTCATCGTCGGCCGCCTGATCCCGGCGGGCACCGGTGGCGCCACCACCCGCGTGCGCAAGGTCGCCCACGACCGCGACCACTCGGTGATCGAGCAGAAGCGCGAGGCGGCCGAGCAGGCCGCGGCGCTGGCCGCTCCGGCCGAGGCGCCGATGTCGGACGATCAGTTCGACACGATCGCCGCGCGCGACGAGGACAGCCGCGACTGATCCGTCGCGCTTCGCTGTGAAATCCTAAAAGGGGCCCCCGGATGACCGGGGGCCCCTTCTCCGTTCGGGGCGGACGCAATGGCCTTCGTCCGATGTCGGCCATGGTATGGAGTTGGACGATCACATTCCCCGACAGCCGGACCTGTGGTCGAGGGGCGACCACCCTCGACACCTCTTGGGTCTCAGCGCGCGGCTTCGGCGGCTTCGATTTCGGCGTGCCAGCGCGGATCGTCCTGCGGATCGCGCCCTCCATGTGCGCAGAGCCGCGCCACCAGATCGGCGCAGCACAGGTGATGCAGCCGCGCTGCGCCAGGCAGGGCCATCGCTTCGGCATGTACTCGGTCGAAGGCCTTGGCATGGGCCAGTGCCGCAAGGTCGCGCTGCCCGTTGCGGTCGCGCGTCTCGAAGAATTTCTGGGTGTAGCGATCCTTGGCGGCGGTGGCCGAGAGTGTGCCGCGCTTGGCGTCGAACTGCTCGACCGAGCGCAGCACGTAATGGTTCATTTGCGCATAGCGGTGGGTGATCTGCGAGACATCGGTGAAACGCACCGGATGCGGGCCGGTCAGCAGCTCCTCGATGATCCGGCCTTCGCTGTCGACGATGCGGTTGCGACCGCGATCCCATGTGCCGTCGAACTCCCAAGGCATGTGGTCCGACCAGCGCCCGAACCGCCGCGGCGTGCGGAACAGGGTTTTGACCATCACGTTGGCGGGGCGCTCGGAGGCACCGCGCCTGCGGAACTGGCGATGCACGAGGCCCGGCTGGTAACGGGTCCAGCCGCCGGTGCCGAAACATTGCCAATGGAAGGCGACGCCGAGAAAGTCACGCCCCATATCGTCGATATAGGAGGCGATGCCCCCATCGCCCCGGTGCAGCACGAGGAACTCGTCGACGTCGCAGATCAGCAACCAGTCGGCCCGTGCCGTGGCGGGGTGGCGCTGCGCGTGGCGATGCGCGGACTGCTTGGGCGGTGTGCCCGCCGGGGGGCGGTGTTCGAACCATTGCAGCCAGCCCGCCTTGGCAAAGGTCTCGAGCAGGGCGGCGGAGCGGTCGGTGCAATCGTTGATCCCGATGAGGATATCGAACCCCATCATCCGGTACCACGAGATCCATTCGACCAGAAACGCGCCTTCGTTGCGCATGCCGGCAAAGACGAGAAAGCGTTCGGAGCGGTCGGCCATGGGGTGGATGATGCACGGATGGCCGCCGCCGTCCATCCCGGGTGGAAGGGCACGCGCGGCGCCCTTCCAAAGTCTCAGGCGGCCTCGGCCCGATCGGCGGCGCGCGCCAGCACCCGCATCCTGCTGTCGAACTCGCCTCGGTCCACGTAGCAGCCGCGCAGGTGGCGAAATCCCGTGGACGGATCGAAGGCGGCGCGGCCATGCAGAACCCGGCGATTGTCGAACACCACCATCTCCCCGGCCTTGAGCTTGAGCGTCACGAGATAGGCGGGATCGCGGGTCATCTGCATCAGTCGACGATAGGCAGCGTAGTAGTCGGGCATGATCGCCGGATCGATGTCGAGGATGTCGGCGAGATGCGCGTTGAAGCAGATCTCATCGACCCGGCCATCCAATCTGCGCCGGATCACCGTCTTGCGCGCCCGGATGTCGGTTTCGGCATCGTGGAAGCGGAACGGGATGTCGACGCTGGCCAGAAGTTCGAACGCTGTTGGGTCCGCGCGCGCGAGATCCTCGGCCACGGCGACGCCGTCGCAGAAGACCGAGCCGCCGCCCTCGGCTTCGTTGGCGAGGCAATGCAGGAACTGCCAGCCCGGCGGCAGTTCCTGATTGGTAAGGTCGGTGTGCAGCGGCAGGGCGTCGGAGGTGTAGGCGAGGTTGTTCGGATCGGGCTTCGAGACGACCTCGAAGGTCCGCCCGAAATTGGTCTCGCGCAGGAAGCCGATGCGGCGCGCGACCGCGCAGCCTGCCTCGACGTCGTCATCGAGCCCTTCGATGATCGACAGGCCATAGGCCTTGCCGCGGCACAGCCAATCCGCCAGCGCCGCGTCGTCCTGCAGCACCTCGGCGGCGCGAGCGCGCGGCACGCCGCCCGCGCCCAGTTCGCCGCGCCACGCTACGGTTTCGACCCCGGCCGGGTCGGGACGCGGCGCGCCGGGGCGATTCTCGCGCAGCCAGCAAAGGTCGAACCGGCTTGCCGCGTCATCGCCCGGCCAGTCGACCACGAGGATCGCGCCCTCGACCCGCACCGCCCGTGGCGCGAGGTCCAGCGGCACCGAGGTCAGGTCGAAGACCCGTTCGCCGGTGCGCGGGTGAAACCCGGCGGGATCCGTGTCGCGCAGCCAGATATAGGGAAAGGCGTGGCTTTCGCCATCGGCCCAAACGAGTCGAAGTTGCCGCGCCTCGAGGCGCGGGCATGCCATATCGGTCATGGTGATGTCTCCGTGATGTCAGGAAAATCGGGAAAGGGGCGCGACCTCACCGGGCGGTGGCCACCAGTCATAGGCCTTCGCGTGCGGATGGCCCGGGCGTCTTCCCAGAACGACACTCATCTGCGGCGCGGCCTTTCCCTCGGTCCTGCGAAACGGTAACTGGGCCATGCCTATCACGGCGCGAGGGGGATGTCAGTCCGCCTGCCGGCCAGGGTGGTTCCCCGTGCAGTTGACACCCTGTGCGACTCCCCCTATACGGCCACCACTTGGGCAGGGGGCAGTCCGCTTTCCGCCCTGATATCAGAGCTGAAGTGGTCACGATCCGGGCCTGGTGCCCCGATCCTCTGGAGACCCACCGCATCGTGTCCGGAAGAGGGGCGCGTTCGCGGGTTTTTGTGCTTTACGGACGCGTGAAGTGCGAGGAATCGAAATCGGCGGGCCGTCCGGTCCGTGACACAAGTGCAGGAAACGGGGAAAGACGCCCAATGCCAACGATCCAGCAGCTGATCCGCAAACCGCGGCAGCCGAAAGTCACCAAGTCCAAGTCGCAGCACCTCGAGTCCTGCCCGCAAAAGCGTGGCGTGTGTACCCGGGTGTATACCACGACCCCGAAGAAGCCGAACTCGGCCATGCGGAAAGTCGCCAAGGTGCGTCTGACCAACGGCTTCGAAGTCATCAGCTACATTCCGGGCGAAAGCCACAACCTTCAGGAGCACTCGGTGGTCCTGATCCGTGGCGGCCGGGTAAAAGACCTTCCGGGCGTCCGCTACCACATCCTCCGCGGCGTGCTTGACACCCAAGGGGTCAAGAACCGCAAGCAGCGCCGCTCGAAGTACGGCGCGAAGCGTCCGAAGTAAGGAGAGAGAGCGCCATGTCGCGTCGTCACGCCGCCGAGAAACGTGAGATTCTGCCCGATGCCAAGTTCGGCGACCGGGTCGTCACGAAGTTCATGAACAACCTGATGATCGACGGCAAGAAAGCCGTTGCCGAACGGATCGTCTACAACGCCTTCGAGCGGGTCGAGACCCGCCTGAAGAAAGAGCCGGTGGAAGTGTTCCACGAGGCGCTCGACAACATCAAGCCGTCGGTCGAGGTGCGTTCGCGCCGCGTCGGTGGTGCGACCTACCAGGTCCCCGTCGAGGTCCGCCCCGAGCGCCGCGAAGCGCTGGCGATCCGTTGGCTCATCGACGCCAGCGCCAAGCGCAACGAGAACACCATGGAAGAGCGCCTGGCCGGCGAGCTGCTCGACGCAGTGAACGGCCGTGGCACCGCGGTGAAGAAGCGCGAAGACACGCACAAGATGGCCGACGCCAACAAGGCGTTCAGCCACTACCGCTGGTAAGCGGGAAGGAGTCCAGACATGGCACGCGACTATCAGCTGCAGCGCTATCGCAACTTCGGCATCATGGCCCACATCGATGCCGGCAAGACCACCACGACCGAGCGGATCCTCTTCTACACCGGCAAGTCCCACAAGATCGGCGAAGTCCATGACGGCGCCGCGACCATGGACTGGATGGAGCAGGAGCAGGAGCGGGGGATCACGATCACTTCCGCCGCCACCACCACCTTCTGGCAACGTCAGGAAGACCCGACCGCCGAGGGCACTTCGGACACGAAGTACCGCTTCAACATCATCGACACTCCCGGCCACGTGGACTTCACCATTGAAGTCGAGCGTTCGCTGGCGGTGCTCGACGGTGCGATCTGCCTTCTCGACGCCAACGCCGGTGTCGAGCCGCAGACCGAGACCGTCTGGCGTCAAGCCGACCGCTACAAGGTCCCGCGGATCGTCTTCGTCAACAAGATGGACAAGATCGGCGCCGACTTCTTCAACTGCGTGAAGATGATCAAGGACCGCACCGGGGCGACCCCGGTTCCGATCGCCCTGCCGATCGGTGCCGAGGACAACCTCGAGGGCATCATCGACCTGATCAAGATGGAAGAGTGGGTCTGGAAGGGTGAAGATCTGGGCGCGTCCTGGGTCCGTCAGCCGATCCGTGCCGAGCTTCAGGACGTCGCCGACGAATGGCGCGCCACGCTGATCGAGAACGCCGTCGAGCAGGACGATGCTGCGATGGAAGACTATCTCGAAGGCAAGGAGCCCGACGAGCCGACCCTGCGCAGCCTGATCCGCAAGGGCACGCTGTCGCTGTCCTTCGTGCCGGTGGCCGCTGGCTCCGCGTTCAAGAACAAGGGCGTGCAGCCCCTGCTGAACGCCGTCATCGACTTCTTGCCCTCGCCGCTCGACGTGCCCGCCTATATGGGCTTCTCGCCGGACGACGAGACCGAAGAGCGCAACATCGCGCGTCATGCCGACGACAGCGAACCCTTCTCGGGCCTCGCGTTCAAGATCATGAACGACCCCTTCGTCGGCTCGCTGACCTTCACCCGCGTCTATTCGGGCGTGGTGAAGAAGGGCGATACCATGATGAATTCGACCAAGGGCAAGCGCGAGCGCGTCGGTCGGATGATGATGATGCACGCCATCAACCGCGAAGAGATCGAAGAAGCGTTCGCGGGCGACATCATCGCGCTCGCCGGCCTCAAGGAAACGACCACTGGCGACACCCTGTGTGATCCCCAGAAGCAGGTCGTTCTCGAGACCATGACCTTTCCCGATCCGGTCATCGAGATCGCCGTCGAGCCCAAGACCAAGGCCGACCAGGAGAAGATGTCCGCCGGTCTGCAGCGGCTCGCCGCCGAGGATCCGTCCTTCCGCGTCGAAACCGACCTCGAGTCGGGCCAGACGATCATGAAGGGCATGGGCGAACTTCACCTCGACATCCTGGTCGACCGCCTCAAGCGGGAGTTCAAGGTCGAAGCGAACATCGGCGCGCCGCAGGTAGCCTACCGCGAGACCATCGGTCATGCCGTGGAGCATACCTACACCCACAAGAAGCAGTCGGGTGGTTCGGGCCAGTTCGCCGAGGTGAAGCTCAACATCCTGCCGACCGAGCCGGGCGAAGGCTACTCCTTCGACAGCAAGATCGTCGGCGGCGCGGTGCCCAAGGAATACGTTCCGGGCGTCGAAAAGGGCATCAAGTCGGTGATGGACTCCGGTCCGCTGGCGGGCTTCCCGGTGATCGACTTCAAGGTCGAACTGCTGGACGGCAAGTTCCACGACGTCGACTCCTCGGTTCTCGCCTTCGAGATCGCCTCGCGCATGTGCATGCGTGAAGGCCTCCGCAAGGCCGGCGCCAAGCTGCTCGAGCCGATGATGAAGGTCGAGGTGCTGACGCCCGAGGAGTACACCGGTGGTGTCATCGGCGACCTGACTTCGCGTCGGGGGCAGGTGCAGGGTCAGGACACGCGCGGCAACGCCAACGTGATCACCGCCTTCGTGCCGCTGGCCAACATGTTCGGCTACATCAACACGCTGCGGTCCATGACCTCCGGTCGCGCCCAGTTCTCGATGCAGTTCGACCATTACGAGCCGGTGCCGCAGAACATCTCGGACGAGATCCAGAAGAAATACGCGTGACGGTCGGCGGGGCCCCCGGGGCCCCGCCATCACGACGCCAGACAATTTGAAGGAGCCTATCATGGCGAAGGCAAAGTTCGAACGCAACAAACCGCACGTGAACATCGGGACCATCGGTCACGTGGACCACGGCAAGACGACCCTGACCGCCGCGATCACCAAGTATTTCGGTGACTTCCGCGCCTATGACCAGATCGACGGCGCGCCCGAAGAGAAGGCCCGCGGCATCACCATCTCGACCGCGCACGTGGAGTACGAGACCGAGAGCCGTCACTACGCGCATGTCGACTGCCCCGGCCACGCCGACTACGTCAAGAACATGATCACTGGTGCCGCCCAGATGGACGGCGCGATCCTCGTGGTGAACGCCGCCGACGGCCCGATGCCGCAGACGCGCGAGCACATCCTGCTCGGCCGCCAGGTGGGCATCCCCTACATGGTCGTCTACATGAACAAGGTCGACCAGGTGGATGACGAGGAGCTCCTGGAGCTCGTCGAGATGGAAATCCGCGAGCTGCTGTCGTCCTACGACTACCCGGGCGACGACATCCCGATCATCAAGGGCTCGGCGCTCGCCGCCATGGAAGGCCGCGACGAGACGATCGGCGAGAACTCGATCCGCGAGCTGCTGAAGGCCGTGGACGAGTACATCCCGACCCCGGCCCGCGCCGTGGACCTGCCGTTCCTGATGCCGATCGAGGACGTGTTCTCGATCTCCGGCCGCGGCACGGTCGTGACCGGTCGCGTCGAGCGTGGCGTGATCAACGTCGGCGACGAGATCGAGATCGTCGGCATCCGCGACACCAAGAAGTCGACCTGCACCGGCGTCGAGATGTTCCGCAAGCTGCTCGACCGCGGTGAAGCGGGCGACAACGTCGGCATCCTGCTGCGCGGCATCGACCGCGAGGGCGTCGAGCGCGGCCAGGTGCTGTGCAAGCCCAAGTCGGTTCTGCCGCACACCAAGTTCGAGGCCGAGGCCTACATCCTCACCAAGGAAGAGGGCGGCCGCCACACCCCGTTCTTCGCGAACTACCGTCCGCAGTTCTACTTCCGCACCACCGACGTCACCGGCACGGTCGTCCTCCCCGAGGGCACCGAGATGGTGATGCCGGGCGACAACCTGAAGTTCAACGTCGAGCTGATCGCCCCCATCGCGATGGAAGACGGCCTGCGCTTCGCCATCCGTGAAGGCGGCCGCACCGTCGGCGCCGGCGTGGTGTCGAAAATCGTCGAGTAACGACGCCCCCAGTGGACGTCGCCGCGGGGCGGGTGTAATGCCCGCCCCGCACCACTTTTCCGACGGGTTCGACGTGGACCGGCAATACCGCCCGGCCGACCTCTCAACCCGAACCCTTGAAGGGGACTAACATGGCCGCCCAAAGCCAGAATATCCGCATCCGGCTCAAGGCTTTCGATTATCGCGTGCTGGATGCCAGCACCGCCGAGATCGTCAGCACCGCCAAGCGCACCGGCGCCTCGGTCCGCGGACCGATCCCGCTGCCGAACAAGATCGAGAAGTTCACGGTGCTTCGTGGACCGCACATCGACAAGAAATCCCGTGACCAGTTCGAGATCCGCACCCACAAGCGGCTGCTCGACATCGTCGATCCGACCCCGCAGACCGTGGACGCGCTGATGAAGCTCGACCTGGCCGCCGGCGTCGACGTCGAAATCAAGGTCTGAGGGGGGTGACGATGTTGCGTTCCGGAATCATCGCCAAGAAGGTGGGCATGACCCGTCTTTTCCTCGAGGACGGCAAGCAGGTCCCCGTGACCGTGCTCCAGCTCGACAACCTGCAGGTCGTGGCGCAGCGCACGGTCGAGCGTGACGGCTACACCGCCGTCCAGCTCGGTGCCGGCACCGCCAAGGCCAAGCGCACCAGCGCGCCGATGCGCGGCCACTTCGCCGCCGCCAAGGTCGAGCCCAAGCGCAAGGTCGCCGAGTTCCGCGTTGCCCCCGAGAACATGATCGAAGTGGGCGAGGAAATCATCGCCGCGCACTACTTTGAAGGTCAGTTCGTCGACGTATCGGGCGTCTCCATCGGCAAAGGCTTTGCCGGTGCGATGAAGCGCCACAACTTCGGCGGTCTGCGCGCGTCCCACGGCGTGTCCGTGTCGCACCGTTCGCACGGTTCGACCGGCCAGTGTCAGGACCCGGGCAAGGTGTTCAAGGGTAAGAAGATGGCCGGTCACATGGGCGCCGCCCGCGTGACCACCCAGAACCTGCAGGTCATCAAGACCGACGCCGACCGTGGTTTGATCATGGTCAAGGGCGCCGTGCCGGGTGGCAAGGGCGGCTGGGTCACGGTCAAGGACGCCGTGAAGAAGCCGACCGGCGAGAACGTCGTGTTCCCCGCCGGCCTGCGTAGCCATGCCGAAGAAGCCAAGCGTCTCGCCGACGAGGCAGCCGCCGAGGCCCACGCCGCCGAGGAAGCCGCCGCAAAGGCAGCCGCCGAGGCCGAGCAGGCCGCGATCGACACCGCTGAGAAGGGTGAGAACAATGAAGGCTGATGCGATCAAGCTGGACGGCGCCTCCGCGGGTTCCGTCGATCTCGACGACGCGATCTTCGGTCTCGAACCGCGCGCCGACATCCTGCACCGCGTCGTGCGCTGGCAGCGCGCGCGGACCCAGCAGGGCACGCACTCGACGCTGGGCCGCTCCGAGGTCAGCTACTCGACCAAGAAGATCTACCGCCAGAAGGGCACCGGTGGCGCACGCCACGGCTCCAAGGGCGCCCCGATCTTCCGTCACGGTGGCACCTACAAGGGCCCGACGCCCCGCAGCCACGAGCACGAGCTGACCAAGAAGTTCCGCAAGCTCGGTCTCAAGCACGCCCTCTCGGCGAAGCAGAAGGCTGGCGAGCTGGTGGTTCTCGACAGCATCGAGACCGAGGGCAAGACTTCGGTGCTCGCCAAGCAGGTCGCGAATCTCGGCTGGAAGCGGGCGCTGGTCATCGACGCCGCGGCGATCAACGAGGGCTTCGCCCAGGCCGCGCGCAACATCGCCAACCTGGACGTGCTCCCCTCGATGGGTGCCAACGTCTACGACATCCTGCGCAGTGACACGCTCGTGCTCACCAAGGCGGCTGTCGAAGCTCTGGAGGCTCGTCTGAAATGAGCGCGAAACCCGAACATTACGACGTGATCCGCAAGCCGATCATCACCGAGAAGGCGACCCTGGCTTCCGAAGCCAATGCGGTGGTCTTCGAGGTGGCGATCGACGCCAATAAGCCGCAGATCAAGGAAGCCGTCGAGGCGCTGTTCTCGGTCAAGGTGAAGGCGGTCAACACCGTCGTCACCAAGGGCAAGGTCAAGCGGTTCCGCGGCACGCTGGGCACCCGCAAGGACGTCAAGAAGGCCTATGTGACGCTCGAAGAGGGCAACAGCATTGACGTCTCGACCGGTCTCTAATAGGTGACCCCATCGGTGCGGCCCCGGATTCGTCCGGGGCCGCTCCTTTTACGACAAGCCGGGGACCTTCGGGGCCCTAAACACAACCGGGCCATCCATTCGGGATCGCCCGCAAAGCAACGGAAGACACAAGCATGGCACTCAAGTCGTACAAGCCGACGACGCCGGGCCAGCGCGGGCTGGTGCTGATCGACCGTTCGGAGCTTTGGAAAGGACGCCCCGTCAAGGCCCTCACCGAGGGTCTGACGAAGTCGGGCGGCCGGAACAACACCGGACGGATCACGATGCGTCGTCGTGGTGGTGGTGCGAAGCGCCTCTACCGGATCGTCGATTTCAAGCGCAACAAGTTCGACATGCAGGCCGTCATCGCCCGCATCGAATACGACCCCAACCGAACCGCCTTCATCGCGCTGATCCAGTACGAAGACGGCGAACAGGCTTACATCCTGGCGCCGCAGCGCGTCTCGATCGGCGACAAGGTGATCGCGGGCGCCAAGGTCGACGTCAAGCCCGGCAACGCGATGCCCTTCTCGGGCATGCCGATCGGCACGATCGTCCACAACATCGAGATGAAGCCCGGCAAGGGTGGCCAGATCGCACGTTCGGCGGGCACCTATGCCCAGTTCGTCGGTCGCGATGGCGGCTACGCCCAGATCCGTCTCTCCTCGGGCGAGCTGCGTCTCGTGCGTCAGGAATGCATGGCGACGGTCGGCGCGGTCTCGAACGCGGACCACTCGAACCAGAATCTCGGCAAGGCCGGTCGCAACCGCCACTTCGGCAAGCGTCCCGCGGTCCGCGGCGTTGCGATGAACCCGATCGATCACCCGCATGGCGGTGGTGAAGGTCGGACATCGGGCGGCCGTCACCCGGTTACGCCCTGGGGCAAGCCGACCAAGGGTGCGCGCACCCGTGACAAGAACAAGGCGTCGTCGAAGCTCATCCTTCGTTCGCGCCACGCTCGCAAGAAAGGCCGTTAACACATGGCTCGTTCTGTTTGGAAAGGCCCTTTCGTCGATGCTTACGTGCTTAAGAAAGCCGAAGCGTCGCGCGAGTCCGGCCGCAACGAAGTGATCAAGATCTGGTCGCGCCGTTCGACGATCCTGCCCCAGTTCGTGGGCCTGACGTTCGGTGTGTACAACGGTCGCAAGCACATCCCCGTCAACGTCAGCGAAGACATGATCGGTCAGAAGTTCGGTGAGTATTCGCCCACCCGGACTTACACCGGCCACGCCGCTGATAAAAAAGCGAAGCGGAAGTAAGCCATGAGCAAGGACAAGAATCCCCGCCGCGTCGCCGACAACGAGGCGATGGCCAAGACCCGGATGCTGCGCACCAGCCCGCAGAAGCTCAACCTCGTTGCCGCGATGATCCGTGGCAAGAAGGTGGAGAAGGCCCTTACGGACCTGACCTTCTCGAAGAAGCGCATCGCCGCCGACGTCAAGAAGTGCCTGCAGTCCGCGATCGCGAACGCCGAGAACAATCACAACCTTGATGTCGACGAACTCGTCGTCGCCGAGGCTTGGGTTGGCAAGAACCTGATCATGAAGCGTGGTCGTCCGCGGGCTCGTGGCCGGTTCGGCAAGATCGTCAAGCCGTTCTCGGAACTCACCATCACGGTTCGTCAGGTCGAGGAGCAAGCCTAATGGGTAACAAGGTCAATCCCGTCGGCATGCGGCTCCAGGTCAACCGGACCTGGGACAGCCGCTGGTACGCCGACACCAAGGACTACGGCGATCTTCTTCTCGAAGACCTCAAGATCAAGGACTTCATCAAGAAGGAAGCCAAGCAGGCCGGCATCAGCCGCGTGATCATCGAGCGCCCGCACCGCAAGTGCCGGGTCACGATCCACGCCGCGCGTCCGGGCGTCATCATCGGCAAGAAAGGCGCGGACATCGAGACGCTGCGCAAGAAGCTGGCGAACCTGACGAAGTCCGAGCTGCACCTCAACATCGTCGAGGTTCGCAAGCCCGAGCTCGACGCCGCTCTGGTCGGCGAGTCCATCGCCCAGCAGCTCGAGCGCCGGGTGTCGTTCCGTCGCGCGATGAAGCGTGCGGTGCAGAACGCGATGCGCATGGGGGCCCTGGGCATCCGTGTGAACGTCGCCGGTCGTCTCGGCGGTGCCGAGATCGCGCGGACCGAATGGTATCGCGAGGGCCGGGTGCCGCTGCATACGCTGCGCGCCGACATCGACTATGCGCTGTCCGAAGCCGTGACCCCCTATGGCATCATCGGGATCAAGGTCTGGATCTTCAAAGGCGAGATCATGGAACATGATCCGCAGGCGCGTGACCGTAAACAGGCCGAGCTGCAAGAGGGCCCCGTGCCCCGCGGCGCCGGCGGCCGCCGGTAAGGGAGGGCTGAGACATGCTTCAACCGAAGCGCACAAAGTTCCGCAAGCAGCACAAGGGCCGCATCCATGGTGAGGCCAAGGGCGGCTTCAACCTGGACTTCGGCTCCTTCGGCCTCAAGGCCGTTCAGCCCGAGCGCATCACGGCGCGTCAGATCGAGGCGGCTCGCCGCGCACTGACCCGTCACATGAAGCGTCAGGGCCGGGTCTGGATCCGGATCTTCCCGGACACGCCCGTGACCTCCAAGCCCACCGAAGTCCGGATGGGTAAGGGTAAGGGTTCGGTCGATTTCTGGGCCGCCAAGGTCAAGCCGGGCCGCGTGATGTTCGAGATCGACGGCGTTAGCGAAAGCGTCGCTCGCGAGGCCCTGCGCCTTGCCGCGATGAAGCTGCCGATCAAGACCCGCACCGTGGTCCGCGAGGACTGGTAAGCGGATCGGGGCCCGAAAGCTCCGATGAGACAGGAAGGCCCCCGCCGAGAGATCGGTGGGGGCCTTTTCATTTCGAAAGGTAACGCGGCGGGCGGGTTTGGCGCACACGCCCCGCAGTCGGCAGCGCGACGGGCTCAGCCGATCGGCGGGGCGGTGAAGAGTGTGATCTTGAGCCCGCCATGAGGCACCGCGGGCCCCCATGGGGTCACCGGCAGGCCGGTGGCACGGGCCAGACCGGGCTCGCTCGTGACGATGCCGACGCGCCAGCCGCGAAAATTGCGGCGCAGCGTTTCGCCCAGCGCGCCGTGCAGCCTGTAGAGCAGCTTCTTGTTGCCGATCCGCCCGCCATAGGGCGGATTGACGATGACGAGGCCCGGCGGGCCATCGGCCGGGGCCGCGTCGCTTATGGCAGCGTGGCCGAACGAGGCGATGTCATCGAGCCCGGCCCGCTCGGCATTGGCGCGCGCCCCCGATATGGCGCCCGCGTCGCGGTCCGATCCGGCAAAGCGCAGACCAGTGGCCCTCCCGCTGGCGGCACCATCGCGCATCCGGGCCCAGCGTTCGGCATCGAAGCTCGCCAACCGTTCGAAAGCGAAGGAGCGCGTCAGGCCGGGCGCACGGCCCGCGGCGATCCCGGCTGCCTCCAGCACGAAGGTGCCCGAGCCGCACATCGGATCGTAAACCGGCTCGCGCCCGTCATATCCGCAGGCGCGCAGGAACAGGGCCGCCAGCGTCTCGCGCATCGGGGCCTTGCCGACGAACTGCTTGGTGCCGCGCCGGTGCAGCGGCGCGCCCGAACTGTCGAGGCTGATCAGCACCTCGTTGTCCTCGATCCGCACCTTGATCGCGATGGCGCTCGCATCGGATTCCTCGCCGTCCTCCGCGCCTTGGGCGATCACGGCGCCAAAGGCTTCGAGCGCCGTTTCGATGCGCTGTTTCGCGGCGCCTGCGTGGTAGATCTTGGAGCGGCGGCAGACCACATCGACGCGCACCGTCTCGCCCGACCGCAGGACCTGCTCCCATGCGAACTTGCGCGCCCGCTTGTCAAGCTGCGCGAGGTGAAAGGCCATGAAACCGCCGATCCGCACCAGCACCCGACCCGCGCCGCGCAGTTCGAGATTGGCGCGCCAGACCTCGTTCCAGCCGCCGCGTGTGGTCACGCCCCCCGGCACCGTGGCGGGGGCATCGAAACCCTTTTCGCGCGCCTCGTCAGCCAGTAGCGGTTCAAGCCCCGGAGGGGCCTGCAGGAAGATCTCGAATATGTTGTCGGTCATGCTTGTCCCATAGCGGCATCGGCCGGCTGCCGCGACGGGTTTCTGGCGCGGGGCAGGGGGAAAGGCCGGATTTCGGATGAGCCGACAATCATGCCATTCGCGCTCCGAACAGCCCAAATATTGTGCGGTTCAGGTACTGCCCCCGAATTGCGCAGCGTTACCGAGGTTTGCCGTTTAATTGGCCGTTCCGGTCAGCTTTTTCGCGGCAACCCCTGCTGCGTGGACTGTCGAAAGGAATCATCGAATGAATGGAGCGGATACGGCCTGGATCATCACCGCAACGGCGCTGGTCCTGTTCATGACTCTGCCGGGTCTGGCGCTCTTTTATGGCGGGCTCGTACGCGCCCGCAACGTGCTCAGCGTGTTCATGCACTGCTACGCCATCGCCTGCCTGATGAGCGTATTGTGGTTCGGGTTCGGCTACTCCATCGCCTTCGGCCCCGGCACGGGCGGCCTCTGGGGCGGGCTGTCCAAGGCCTTTCTCACGGGCGTCGATGCCGACAGCCTGTCCGGCACGCTGCCCGAGATCCTGTTCTTCGCGTTCCAGATGACCTTCGCGATCATCACGCCCGCGCTGATCGTCGGCGCCTATGTGGAGCGCGTCGGCTTCGGTTTCGTGCTGCTGTTCTCGGGGCTGTGGATGCTCGTCGTATATGCGCCGGTGGTGCACTGGATCTGGGGCGGCGGCATGCTGGCCGATGGCGGCATCTTCGGCGAAACCGGGGTGCGCGACTTCGCGGGCGGCATCGTGGTGCACGAGACCGCCGGTCTCGCGGCGCTGCTGCTGGCGCTGTTCCTCGGCCCGCGCCGTACCACCACCACGCCGCCGCACAACCCGGGCTATGTGATGATCGGCGCGGCGATGCTCTGGGTCGGCTGGTTCGGCTTCAACGGCGGCAGCCAGCTTGCCGCCGATGGCGGAGCGGCGATGGCGATCACCGTCACGCATCTATCGGCGGCCTCCGCCTCGCTCGCCTGGGCGCTGTGGGAAAAGGTCAAGTTCGGCAAGGCGTCGCTCGTGGGCCTCGTCACCGGCACCATCGCGGGGCTGGCCTCGATCACGCCGGCCTCGGGTTTCGTCGGCCCGGTCGAGGCGCTGGTTATCGGCGCCGTTGCCGGCGTGCTGTGTCAGGAGGCGGTGCACCTGTTCCGGGTGAAGCTCAGGGTCGACGATTCGCTCGACGTCTTTGCAGTGCACGGGGTGGGGGGTATCTTCGGTACGATCATGATCGCGGTGTTCGGGGCGGGCACTTGGACGGCGCAGCTTGGCGGTCTCGCGGTGGTCGGGATCTGGACCGTGGTGGCGACCGTGGTGCTGATCAAGCTCGTAGGCCTCGTGACACCGCTGCGGGTGAGCCGCGACATCGAGACCGAGGGGCTCGACCTCGCGGTGCATGGAGAGCGGGCCTACGACGCCGCCTCTTGAGGCGGGCAGGGCTCAGGCTACATTTCGCGGCGCGGCTCCGACGGGGTCGCGCCGTTTCATTTTCAGGGGGCATCCATGAAAACCGCCAAGGACTATCTCGACGAAGCCAATGCGCAGGTCACGCGCATCCCCGCCGAAGAGGCGATCAAGAAGCATGGCGGTGACGCGCTCTTCGTCGATGTGCGCGACTCGGGCGCGATTGAGAAGACCGGCACCATCGAAGGCGCGCTGCGCGCTCCGCGCGGCTTCATCGAGTTCATGGCCGACGATGCGAGCCAGTATCACGATCCGAAATTCCGCAAGGACGCCGACATCCATCTCGTCTGCGGCGCGGGCGGGCAGGCGGCGCTCGCGGGCAAGACGCTTAAAGAGATGGGCTTCGAGAACGTCACCAATATCGGCGGCATCGGCGACTGGAAGGAAGCCGGCGGCCCGATGGAGGATTGATCCTCGCATAGACGTTACAGGCGAAGGGGCCACGCCGATGGCGCGGCCCCTTTGTCATGGGTGCCGGATGGCCGGGGCGGATGTCAGATGTTCATCGTGCCGACCGAGCCGCCATCGACGCGGTAGGCCGATCCCACGGTGAAGCTGGCCCGATCCGAGCACAGCAGCGCGATCACCGGGGCCACCTCCTCGACGCGGCCGCGGCGGCCCAGCGTCAGGAACGGGCGTTCTTCCTTCAGGAAGCTCTCGATCGCCTCGTCCATGCTCACGCCCAGCTCCTTGGCGCGCTTTTCCATCATGCCATCGGTCATCGGCGTCTCGATGAAGGCGGGCGATACGGTGTTGAACAGCACACCCTTGGGCGCATAGGGCATCGACACGCATTTGGTGAAGTTCAGAAGCGCCGCCTTGGCAGCGTTGTAGACCGCCTCGTCGGCATAGGGCTGCACCGCGTTTTCCGAGGTCACGAAGACGACCCGGCCCCATCCCTTGTCGACCATCCCCGGCACCAGCGCGCGGCTGAGGCGCACGGCGGACATGAAGTCGATCTCCCACGCCTCCATCCAGTCGTCATCGGTCATCTCGAGCGGGTCGCCCTTGGCGCCGGTGACGCCGGCGGCATGCACGAGGATGTCGCAGCCGCCCAGTTCTGCGAGCCTGTCCTTGAGCCGGGCGATGTCGCCCGTATCGGTCAGGTCGGCGGCCATGGTGCCCGCCGTGCCGCCGAGCTGCGCATCGGCCTTCTCGAGGGCGGCGGGGTCGAGGTCGGTCAGAAAGGGATGCGCGCCCTCCTGCTTGAGCAGCTTGGCCACTTCGATGCCCATGCCGCCCGAGCCGCCGGTGATGAGGGCGCGCTTGTCCTTGATGCCGAGATCCATGCAAATGCTCCGTCTGTACAGGATCGGACCGAATGTGGCCCTTTGGCGGCACAAGGGCCGAAATCGCGGCTTGTTCCCTGACGAGTTGTCGCGCCCCATGGAACTGGCGACCCCGCAGACCTGTTCGCGTGAGAGGGCAAAGAGGATCGACATGACGCAGGACACATCGCCGACGGCTGACGGCAAGGCCGTTTCAAGGCACCGCTGGGGCGCGACGCCCGACGGCAAAGGGCGCTGGCATTTCGGTCTCTGGGCGCCATCGGCCCAGAAGGTTGCGCTTTGGCTCGACGGGGCCGAGACCGCCATGCGGAAGGGTGAAGACGGCTTCTGGAGCGTCAGCGCCGAAGCCGAGGCAGGCCTCGATTATGCCTTTGTCGTCGATGGCGAGCGCCGGCCCGATCCGGCGGCTCGGCGACAGGCTGGCGACGTGCACGGCCCCTCGACCTTGGTGGACCCCGCCGCGCGCCGGTGGAAGAAGAACTGGGCCGGGCGGGTCTGGGACGAGGCCGTGATCTACGAGATGCATGTGGGCACCTTCACGCCCGAAGGCACCTTCAAGGCCGCGAGCGCCAAGATGCAGGAACTGGCCGATCTCGGCATCACCGCGATCGAGCTGATGCCCGTCGGCCAATGGCAGGGCGCGCGGGGCTGGGGCTATGACGGGGTGCTGCCTTATGCGCCGCACCCCGCCTATGGCACGCCAGAAGAGATGCAGGATCTTGTCGAGACGGCGCAGGCCGCCGGGATGATGGTGATCCTCGACGTGGTCTATAACCATTTCGGCCCTGATGGCGCCTATCTGCATGCCTATGCGCCCGAGTTCTTCGAGGAGGAGCGCCATACGCCTTGGGGGGCCGCGATCGATTTCACCAAGCCCGCCGTGCGCGAGTTCTTCATCGAGAATGCCCTCTACTGGCTGCGCGACTACCGGCTCGACGGGCTCAGGCTCGACGCCGTGCATCAGATCATCGATCCTTCACCGCACCATGTTCTAGTCGAACTGGGCGAAAGGGTGCATGAGCTGCAGTTCGATCGCCCGCTGCACCTGATCACCGAGGACGAGCGCAACGAGCCCGAATTGCGTGACACCGGCTGCTACGTGGCGAGCTGGAACGACGACTACCACCACGCCGTGCACACGGCGCTCACCGGCGAAAGCGAGGGCTATTACGCCCCCTTCGCGCATGACCCGATCGGTGATCTGGTGCTGGCGCTGACGCGCGGCCATGTCGAGGAGGGCCAGCCGCGGCACGGCAAGGAAACGCGGCGCGGACGACCCGCCTCGCACCTGCCATGGACCAGCTTCGTCAACTCGAACCAGACGCATGATCAGGTCGGCAACCGCGCCTTGGGCGAACGGCTCGTGTCGCTCGCCGATCCCCGCGCCGCCGAAGTGGCGCATGCGATGCTGCTTACCTCGCCCTTCGTGCCGATGCTCTTCATGGGCGAGGAGGTCGGCGAGACCGCGCCCTTCCTGTTCTTTTGCGACCATGAGGGCGAGCTTGCGCGGCTCACGCGGGAAGGGCGGCAGCGGGAGTTCAAGGATTTCCTCAGCTTCGGCGAGGAGGTGCCCGATCCCAACGCCAAGGAGACCTTCGAGCGCTCGCGTCCCTTTCAGGGGCCACCCGAGCAGATGCAGCACTGGCGCGATCTCACACAGCACTTGCTTGAGCTGCGCGCCGAGCGCATCGTGCCTTTGATGACATCGGGCCGTGCCGGACCCGCGCGCGTCGCCCGGACCGGTCCGCGCGCGATCTCGGCGCTGTGGCCCTTCAAGGACGGCTATGTGGTGGCGCGCATCAATCTTGGCTCTCCGCCGGACACGCCACCCACCACCGAACCGCACGACTTCGCCATCGGCGATCCCGCCGCCGATCCCTTCGCATTCGCCCTGATCGTGAGCCGCAATTGATGACCACCCAGAAACTCCCCCGTGCCACCTACCGGCTGCAATTGCGCGAGGGTATGGATTTCGACCGCGCTACCCGGCTCGTGCCTTATCTCGCCGGTCTCGGGATCAGCCATCTCTACCTGTCGCCGGTCTTTACCGCCGCGTCGGGCTCAACCCATGGCTACGACGTGACCAACGCCGCCGAGATTGACCCGACCTTGGGCGGTCGCGTCGCGTTCGACGCTCTGGCGCAGGCGGCCAAGTCCGCCGGCCTCGGGATCATTCTCGACATCGTGCCGAACCACACGGCCTTTCATCTGGAAAACCCGTGGCTGCGCGACGTGCTGCGCCATGGCCAGGACAGCCGCTATGCCCGGCATTTCGACATCGACTGGGGCAAGGGGCGGTTGGTGCTGCCGTTTCTGGGCGAACCCTTCGAGGAGATGCTCGAGGCGGGGGCGTTCCGGCTTGAGGAGGGTGAGGACGGGCCACAGCTCGCCACCGAGCATTTCGCCATCCCGATGACCCAAGGCACGCTGCCCTCCGAAGAGATGCGCCGCGACCCTCAGGCGATCCGCGACGCGCATGCGGCCCAGCCTTGGCGGCTGACCCATTGGGAATACGAGCGTGACGGCGTCACGCATCGGCGCTTCTTCAACGTTACCGGCCTGATCGGCATGCGGGTTGAGGACGAGGCGGTGTTCAACGACATGCATGCGCTACTGTTCGAGCTTCTGGAAAAGGATCTGGTGCAGGGCATCCGGCTCGATCATATCGACGGGCTTGCCGATCCGGCGGCCTATCTGCAGCGCCTGCGCGACCATGTCGGCGACACGCCGATCTGGATCGAGAAGATCCTGACCGGCGACGAAAGCGTGCCCGCCTCCTGGCCGATCGAGGGCACCACCGGCTACGAGGCGGCGCGCGCCATTTCGCGCATCCTCACCGATGCCGAAGGGCTGGCGCGGCTCGACGAAAGCTGGCGCCGCGAGACGGGGCGCGAGGGCAGCTTTCACGACGCGCTTCTCAAGGCCAAGAACGAGGTGATCCGTCAGGAGCTGGCGGCCGAAATGCACCAGCTCATCGACATGGCGCGCACCGCCGTCGGCCCCGAGGACGCGCTCGAGATCGGCGACGAAGCGCTGCGCGAGGCGGTGATCGCTCTGCTCGTCGCCTTCCCGCGCTATCGCACCTATTTCGCCGAAGGGCAGACGCCGTCCGAGGAGGAGCGCGCCCTGATGGAGGACGTCGCCGCCGAGGCGGGCGAAAACCTGCGTTCGGATGCCACGGTCAAGCGTATCACCGGCTTCATCATCGACCCCCAGACGCCCGAGGAGCGCGCGTTGCAGGTCCGCTTCCAGCAGGTCACCGGCGCGCTTCTGGCCAAGGCGCATGAGGACACGGCAGGCTTCCGCTGGAACCGCTTCATCGCCGCCAACGAGGTCGGAGCCGACCCCGATCATCCGACCATCGAGGTCGAGGAACTGTCGGGCTGGTTGCAGCGTCGCGCGCCCAGCGAGATGACGCTCACCTCGACGCATGATACCAAACGCTCCGAGGACGCGCGGATGCGCCTCGTCGCGGTGAGCCATCTACCCGAGGCGTTCCTCGCGCTGTGGGAGCACAGCGAGAGCGTCGATGGCGCCAAGGAAATCGACCCGAACCTGCGCTGGTACATCCTGCAGACGCTTCTGGCGATGTGGGAGACAGGGCGTGGCGACATCGCAGAACGGCTGGGCCAGCATGTCGAGAAGGCGATGCGCGAGGCCAAGGAGGTTACCACCTGGACCCATCAGGACCCCGAAGCCGAGGCTGCCGCGCAGCGTTTCGCCAAGGCGCTGGCCAAAAGCTGGGATGGCGAGCTGCCAGCGGGGGCTGGTCAACTGATGGCGCGGGGCGAGGCGTTGTCATTGGCGCAGACGGCGCTGAAGCTGCTGATGCCGGGCATTCCCGATATCTATCAGGGCGCCGAGGTGGGTGCATTCCAGCTCACCGATCCGGACAACCGCATGGCGGTGGATTTCCGCGCCATCGCGGATCTGGCGATACGCGGCGCGCCCGATTGCTTCGCCCACGATGTGCCGGTGGACGACATCCCCGGTCCCGCCTCCACCGGCGGACCCGAGCCCGAGCCGGCACCGGGGCTCGACAGCTTCGCGGGCCGAAAGGCCCGGCTGATCTGCGCCGGTCTGTCGCTGCGCCGCCTGCGGCCGGAGTTCTTCGAGACCGCCGAGGTCAGGCTTGAGGCTCCAACGCCGGACCGGCTGGTGCTGACCCGCGAGGGGTCCGAGGGCCGGCTCGAACTGAGCATCGATCGGCAGGGCCATGCGATCGGAGCCGCGCCGGGGCCGCAGCGCATCTGGCCGCAGCTCGAGGTCGATCTCGACGCCCCGGTCTGCCTCGAATGGCACCCGAAGCAGGAATGAGGCATCGGTGAAGGGGGGGAGGAACCCCCTTCGCCCCTTCGGCGTTGCCGCAGCAGCCTCCAGTTCGTGCGGGGGCATTCACGCGTGCCCGCATCCCCAGTTTTCCATCTCCGGCATGGTTCCCCGTGCCGGTCATCCGCGCCGCTTTGCCGAGCGCCGCTACGGAGTTCAGAGATCCCGATGGCCAAGGAT
The DNA here is from genome assembly GCF_047631075.1 of Limimaricola cinnabarinus. NCBI lineage: Bacteria > Pseudomonadati > Pseudomonadota > Alphaproteobacteria > Rhodobacterales > Paracoccaceae > Limimaricola > Limimaricola cinnabarinus. The sequence goes on from NZ_JBLHYX010000001.1 coordinate 197,859, forward strand.
ATCCAACCGAACCTGCCGACTTTCGACCTTGCCGCCTCGCGCTCGGACGCGCTGGGCGCCAATTACGATGGGTATGGCACCAATTTCGCACTCTGGTCCGACAACGCGACCGCCGTGCAACTCTGCCTGTTCGACGACGAGGGCCAAGAGCAGATCGCCTGCCTCGACATGCCGCGCATGGAAGGCGGGATCTGGCACGGCTATCTGCCCGATGTCGGACCGGGCCAGGTCTATGGCTACCGCGTGCATGGCCCCTGGGCCCCCGAGGAGGGCCATCGCTTCAACCCCAACAAGCTGCTGCTCGACCCTTATGCGCGCGAACTCAAGGGCGAGGTGATCTGGGACCCCGCCGTCTTCGGCTATACCCAGCCGGGCGACGATCTGGAGGGTCCCGATCCGCGTGACAGCGCGCCCTTCGTGCCCAAGGGCGTGGTGGTCGATACCGATTTCGACTGGGAGGCGGACTCTGCGCTGCGCCGCCGCTGGCAGAACGGCCTGATCTACGAGACCCACGTCAAGGGCGCGACGATGCTGCATCCCGACGTGCCCGAAGAGGATCGCGGCACCTTCGAAGGGCTCGCCTCGGACGCCTTCATCGACCACCTGACCCGGATCGGCGCCAGCGCGGTGGAGCTTCTGCCGATCCACGCCTTCGCCAACGATGGACACCTCGCCGAAAAGGGCCTGTCGAACTACTGGGGGTACAACACCCTGTCGTTCTTCGCGCCGCACAAGCCGTTCCTCAAGTCGGGCTCCTACCGCGAGGTGAAGCAGGCAGTGAAGAAGTTCCACGCCGCCGGTCTCGAGGTGATCCTCGACGTGGTCTACAACCACACCTGCGAAGGCAACGAGATGGGTCCGACCCTGTCGTTCCGTGGCATCGACAACGCGTCCTATTACCTGCTTTCGCCCGAGAACAAGCGTCACAGCTTCGACACCACCGGCACCGGCAACACCCTGAACGTGGAGCATCCGATGGTGCTGCGCATGGTGCTCGACAGCTTGCGTTACTGGGTGCAGGTGATGCATGTCGACGGCTTCCGCTTCGATCTCGCCTCGACGCTGGGCCGAGAGGCGATGGGCTTCGAGCGCGAGGGGTCGTTCTTCGCGGCCATCCGTCAGGACCCGGTGCTTTCGACCGTGAAGCTGATCGCCGAGCCTTGGGACATCGGCGACGGTGGCTATCAGGTCGGCGGCTTCCCTTGGCCGTTCCGCGAATGGAACGACAAGGCGCGCGATGACACCCGCGCCTTCTGGCGTCGCGACAAGGGCCTCGTGCCCGCGATGGCCGAGCGGCTGACCGGCTCGCCAGTGCAGTTCAACCATTCGCACCGCCCCGCGACCTCCTCGATCAACTTCCTTGCCGCGCATGACGGCTTCACCCTGTGGGACACGGTGTCCTATAATGAGAAGCATAACGAAGCGAATGGCGAGGACGGCAAGGACGGCCATTCTAACAACCTGTCGGACAACATGGGCGTCGAGGGGGCAACCGACGACGAGACCGTGAACGAAAGCCGGGTGCGGCGGGTCAAGGCGATGCTGGCGACGCTGCTGATGAGCCAAGGCGTGCCGATGATCCTTGCCGGTGACGATTTCGGCCAGACCCAAGGCGGCAACAACAACGCCTATTGTCAGGACAACGAGATCGCCTGGCTCGATTGGAAGAACGGCCGCGAAGAGATCACCCGCGCGGTCGCCGATCTCATGGCCTTCCGTAAGGCCGAGGGCGGTCTGGCGCGGCTGCGTTTCGCCAAGGCGCCCGAGGACGCGCCCGATGGCGGTCCGACCGTCACGTGGCGCCACCCCGAGGGGCGCTCGATGGAGCCGGGCGATTGGGAAAACCCCGATCTGAGCTGTTTCGGCATGCGTCTTGTGCCGCACAGCGAAGGTCGCGAGGTGATGGTGGTGCTGAACTCGGGCGACAATTGCGAGTTCAAGCTGCCCAAGGGCGGCTGGCGCCGGGCGATCGACACCACGCTCGATCCGGTGAGCTGCGACACGCCCGAGCAGGGTATGGTCGGCGTCGGCTGGCAATCGGTGGTGGTCTGGGTCCCGGATCACGAAGCCGAAATCGAGACCGATGACGAAGGCCAGTCCGACGCGGCCAAACCAGCCGGTGACGACGCGGCCGACACCTCCGAAACCGCCTGAGCCCACGAAGTCGCCAAGATGCGACAAGGTCGGCCCGGATCACCGGGCCGGCCTTTCTCGTGCTGTCAGATGTCTCATAGGCTCAGCCCATGGCCTCCTCGGAGGTCGAGGGATGCACCCCCAGCGCCCGCTGCATGGCTTCGCGGTTGGGGCGGTGCAGAAGCATCTGCGCCGCCCACGCAATGGCTTCATGCGCGCCTTCGGCCACCAGCGACACAGAGGTCACGGCGGTGTCCGAACCGCCGAGGCCCCAGTAATCCTGCGGCGCGTCCGCGCGTAGCGCCGCCGAAAGCGGCGACAGCGTCGCCTCGTCGAAGATTGCCTCGGGAGAGGGCTGCCCGACCTCGCTCACCGGCGGCAGCACGAAGGCGGTCGTGGCGACATGGCGCAACTCCACCGGGTCGCGATGTGTGCCGAAGAGCTGCCGCGCTAGTGTTTCGCCGTCGCTTGACGCCACGGGCGTCAGTGGCAACCGGTCGGCACAGTCTCCCACCGCATGCAGGCCCGGCAAGGATGTCTCGAACCGCGCGTCGATCTTCAAAACACCCTTCTCGGTCAGCGCCACGCGGTCCTTGAGTGCGCCCAATACGCCGAGATTGGGGGCGCGTCCGGTGGCGGCGACGACCTTGTCGACCTTGAGCACCGTCTCGGCGTCGAGCACCAGTTCCAGCCCGTCCCCGGCCTGCCGCACCGCCTCGGGCGTGCAGCTCGTGACAAGGCGGATGCCCTGCGCCTCCATGTTGCGCTGTCCCACCAGCGCGGCGTTCTCGGAGAACTCGGTCAGCACGCGGTCGGTGTCCGTCACCAGCGTCACACGCACGCCCAATGCCGCGTGGATCGCCGCCATCTCGCAGCCGATATAGCCGCCGCCGATGATCGCGATGGAGCGGGGCAAGGTGGTCCAGTTGAGCACCTCGTCGCTGTCGCAGGCAAGCGCCGCGCCTTCCATGTCGGGCTTGATAGGATGGCCACCGGTGGCCAGCACGATGCGCGGCGCGTGCAGCCGCTGGCCCGAGATCGTCACCTCGCCCGGCGCGGTCAGCCCGGCCGTATCCTCGATCAGGTGAACGCCCGCATCCTTGAGCGTCTCGCGGTAGCTTTGCCGGATGCTCTCCAGCTTGTCGCCGCGCGCGGCGCAGAGCCGCGCCATGTCGACCTGCGGCGCGGGGCCCAAGATGCCTGCGCGCGTCAGCCCGCTTCCGCGATGCAGAGCATCGGCCACGGTCCAGAGCATCTTCTTGGGAACGCAGCCCCGGTTGACGCAGGTGCCGCCCAGTTCGGCGCGCTCGATGAGGGCGATCTTGCGCCCCAGCCCCGCCGCCTGCCGCGCGAAGGACAACCCGGCCGAGCCTCCGCCGATGACGATGGCGTCATACTCTGTGTCCATTGGGCTCTCCTGTAACTGGCTTCAAGAGGCAACCGGGGCCATGGGGCCGAAGTTCCCCCCTTGTCCCGTGTGGCGGATCCCTGCCTTCGCAACCGTACAGGGCCGGAACTGTCGCGGATGCGGGCCCGTTTTCCTCCGAACCCAGCTCGAACAGGGAGATCCCCATGACCGAACCCAAGGACATGCCCGCTCAATCCCAGGACCACATGCCAGGCAACGAGCACGAGATGCAGCCCGCCCCCGACTACACGCCGCGCCATCCGGGCGTCGGCAAGCTCGAAGGCAAGGTCGCGCTCGTCACCGGCGGCGACAGCGGCATCGGCCGCGCCGTTTCGGTGCTGTTCGCGCGCGAGGGCGCCAAGCTCGCCATCGCCTATCTCGAAGAGGACCGCGACGCCGAGGACACGAAGCGGTTGGTCGAGGAGGAGGGCTCCGAAGCGCTGCTCATTCGCGGCGATCTCGGTGAGAAGGTGCACTGCGAAGCGGCGGTGGCCAAGACGGTCGAACAATACGGCAAGCTCGACGTGCTGATCATCAATGCGGCGCAGCAATGGCTCGACGACGGGCTCGAGGACATCTCCGAAGAGCGGCTGCGCCGCACCATCGACAGCAACATCATGCATCCGATGTTCATCACCCAAGCTGCACTGCCGCATCTCAAGGAGGGCGACGCGGTGGTCTACACGACCTCCGTGAACGCCTTCAAGGGCAACGCCGGTCTCGTCACCTACTCGACGACGCGCGGCGCGACGCTGGCACTGTCGCGCTCCATGTCATCGGCACTGGCCGAAAAGGGCATCCGCGTCAATGCCGTGGCGCCGGGCCCGGTCTGGACGCCGTTCATTCCCGGCTCGATGCCGCCCGACATGGTCGAGGGCTTCGGAAAGAACACGCCCTTGGGTCGTCCCGGCCAGCCTTGGGAGGTGGCGACCGCCTACCTGTTCCTCGCCTCGTCCGACGGCAATTATTTCACCGGGCAGACGCTGCACCCCAACGGCGGCAAGATCGTCGGCGCCTGAGGTGCTAAAACCTCGCGAGACAGGGGTGCCCTTGGGTGCCCCTGTTTCGCTTTGAAAGTGCGTCAGGACGGGCGTACCGAACGGGAAACCTAGAACTCCACCTCGACGCCCGGCAAGTCGAGCGCCCGCATCAGGTCGCGCAGCTCCTGACGCGCGGCGACGTTGGAAATGTTGAGCTGGCTCACACCGACATCGCGCAGGTCGAGAAGCGTCAGACCGCGCGGAAACAGCTCGCGGAAAATCACCCGCTCGTTGAAGCCCGGCGCCGAGCGAAAGCCGATCCGCTCGGAAAGCCGCGACAGCGCGCTTTCCATCCGCTGCTTGTTGACCATCTGCTGCGCCCCGAGCCGGTTCCTGAGCACCACCCAGTCGATCGGATCGAGCCCGGCCTGAGCGCGCAGCTGCCGCGCGCTCCAGACCATCTCGGAATAAACCGAAGGCCCGAGGATCGTCTCGCCGTCATTGTCGATCTTGGCCAACAGGTCGAAATCGATGAAGCTGTCGTTGAGCGGGGTGACCAGCGTGTCGGCCAGCGAATGCGCCACCTGGCTGAGACGGGTGTGGCTGCCGGGGCAGTCGATCAGGATGAAGTCGCTGTCATCCTCGAGCTGCGCCACGGCCGCCGAAAGCCGGTGATCGGAGATGTTCTCGCCCGGTTGCAGCGCACTGGCGTCGATCTCGGGCAACTCGACATGGGCGGGCGACGGCAGGGTCAGCCCCGCGCGCTCGCAATAGCGCTTGCGGTTCTCGACATAGCGGCCGAGCGACTTTTGCCGCAGGTCGAGGTCGAGCGTGCCGATCTTGTGGCCCATCCGCGCGAGAGCGGTCGCGACATGCATGGCGACGGTCGATTTGCCCGCGCCGCCCTTTTCGTTGCCCACGACGATGATATGCGCCACGTATCCGTCCCCTCCGGCCGCAAGGGGCCGTTTCCGCACTGCTTTCGGGGTAGGGGATGGCGGTTGCGCGTGCAAGTCCCGCGCGCCTTGTACGGTGCAGCCCATTGACTTGTGCGGCTTTCGGGTCCATCTGCCGTTCAAGACCGAAAGCGCATGGCCCGCGTGAGCAGCCGCGCCGCCCCCGCAGGATTTGCGCTGGCGCCCGCACCGCTTCGGATCTCAGGTTCCCATTTCACGCAAGGGGCCGCGTCCTGTCGGCGCGTGGGCATTCGGCCCCGTGTGAGTGCAAGGGCGCAACCCGACCGTCGACCCGCCTCCGCGCGGGTCTGCGCCCATGCCGCGGTGCGTCTTGCGCCGCTTACAAGGATGCACATGGATTTCGACATGCTGGGGCTCGCGCCCCGTCTCGTGGCCGCCCTCGCCGAGCAGGGCATCACCGACCCGACCCCGATCCAGACCCAGGCGATTCCGCACGCCATGAACGGCCGCGACGTGATGGGCCTCGCCCAGACCGGCACCGGCAAGACCGCCGCCTTCGGCCTGCCGATGATCGACCGGCTGATGAAGTCGCCCGGCAAGCACGCGCCGAAATCGGCCCGCGCCCTCGTGCTCGCGCCGACGCGTGAGCTGGCCAAGCAGATCGCCGACAACCTGACCGCCTATACCCAAGGCAGCCACCTCAAGACCGTGCTGGTCGTGGGCGGCGCCGGGATCAACGGCCAGATCAAGCGTATGGAAGGCGGCTGCTCGCTGCTCGTTGCCACGCCGGGCCGTCTGATCGACCTTCTGGACCGCCGCGCCGTGAACCTGAGCCAGACCGAGTTCCTCGTGCTCGACGAGGCCGATCAGATGCTCGACATGGGCTTCATTCACGCGCTGCGCCGGATTGCTCCCCTGCTGCCCAAGGAACGGCAGACCATGCTGTTCTCGGCCACCATGCCCAAGCAGATGGAAGAGCTGGCCTCGGCCTATCTCACCGACGCGGTGCGTGTGCAGGTGAACCCGCCGGGCAAGGCCGCCGACAAGATCGACCAGTCGATCCACTTCGTCGCCAAGGCTGCCAAGACCGAGGTGCTGGTCGAGCTGCTCGATCAGCATCGCGACGAGCTAGCGCTGGTCTTCGGCCGCACCAAGCACGGCATGGAGAAGCTCTCCAAGCAGCTTGCCGCCGCGGGCTTTGCAGCGTCGGCCATTCACGGCAACAAGAGCCAAGGCCAGCGCGAGCGGGCGATCAAGGATTTCCGCGAAGGCAAGATCCGGGTGCTTGTCGCCACCGATGTCGCCGCGCGGGGCATCGACATCCCAGGCGTGCGCCACGTCTACAACTACGAGCTGCCTAACGTAGCCGAGAACTATGTCCACCGGATCGGCCGGACGGCCCGCGCAGGCGCCGATGGCCGCGCCGTGGCGCTTTGCGCGCCCGATGAGATGGGCGAACTCAAGGACATCGAAAAGGCCATGAAGGCCGCGATCCCGGTGGCCTCCGGCACCCGCTGGGACCCGGTCGCGCCCGAGAAGAAGGGCGGTCGTCGCGGTGGCAATGGTGGTGGCGGTCGTCGTTTCGGCGGCGGGGCGCCCAAGCCGGAGGGCGCCTCGAAGCCGGGTGGCGCGAACCGCCGTCGCCGGCCTGCCCGCAAGGCCGCCTGAGAAGCGAAAACGCCGCCCCTCGGGGCGGCGTTTTTCATTCGGGCCGGATGTCTTGCGACTTCGGGGCCGATCAGAGGTCGAGGTCGACCCGCTGCTCCGCCGCTTCGGTCGCGCCGAGCAGGCGGCTCCGCAGGGCCACGCCCTGGGCCGCGGTAACGATATCGAAGCCACCGCTTGCAGCACGCGCGCGGTGCTTCTCGGTCAGCGCGCCACCAGGACGCGCGGCTTGGGCCGCGCCGAAGGAGGCCGCGATGCCAGACCATGGGGCGGTGCGGGTCAGCTCGTCCCACTGCGCCACCAGCGCCGGGCCACGCCCTTTGGCCAGCGCCTTCGAGACGAGCTGGGTATTGGGGGCGAGGGCCCAGACCTCGCGCGGCGCTTCGACGCGGCGCGGCGCGGCCTCATGGATCGTATCGGAGGCCTCGCGCATCGGGCGGGGCCGGGCAGCGGCCTTGTGCATGCCATAGGCGCTGCGCCCGAATGCGGCCTTTTCGTGGCGGCCCTGCGTTTCCACGGGCGGCACGCGGCCGAGAATGCGCATCATTTCGTGATGATCGATCAGATAGGCTTTGTCGCCGAAGGCCCGGGCGCCGGAATGTTGCATCGAAAAAGCCTCCGAAATGACATATTTGCCATGGTGTAACAGGGCTCAACGCGTTGCGACACAATTAGATGCCTATTGTTGCCCGAAAAACGCCATATTCCCTCATGGCTTCTCGATTGTCGTGTCAGATGCCGCTTTTTCGCGCTCTCATGTCCGGATCGGCGGCCTTGGATCGCCTCATTCGTGCCGCAAACGCAAAGCGCCGCCCCGAGGGGCGGCGCTTTTTTCGAATCGCGGTGGTCGGGCTATCAGAAGCCGAGACCGGCGTACTTGTTCTTGAACTTCGACACGCGGCCGCCGGCGTCCATGAGACGCGAGGTGCCGCCAGTCCAAGCCGGGTGCACCGAGGGGTCGATGTCGAGCGACAGCTGGTCGCCTTCCTTGCCCCAGGTCGACTTCATCTGGACGACGGTGCCGTCGGTCATCTTGACGTCGATGACGTGGTAGTCGGGATGGATATCCGCTTTCATGTCGGCGCTCCTCAGGCCTTGGCCGCGGCCGTGTCGGCCTTGGGCTTATAGTTGCTGACTTCGGCGATACGGGCCGACTTGCCGCGACGCGAACGCAGATAGTAGAGCTTCGCGCGGCGCACGCGGCCACGACGCACCACCTCGATCGAATCGATGTTGGTCGCATAGAGCGGGAAGACGCGCTCGACGCCCTCGCCGAACGAGATCTTGCGCACGGTGAACGAGCCGGCGATGCCCTTGCCGTTCTTGCGGCTGATGCAGACGCCTTCGTACATCTGCACGCGGGTGCGGGTACCCTCGGTCACCTTGTAGCCGACGCGGATGGTGTCACCGGCCTTGAAGTCGGGGATGGTCTTCCCCAGCGAAGCGATCTGCTCCGCTTCGAGCTGTGCGATCAGGTCCATGCCTGTCACTCCTTGCTTGCTCGCGGTTTTCTCCGCGAAGTTGCTCGCAACCTCAGAGCTCTCGGTCTTCGTCCAGGTCCATATCGCGCTCAGCGCAATACGCCCGCCAGAGATCAGGTCGCCGTTCCTTGGTCAGCCTTTCGGCCATGGACCTGCGCCAGTCGGTGATTTTCGCGTGATGGCCCGAGAGAAGAATCTCGGGAATCGCACGACCCTTCCAGAGCGCGGGCTTGGTGTATTGCGGGTGTTCGAGGAGACCGTGGGAGAAGGATTCCTCCTCCGTGGACGCCTGATTCCCCAGCACGCGGGGTATAAGGCGGACCGTGGCGTCGATCAAGGCCTGAGCCGCGATCTCGCCGCCCGTCAAGACGAAATCGCCCAAGCTCACCTCGAGGATGCCGTGCTCCTCGATCACCCGCTCGTCCACGCCCTCGAAGCGTCCGCACAAGAGGATGACGCCGTCGGCTTGGCTCAGCTCGCGCGCCAGCGCTTGATCGAAGCGGCGACCGCGCGGGGAAAGGTAGATCACCGGCGTGATCCCCTTGGCGCGGGATTTTGCATGTTCGATGGCGCGGCCGACAATGTCGGGGCGCAGCACCATGCCCGCGCCGCCGCCCGCCGGGGTGTCGTCGACATTGCGGTGCTTGCCCTCGCCGTAAGGGCGCAGGTCGATCGGCTGGAGCTGCCACAGCCCGTCTTTCAGCGCCTTGCCGGTCAGGCTTTCGCCTAGCACGCCGGGGAAGGCCTGCGGGAACAGGGTGATGACCTGCGCGGTCCACGCCCCGGCAAGATCAGGGTCGTCGGTCATCAGCTCGCGCGGCTGGGCCGAGACGCGGGCGCTAAGGCGGCCTGCGGCGCGGGAGGGCGGGGGATCACTGGGGGTGTCGCTCATGGCGTGGGCCATAGCGGATCGCGGGCCGCCGGGGAAGGTCCGGCGGCCCGGTGAGGTCTCGTCAGGCGGCGAGGCCGATGATGCCGAAGAGTACCAGGAGGAACAGCACCAGTGCGATGATGGCGAGCCACTTGGCCCCGGTCAGCGCGGCGCCGGAGATCCGGCCCATGCCGAGAAGACCGGCGACGGCGGCGATGGCGAGGAGGATGAGAATCCATTCGATCATGTCAGAGCCTTTCGGTCTGCGTCCGGAAGAACTCCGGCGCTTCGAGGGCCCAACACGAACGAAAAGGTGGGGTTCCAGACACTTCAGCTCGCGAACAGCCCCTCTGGCGGATCGGCCACGATGCGGCCCGAAGCGAGGTCGACCGTGGGCACGGCGGCCAAGGTGAAGGGCAGGAGCACTGTGTCGTTGCCTTGCGTCGGCAGGACCTCAAGGAGATCGCCCGCGCCGTGGTTCAGCACCGCGCGCACCGTGCCCAAGAGGGCCCCGCCGGTGTCGTGCACCGACAATCCGATCAGGTCGGCGTGGTAGTATTCGTCGTCGGGCAGGGTGGGCAGGCGGTTACGCGGCGCGTAGAGATCGACCCCCTTGAGCGCATCGGCCTCTTCCTTGGTGGTGATTCCGTCGATGCGCGCGGTATAGGCCCCCGACCCCTGACCGGTGATCACGATCTGCCGGAACTCGCGGCCTTCGGTGGTCACCAGCGGCACGTAGTCGGCGATGGTCTCGGGGTCGGCGCAAAAGCTCTTGAGCCGCACCTCGCCGCGCACGCCGAACGCGCCTGCCAGTCGCCCCACGCAGATCATGTCGCTCATGTCGTGTCCTCCAAGCCTGTTCTTGCGCGTTGGAACAACAGCCCGGCCCCGAAGGCAAGGCTCAGCGCGTCTCTATGGGAAGGTGGCCGCGCCGAACCTCCCAGCCTTCGGCCTCGAGTTCGGGCAGGCGGTCGAGCGTCTCCGCATACCCCACGCACAGATATCCCACCAATGACCAGCCGGACGGCACGGCGAGATCGCGCGCCAGCTGCGCGGGGTCGAGGATCGAGACCCAGCCGGTGCCGAGGCCTTCGGCCCGCGCGGTGAGCCAGAACTGGGTGATCGCCGCGACGACCGAATAGCGCCGCATCTCGGGCATGCTGGCGGCGCCGAGGCCATGGCCCTTGGGCGTCGCGTCGTCGCACCAGACGGCAAGCTGCACCGGGGCGTCGCGCATGCCCGAAAGCTTGAGCCGCGCGTAGAGCGTGGCGCGCGAGCGCGACTGGTCGGCCAGCGCCGCGGCGTTCGCGGCCTCGAAATTGGCGAGAGCGGCGGCGCGGGCTGCCGGGCTTTCGACCCGGATCACGCGCCACGGCTCGGACAGCCCCACCGAGGGGGCGGTCAGAAACGAATCGAGGCAGCGCGTCAGCGCTGCCTCGTCCACCGGCTCGGTGCGAAAGCGGCGCACGTCGCGCCGCCGATCCATCAGCCGAGCCAGCTCGGCCCGGAACTCCGGTGCAAAGGCGCCGGGCCGCTCCGGGCTGGGCTCCATCACTCGGCGGCGGCGTCGTCGGCCGGAGCGGCTTCGCGCGCGGCCTTTTTCTCGGCGCGGTCTTTCGCAGCCTTGCCCGGCTCACCCTTCTTGGGGTTGGAGCGGGTTTTCTTCTCGGTCACGCCGGCGGCTTCGAGCATGCGCGCGACGCGATCGGTCGGCTGGGCGCCCTTCGAGAGCCAGTCCTTGATGCGATCGACATCCATCTTCACGCGCTCTTCGCTGTCCTTGGCGAGGAGCGGGTTGTAGGTGCCGAGCTTCTCGAGGAAGCGGCCGTCGCGCGGCATGCGGCTGTCGGTGGCGACGATCGAATAATGGGGGCGCTTCTTGGAGCCGCCGCGGGCGAGCCGGATCTTCATGGCCATGTGGAAATCTCCTTGGGTATGGCTGATGACGGAAAAACCGTCAGGATTGGTGGCGTTCGTGGTGCTTGATGACTTCCTGGATGATGAAGGCCAGGAATTTCTTGGCGAATTCGGGGTCGAGATCGGCCTCGTTCGCAAGATCGGTGAGACGGGCGATCTGCGATTCCTCGCGGATCGGGTCGGCAGGGGGCAGGTCGTGCTCGGCCTTGAGCCGGCCCACGGCCTGGGTGTGCTTGAACCGCTCGCCCAGCGTGTAGACGAGGATCGCGTCGAGCCGGTCGATGCTCTCGCGGTGTCCCTTGAGAAGCTGTGCTGCGCGGCTGGAAGTGTCGGTCATGGGCGCTCTCCCGTCAGGTCGTGGCGCCAGATCTCCACAGGCTTGCCCTCGGGATCGGCGCGAAACTCGGTGCCGGTGTTCTGTGCGCCGAGACGGCGGGCGACCGACTGGCTCGCCGTATTCGCAGGGTCTATCATCGAGGCCAGATCGGTCATGCCGAGCCGGTCGCGCGCGAAGTCGAGCACGGCGCGCCCGGCCTCGGTGGCATAGCCCTTGCCCTCCGCCCCCTCGTAGAGGTGATAGCCCAGCTCGGGCATCGGCCAGGGCTCGGGGCCCCAAAGGCCCACGAGGCCGACCGGCGTGCCGCTGTCGCGCTCGATGGCGGCCCACATGCCGAAGCCGAGGATCTGCCAGTGACCCAAGTGCAGCGCGATCACGCGCCATGCCTTGTGGCGCGGGGCCGGTCCGCCGACGAAGCTCGACCGCTCGGAGGCGAGAAACTCGCGCTCTGACGGCAGATGTGCCAGCGAGGGCGGCACGAGGTGCAACCGGTCGGTGGTCAGCGACGGAATCATTTCTTGCGACCCAGCCCCGAGAGGCCCGGGGGCAGCCCCATGCCACCGCCCATGCCGGGCAGCTTACCCATACCCGGCGGCAGCTGCTTGCCCAGCATCTTGGCGGCCTTTTCCATCGCGGCGGGATCGTTGACATCGGGCATCTCGCCGCCCTTGCCGAACATGCCCTTCATGGCCTGTTTCAGCATGCCGCCCTTGCCCATCTTCTTCATCATGTCGGCCATCTGCTTTTGCTGCTTGAGCAGCTTGTTCAGCTCCGACACTTCCAGCCCCGCGCCCTTGGCGATGCGCTTCTTGCGGCTGGCCTGAAGCAGGTCAGGGTTGGCCCGTTCCTTCTTGGTCATGGAGTTTATCAGCGCGATCTGCCGCTTGAGCATGGTGTCGTCGAAGCCTGCCGACTGCGCCTGCTTGGCCATCTTGCCCATGCCGGGCAGCATGCCCATCAGGCTTTCCATGCCGCCCATCTTGAGCATCTGCTCGAGCTGCATCTTGAGGTCGTTCATGTTGAAGCGGCCCTTCTGGAACCGCTTCATCATCCGTTCGGCCTGCTCGGCCTCGATCGTCTGCTGCGCCTTCTCGACGAGGGCGACGATGTCGCCCATGCCGAGGATCCGGCCCGCGATCCGCTCGGCCTCGAAGGTCTCGATCGCGTCCATCTTCTCGCCGAGGCCGACGAAGCGGATCGGCTTGCCGGTGACCTTGCGCATCGACAGCGCGGCACCGCCGCGCCCGTCGCCGTCCATCCGGGTCAACACCACGCCCGAGACGCCGATCTTGTCATCGAATTCGGTCGCGACGTTTACCGCGTCCTGGCCGGTGAGGCCGTCGACCACCAAGAGCGTCTCGCGCGGGTTGACCGCGTCGCGCACCGCCGCCGCCTGCGCAATCAACTCCTGATCGATGTGCAGACGCCCAGCAGTGTCGAGCATGTAGACATCGTAGCCGCCAAGCGAGGCCTGCGTCTTGGCGCGCTTGGCAATGGCGACCGGGTCCTCGCCCTTGACGATGGGCAGGGTGTCGACGCCGATCTGACGGCCGAGGATCTCAAGCTGCTCCATCGCGGCGGGGCGGTTCACGTCGAGCGAGGCCATCAGCACCCGCTTGCCGTCGCGCTCGGTCAGGCGCTTGGCGAGCTTGGCGGTGGTAGTGGTCTTGCCCGAGCCCTGCAGGCCGACCATCAGGATCGGCGCCGGGGCGTTGTCGATCTTGAGCTTGCCCGGATCGCTGTCGCCGGTCAGGACCGAGACCAGCTCGTCATGCACGATCTTCACGACCTGCTGGCCCGGCGTGATCGACTTGGTGACGGACTGGCCCGTCGCTTTGTCCTGCACGGCAGCCACGAAGTCGCGGGCGACGGCAAGAGAAACGTCCGCCTCGAGCAGCGCCACGCGGACTTCGCGCAGCGCGGTCTTCACGTCCTCGTCGGACAGCGCGCCCTGTTTGGTGAGCCTGTCGAAGACGCCGGAGAGGCGGTCTGAGAGCGATTCGAACATGGCGGTCCTTTCCGACCGTTGCGTCAGTCCCCTTGGCCCCATGCAGTTGCGCGCCCGTGGGCGCAACGCGCTGACGGACGGCGATCCCCGATATGGGCCGGGGACCGGAAAGCGAGAGCTTCCGGGTTTGGGGGTCGCAATTACGGCGGATCGACGCTCCGGTCAAGAGGTGCGAGCCGCTTGGACCCGGCGGCGATGCGTCCTAGAAGGGAGCCCCATCCCCGAGGAGAGCCGCATGGACAACTGGGACGAAATCCGCACCGCCTATCACGTGGCCCGAATGGGCACGGTGTCGGGGGCCGCCGACGTGCTCGGCGTGCATCATGCGACGGTGATCCGCCATGTCGACGCGCTCGAGGCGCGCTTGGGGGTGAAGCTGTTCCAGCGCCACCCGCGCGGCTACACCTCGACCGAGGCCGGGCGCGACCTGTTGCAGGTGGCGCAGGCCACCGACGATCAGTTCTCGCAACTCGTCAACCGGCTCAAGGGGCAGGGCGGGGGCGTCGAGGGCGAGCTGGCGGTGACGGCGCTCGACACCATGGCGGACCTGCTGACGCCGCTGCTCATCGACTTTCAGGCCACCCATCCGGAGGTGATGGTGCGGCTGCTGACCGGCACGCGTCTGTTTCGTCTTGAATACGGCGAGGCACATGTGGCGATCCGGGCGGGAAACATCCCCGAACAGCCCGACAACGTCGTCCGCCCGCTCTGCAGCATGAGCTTCGCGCTGGTGGGGGCGCGGTCCTATATCGAGCGGCACGGTCTTCCCGAAGGAATCGGCGACCTGCCGGCGCACCGCTTCGTCGCCGCGGACGATCTCGAAAGCCGCGCGCCATTCTATCGCTGGCTGCGCGACACCGTCGGCATCGGTCGGATTTCCTTCCGGGCTTACGGCGAACGTAACCAGCGTGATGCGGTGCTGGCCGGTGCCGGTCTGGGCTTCGTGCCCCTCTACGAGGCCAACACGAATGACGACCTGACCATCGTGCACGGCCCTCTGGAGGAGTGGAGCGTGCCGGTCTGGGTGGTGACGCATGTCGACCTGCACCGCACCCCCAAGGTGCAGGCGTTTCTCAAGGTCCTGAAGGAACGCGCGAAAAGCTGGTGCTAGGGCAAGGAACGAATTCGTGAGGGCAGCGTTGGCTCGTCAGATTCAACCAAGTCATCCTCAAGGGGCAGTCATGCGCAACATCATCTACATCATCGGTCTCGTCGTCGTCGTCATCGCGGTTCTGTCGCTGATCGGCCTCGTCTGATCCTAACCGTCCGCCGCGGCGGGGCCTTCGGGTTCTGCTGTGGTGGACGGCCCGAGCTCACGCTCCAGAAAGCGTTCGAAGGCGTCGAGATCGATGCCCTCCATCTGCCCGAAGCCCTGCATCCAGACGGAGGCCTCGCGCAGACCATCCGGCTCCAGCTGACACCAGGTGACGCGCCCGCGCCGGTCACGAGAGATCAGCCCCGCCTCGGCAAGAACCCCCAGATGCTTGGAAATCGCCGCGAGAGACATCTCGAACGGCTCGGCCACATCAGTCACCGCCATGTCGTCCTCAAGCAGCAGCGCGAGAATCGCGCGCCGGGTCGGGTCGGCAAGGGCGGAGAATACCAGGTCGAGGGATGCGGCCATGCGGCACCCTGACGGTGCCCCGGGCGAAACGTCAACCGCGCGGTTGAATGTCGAGTCTTCCACGCCTGCGGGTCCAGACGGCCGCGTTGCTTTCCATGCTTTCCAAAAAATGTAGCCTTATCAGTGCGTAAGACGCGGCATTCCTCGCCGGTCGCACATGCTTGACCAATTCTCCCCCACGCTATAGCACCCACTCGACCGATGAGGGGGCCGACCCGGAGTGTCCGACAGCCACGATGAAGACGATCACGACGCGCGGTTGCGCGCATTGGAAGAGCGTCTCGCGAAGCTGAAGGGCAAGCCCGAAGAGGCCCCTCATCAGGAGAGCCATTACAGCCAGGCGCAGGTCGCGTGGCGCATGGTGATCGAGCTTGTGGCCGGTCTCGGGATCGGCTTCGGGATCGGGTTCGGTTTGGATACCCTTTTCGGGACCATGCCGATCTTCCTGATCCCGTTCATATTTCTGGGCCTCGCGGCGGGCGTGAAGACGATGTTGCGCACGGCCAAGGAGCTGCAGGTAAAACAGCAGGCCGATCAGGCCGGCGACGACGAGGGCTGAGAGAATGGCGACAGAGACGGTTGCGTTGGTCGAAGGTGAAGAGCCGGGCGGGCTGGTGTTCCACCCGTTCGACCAGTTCGAGATCAAGCCGCTCTTCGGCGAGATCGGCGATCCCGTATCGTGGTACACCATCACCAACGCGACCTTCTGGATGGCGCTGGCGGCCCTGTCGGTCATCCTGCTTCTGGTGGTCGGCACCCGTGGCCGCGCCGTGATCCCGTCCCGGGTCCAGTCGGCTGCCGAGCTGATCTACGGCTTCGTCTACAAGATGGTCGAAGACGTCACCGGCAAGGAAGGTCTCAAGTACTTCCCTTGGATCATGACGCTGTTCCTGTTCATCCTGTTCTCGAACTATCTGGGCCTGCTGCCGCTGGCTTTCACGCCGACCTCGCACATCGCCGTCACCGCCGTTCTGGCGCTGGGCGTGTTCATCGCGGTTACGGTGATCGGCTTCGTGAAGAACGGCATGGCGTTCCTCGGCTTGTTCTGGATGAAGGAAGCACCGCTGTTCCTGCGCCCGGTCATCGCGATCATCGAGGTGATCTCGTACTTCGTGCGCCCCGTCAGCCATTCCATCCGTCTCGCCGGCAACCTCGTCGCCGGTCACGCGATGATCAAGGTGTTCGCGGGCTTTGCCGCCATCGCCGCCATCTCGCCGCTCTCGATCGTGGCAATCACCGCGATCTACGGGCTCGAAGTGCTCGTGGCCGGCATTCAGGCATATGTGTTCACCATCCTCACCTGCATCTACCTCAAGGACGCGCTGCACCCGTCGCACTGAGACGGGGCTCGGCCCTCGGGGTCGGTTCACCCTTCACCAAACACGCAATTCCAAATCAGGAGATACCCCCATGGAAGGCGATATCGCACAATTCGGTCAGTTCATCGGCGCCGGCCTCGCAGCCATCGGCTCGGGCCTCTCGGCCATCGGTGTGGGCTCGGTCGCGGCGAACTACCTGTCGGGCGCGCTGCGCAACCCGTCGGCTGCCGCTTCGCAGACCGCCACGCTGTTCATCGGCCTGGCCTTCGCCGAAGCGCTCGGGATCTTCTCGTTCCTCGTCGCCCTGCTGCTGATGTTCGCGGTCTGATCCAGATCTCGATCTCCTGACCGGCGGCGCGGGCTTCCCCGCGCCGCCATTTCCGTAGGGCTCGATGGAGGACGCCGTGGCGACCGAAACCATTACCGCCGAAGAAGCACTGGCGGTGCACGGAGCCGAAGCCGCAGGGCCGGGTATGCCCCAGCTCGACGTCTCCAGCTTCCCGAACCAGATTTTCTGGCTCCTGGTCACGCTCGGCGTGATCTATTTCGTCCTGTCCCGCTTTGCCCTGCCGCGCATCGGCGCGGTGCTGGCCGAGCGCGCGGGTACGATCACCAACGACATCGCCGCCGCCGAAGAGCTGCGGCACCGCGCCCGCGAAGCCGAAGGCGCGTATGACAAGGCGCTCGCCGACGCGCGCGCCGAGGCGAACCGGATCGTCGCCGAGACCAAGGCGCAGATCCAGGCCGACCTCGATGTCGAGATGGAAAAGGCCGACGCGCAGATCGCCGCGAAGACCGCCGAGAGCCAAGCGGCGATCGATGAGATCCGCGAAAGCTCTGCCCGTAACGTGAGCGAGGTCGCCCGCGACGTTGCCCGCGAGATCGTGGCCGCCTTCGGTGCCGATGCCGACGTCGCCAAGGTGGACGCCGCCGTCGACGCCAAGCTGGGAGAACGCGCATGAAACTCGTTCTCGCAACCCTCGCGCTGAGCATGGCCGCCGCCCCGGCGATGGCCGCGACCGGTCCGTTCTTCTCGCTCGGCAACACCGACTTCGTGGTGCTGCTGGCGTTCCTGCTCTTCGTCGGCGTGCTGCTTTACTTCCGCGTTCCGCGCGAAGTGGGCAAACTCCTCGACAAGCGGGCCGACGGCATCCGCGCCGAACTCGACGATGCCCGCGGGCTTCGCGAGGAGGCGCAGTCGCTTCTGGCTTCGTTCGAGCGCAAGCAGAAGGACGTGCAGACGCAGGCCGACCGCATCGTGTCGAACGCCCGCGATGAAGCCAACCGCTCGGCCGAGCAGGCCAAGGTCGACATCGCCAAGTCGATCCAGCGTCGTCTGACCGCCGCGGAGGAGCAGATCCAGTCGGCGCAGGACAAGGCCGTCCGCCAAGTCCGTGACGAGGCCGTCACCGTGGCCGTGGCCGCCGCGCGTCAGGTCATCACCGACCAGATGACCGCGCAGCGTGCCGACAAGATGATCAACGAATCGATCCAGACGGTGGGCGCCAAGCTGCACTGACCGGATCGGAGCCTCTGGTTCAGATACGAAAAGGCCCGGATGCGATGGCGTCCGGGCCTTTTCATTTGGTCACGCATGGCGCTTCGAATGAAGATCCTTAGCGATTGGCGGCCGGGAGCATGATGATCTCGGGCGCTGTTGATTGCACGTTGAAAGCCAGCAGGTCGATCGAGGGCGCATGGCTCTCGGCCTCGGCAATGGTCTGATCCGGAGCGGGGGCCGGTTGGCTCATGCTCGCGGTGACGTCATGGGCCTTGCCATCGCAGCCGGGGCCGGCGCTGGCCATTCCGGCAGAGAAGATCGCGGCACAGGCCGCAAGAGCGAGTCGCTTATGTTTCATGGCGCATCCTCCTGTGAGCGCCATCCTAGCACGGCCTGGGGCCTTCGTCGCGCCCTAGCGGGCGGTCTCCCGGCTGAGCCGTCGCTTGGCGATTTCCTCGTGGCGATCCGCCTGCCGCTGATCGCTCAACGCGCTCTGCACGTAATCGAGATGCGCCGCCACGGCGGCGCGGGCGGCTGTGGGATCGCGCGCCTGCAACGCGTCGTTGATGGCGCGGTGCTGTTCCAGAACCGAGGCCCGCGTCGTGCGCTGGCGGAACATGACCTGCCGGTTGTAGAACACGCCCTCGCGCAGCAGATCGTAGATCGAGCGCATCATGTGCAGCATGACGACGTTGTGGCTCGCCTCGACGATGGCGAGGTGAAACTCGGCGTCGAGCCCGGCCTCGGCCTCGGCATTGGAAGAGGGCTTGCTCTGCGCCGCCTCCATCCGGGCGAAGACCGCGTCGATCACCGCGAGATCGCTGTCCGAGCCAAGCCGCGCCGCGCGCTCGGCTGCCAGCCCCTCGATGTCGCGCCGAAACGCCACCATGTCCGAGACCGCCTCATCATGGGTGGCGAAGAGCCGCACGAGGGCGGGGGAGAAGGCCGAGCCGATCACGTCCGAGATGTAGACGCCCGCACCGGCGCGGCTTTCGACGAGGTTGCGGCTCTGCAGATCCGCCAAGGCCTCGCGCAGCGATGGTCGCGAGACGCCCAGCCGTTCGGCAAGCTCGCGCTCCGGAGGCAAACGATCCCCGGGGCGCAGGATGCCGCGCAGCACCAGCTCCTCGATCTGTCGCACCACGCCATGAGAGAGCTTTTCCGGCTGGATGGGCTTGAACGGCATGCTGAACCTCCGCAACTGGTAAAATTGTATTACCGGGCCAAGCGTTACTCAACCGCAAAGCAAAGGGCCGCCCCGAAGGGCGGCCCGATGGGGCGGTCGAGACGTCGAGATCAGCCGTTGGGCGTGATGATGATCTCGACCCGGCGGTTCTGACGGCGGCCTTCGGCCGTCAGGTTCGACGCGACGGGCGCATCCTCGCCACGGCCGATGGAGCGGATCCGGGCGGGCGAGACGCCGGCCGAGGTCAGCACCGACGCGACCGAACGGGCGCGGGCTTCGGAGAGCGACTGGTTGTAGGCCGCGGCGCCGGTGTTGTCGGCATGGCCAACCACATTGACGGTGGTGTTGGGGTAGTTGTTGATCGAACCGGCGATGGCGCGCAGATCGTTGGTCATCGAACCAGTAAGCGTGGCGCTGTCGGTGTCGAACAGGATGTCCTGCGGCAGGGTCACGACCAGCTGTTCGCCGGTGTTGACGATGCCGACATTGGAGCCGAGCTGGTTGCGCAGTTCCGCTTCCTGACGGTCGAGCATGGCACCGGTGCCGGCGCCTGCGGCGCCGCCGACGGCCGCGCCGATCGCGGCATTGCGCAGGCGGTCGTCGCTGTCATCGGCCGTGAGTGCGCCCACGGCAGCACCGAGGCCCGCGCCCACGAGAGCGCCGCGGCGGGTATTGGCATTGGGGTCGGGGTTGTTCGGCGTCACTGGTTGGCAGGCGGCCACTGCGAGAGCCGACACGGTGACGAGCGCGAGGGGAAGCTTGGTGATCATGATCTGTCCATTTCTTGCGAGTCGCGCGGAAGTGGGATGCCCGCGCCTGTCCCGGTTAGATAGAGGCCGCGTGCGGCTGCTATGCAATAACGCGGCTTTGATAGGCAGGTTCCGGCTTTCTCGGGAACCCGATTCACTGTGGCAGACCTGCCTCAGGCGTCGTCGCGCGCCGCCTCCCATGCCAGCATCGCGCGTTTGACCGGCAGACCCCAGTGATAGCCGCCAAGCTCGCCGGACTTGCACAGCGCCCGGTGGCAAGGGATCAGCCACGACACCGGATTGCGGCCCACCGCCGTGGCGGCGGCGCGCACCGCACGGGGCGCACCGATGCGGGCGGCGATGTCGGAATAGGTGGTGACATGCCCGCTCGGCACCTCCATGAGCGCCTGCCAGACCTTGATCGCAAAGGGCGCACCAATGAGCGCGACCCGCGCTTCACCGCGCCCGGAAAAGGCGGCGTCGATCCATGGGGCGAGGACCGCGGGATCTTCGATGAAGCGCGCGGCGGGCCAGCGGCTGCGCAGATCCTCGAAGGTCGCCTCGACCCCGGCCTCGGCGGCAAAGCCCAGCCCGCATAATCCGCGATCCGTCGCCATCGCCACGACCGGGCCGAAGGGGCTGTCGAAGCGGCCGTGCCGGATCTCCAGCCCCGCGCCACCCGCGCCGTAATCGCCCGGACTCATCGCCTCCCAGCGCAAGAAGAGATCGTGCAGGCGGCCGGTGCCCGAAAGCCCCACCTCCTGTGCGGTCTCGAAGGTGGTGCAGCGCTCGCGCAGGAGCGCCTTGGCATGACCGAGTGCGAGATACTGCTGGTAGCGCTTGGGCGACACACCGACCCATGCCGAGAATATCCGCTGGAAATGCGCGGGCGACATCTCCATTCGCGCGGCGAGATCCTCCAGCGCGAGGGGGGCGGGGGAGGCGTCGATCGCCGCAATGGCGCGGCGCATGACGCCGTAGTGATATGCGTGGGTCTGATCCATGGCCTCGAGACTACGCGGCCCTTGGCGCCTGCGCGACCCGGAAGCTGCGCATCCCGGACCGCCGCGCCCCTCCGTCATGACGGGGATATGAGTATTTGAAGAGTGAAGTTACCAAGGGACGTGCCTTCTCAACTTACTCTGAATACTCATGGTGCGGACCGCGTCCGCATGCACCGCCGCCGCCCTTGTGAGGGCGGGCGGCTCCGGGCATAGAGGTGCGATGACCCGTCAGCTCGATTATCACGAGATCGACCAGATCTTTGCCCGCCTGCACGAGGCCGAACCCGAGCCGAAGGGGGAACTCGAGCACGTCAACGCTTATACGCTGCTCGTGGCCGTCGCGCTGTCGGCGCAGGCCACGGATGTCGGCGTCAACAAGGCGACGCGCAAGCTGTTCGAGATCGCCGACACGCCGCAAAAGATGCTGGCGCTGGGCGAAGAGGGGCTGATTGAGCATATCAGGACCATCGGCCTCTACCGCAACAAGGCCAAGAACGTCATCCGGATGAGCGAGATCCTCGTCGAGCGGTTTGGCGGCGAGGTGCCATCCTCGCGCGCCGCCCTCGTCTCGCTGCCCGGCGTCGGGCGCAAGACCGCGAACGTAGTGCTCAGCATGTGGTGGGGCCATCCCGCCCAAGCCGTGGATACCCATATTTTCCGGGTCTGCAACCGCACCGGCCTCGCGCCCGGAAAGGATGTCGACGCGGTCGAGCGCGGCATCGAGGACCATGTCCCGGCGCGCTGGCAGCGCCACGCGCATCACTGGCTGATCCTACACGGACGCTACATCTGCGTGGCGCGCAAGCCCAAATGTCCGATCTGCCCGATCCGCGATCTCTGCCTCTTCGAGGAGAAGACCTTATGAGCATTCCCCGCATACTCGGTATCGGCAACGCCATCGTCGACGTGTTCGCGCAGGCCGATGACAGCTTTCTCGACCTGATGGGCATCGAGAAGGGCATCATGCAACTGGTCGAGCGTGAGCGCGGCGAGACGCTCTATGGCGCCATGGAGGGCCGCCATCAGGCTCCGGGCGGCTCTGTCGCCAACACGCTGGCGGGGCTTGGCAATCTCGGGCTCGACACGAGCTTCATCGGGCGGGTGCGCGACGATGCGCTAGGCCGGTTCTATGCCCAAAGCATGGAGGCGGGCGGCACGCGCTTTGCCAACCCGCCGGTGGCGGGGGGCGAACTTCCGACCTCGCGCTCGATGATCTTCGTGAGCCCGGATGGCGAGCGGTCGATGAACACCTATCTCGGCATTTCCGCCGAGCTCGGCCCGGACGATGTCCCCGACGCGGTGGCCGGACGGGCGGGGATCCTGTTCCTCGAAGGCTATCTCTATGACAAGCCCAAGGGCAAGCAAGCCTTCGAGCGCGCCACCGACCTGACCCAGAAGGCCGGCGGTATGGCGGGGATCGCGCTGTCGGACCCGTTCTGCGCCGACCGGCATCGTGCCGATTTCCAGCGTCTGGTGCGCGAACTCGATTTCGTCATTGGCAACGAGCATGAATGGGAGAGCCTCTACGAGTGCCGCCTCAATCAGGCGTTGACGCGCGCTGCCGCCGATTGCCGCCTCGTGGTCTGCACCCGGTCGGGCGCCGATGTGGTGCTGATCCGGGGCGAGGAGCGGGTCGTGGTGCCGGTACGCAAGGTCAAGCCGGTCGACGCGACCGGGGCGGGCGATCTCTTCGCTTCCGGTTTCCTTTATGGCATCGCCACTGAGCGCGATCTGGAAACGGCGGGCCGTATGGGTTGTGTCGCCGCTGCCGAGGTGATCTCGCATTTCGGCGCCCGGCCCGAGGCGGATCTGAAGGGCCTCTTCAGGGATGCGGGGTTGCTCTAGTCCTTGGCGTCCTCGGCCGGCTCAATCTGGCCGCGGCGCTGCATCCATTGCGCGACGAGCAGGCACAGCACCGCCCAGCCGGCCCCCGCGGTCCAGCCCGCGATCACGTCGGTGGGCCAGTGCACCCCGAGATAGACCCGGCTCACGCCGACCAGACCGGTCAACAGGATCGCGCAGGTCATGATATAGACCTTGATCACACGGCGCGGCTCGAGCCGCGACAGCATCACCGCGAGTGTGAGATAGGTCACCGCCGAAAGCATGGTGTGCCCCGAAGGAAAGCTCGCGGTATAGACATAGGAGCCGTGCGGCACGAGGTCGGGGCGGGCGCGCTCGAACAGCATCTTGGCGCTGCGGCTGATCAGCGTGCCGCTGCCGATGGCGATCAGCAGGAACCACATGGTGCGGGTATGGCGCGACAGCGCGAGATACCCCGCGACCCCGATTGTCAGCGATGTCAGCCACGCCACCCCGCCCAGCGCCGTCATGTCGCGCGCCATCTCCTCGACCCAGTGCGAGCCGATCGGATCGCTCAGATCGCCGGGTGTCCTGAGGGCGAGCAGGATCGCTTCGTCGAAGGCCGCCGTGTCGCCTTCGACCACCTCGCCCGCGAGCAGGAAAAAGCCCAGCGCGGCGAGCGAGACGAGAAACAGCAGCACCATCCACAATTCGGGACGGCGGCGCAGATTGGCGGGGATGTCGGTCGGGCTGGGATCAGGCATGGCGGTCCAACGGGAGAGGTCGTCTCGGGGTTCCGGCCGCAATGGCCCGCGACGCCGTCGCGCGTCAAGCCCTGCATCGCCATGGTCTCTTGCTCCCACCTGACGACCGATGCCAGATGGAGCGAACCGAAAGGCAGATATGACCGCGCCCAGCACCCTCGCCTTTAGCCGTGTCGAAACGGATGTGCTGAAGGGTTTGGCAATCTTGGGCATGTTCGTCCATCATCTGTTCGCTCTGCCAGGGCTGATCCGGCCTCCTGCCGAATATCTGCCGCTACTGCCCGGGGTGCCGCTCGAATACATGCTGGGGCGTTACGGCAAGGTCGTGGTCGCGATATTCCTGATGATCAGCGGCTATGGCTTGGCTCGCGCCGCGCTGGCGGGGGCACCGGGCGGGCTACGTCGGGTCCTGGCACGCCTGCTGCAATTCGCGGGCGTATTCTGGTTTTATTTCGCGGTACTCGTGCCGATCGGCGCGCTGTTCTTCTCGGACCGGTTGTTCGAAGGCACGCCGCGCTACGCCCTCGATCCCTATCGCCTCGTGACCAATGCTCTGATGCTGCGCCACGACTATAATTACGAATGGTGGTTCACCGAGGCCTACGCGCTGGTCCTGCTCGCGTCTCCGGTGCTGCTGGCGCTGGCGCTGGCGCGGCGCATGGTCTGGGCGGTGCCGGTCTCGCTCGGGCTGTTCGGTCTTGGTGCGGTGATGGACATGCTGCGGCTCGATCCGGAGCCTCTCTCCCTGTCCGCCGGGCTGATCTGGCAATTCCCCTTCGTGATGGGGGCGCTGATCGCGCGGCATGGCGACCGGGTGGCACTGACCGCGCCGCGCGCGGCCGGGGCAGCAGTGTTGCTCGGAGCGATGACGCTCGTCGTGGAGGCCATGGCCCCCTTCGCCATGACACCGGCGCTGATCCTCAGCGCCCCCCTGAGTGCCGTGCTCTGGATCTGGGCCGCGCGGCACATGGGGCGGATGACCCGTCCGCTTGCGGCGCTGGGCGCGCTGTCGCTGCCGCTGTGGCTGATCCACAGCTTCTTTGCCTACTACTTCCTCCAAACTTTCATCTATGCGCCACGGCTGTCGTTGCTGGTGATGGCCAATCTACTGGCATGCTCCGTGGCGACGGCATGGGGCCTCGAATGGCTGCGCCGGGCCATGTTGCGCGGCGTGGCCGTGGCACGACGGCCCGCGTGATCCGCGTCAGGCTGCGAGCCGGGCGTGCACCGCATCGAGGTCGATCTCGCGCACCGGGTCCCGTCTGGACGGATCGTCGATGTCATAGCCGAACAGCTCGAAATCGCGGCCATAGACCTCGCGCACGAGATGCATGCACAGGTCGTCGAAGAAATCCTCGACCGGGTGGGCGCGTCTGGGCCCGTGCCCCTCGCTTTCGTTGAAGCGCGGCATCGCACCCAGATCGACCGGGTGACGCAGCGGCGCGTGTGACAGAACCGCGCCCATGCCCGCGTTGAAGGCCTCGGTATGCACGATCCGGTCATAGCGCCCGCCGCCCCGGATCAGCGTCGAGACATGGCCCGACATGTCCGACCAGTGGATGTCGGGGTCCATTGGCTTGCGCCATCTGATGGTATCGCGCGCGAACAGCAAAAAGCGGCGAAAGCTGCGGATCTGGTCGAATTCAAAGCCGGTTTCGGGATCGCCCACCTCGATCCCGTATTTCTGCACCAGCAACGGCACGAGGTTGCCGCGATAGCGGCGCCCGTTGCGCTGGATGCCGCAGATCTTGTCGAAGAAGGACGACAGGATGCGTCCGTAGGGATTGCGCACGCAGGTGAAGACGAGGCTCTTATGCGCGGTCACGTTGTCGGTGATCGGGCCTTGGCTGCGCTCTTGCGCCCATTTGTGCAGGCCCTCCTGCGCATCGTGGATATCGCCGTCGAAGAACCGGCCGTGATCCGAGCGGTACATGATCTGACCGATCGTCGAGCAGGCGCATTTGGGCACCACGCGGTACACCATGCTTTCGCTTTCGGTCATCCATGTGCCCGGAAATCCCATATCCTGTCCCATCCGCTGCCGCGCCTAGGCCACATGGGGCCCCGAAATGCCTATGGACCTGTTTATGCGCCGGCTTCGCGCGCTATCAAGGCGCAAACCACGCATGGCCCCGCCCACGTGGTGCCCGGGGAACGCATATGACGCGCATCGCCTTCATCCTGTTGTGCCACAAGGATCCCGAGGCGGTGATCCGTCAGGCGCGCGGTCTCGCCGCCTCGGGCGACGCAGTGGTGGTGCATCTGGACGCGCGCGCCGCCCTTGCCGACTGGCGGCTTCTGCAGGAGGGTCTGTCGGGGCATGAGGGCATCGCGCTGGTGCGGCGCAGACAGCGCTGCGGCTGGGGCGCATGGAGCCTCGTCGCCGCCACGATATCGGCGCTGCGGCTGGGGCTGGAGCAATTTTCGGATGCCACACATTTCTACCTCGTCTCGGGGGACTGCATGGCGATCAAATCGGCCGCCCATGCCCATGACAGGTTGCAGGCTGATCCGGCGGACTGGATCGAAAGCGTCGATTTCTTCGAGAGCGGCTGGATCAAGACCGGGATGCGCGAGGAGCGTCTGACCCGCTGGCACCTGTTCAACGAGCGCGATCGCAAGAGGCTGTTCTATGCCAGCCTCGCGCTGCAGGGCAGGCTGGGGATCGCGCGGGCGATCCCCGCCGACATCCGTCCGATGATCGGGTCGCAATGGTGGTGCCTGAGACGCGCCACCGTGGAGGCGGTTCTGCGGTTTCTCGACGCGCGCCCGGATGTGCGCCGCCTGTTCCGCTGGAGCTGGATCCCCGACGAGACGCTGTTCCAGACGCTGGTGCGCCATCTCGTGCCCCGCGAGGAGATCCGCTCGCGCAGCCCGACATTCCTGACCTTCACCGATTACGGCATGCCCGCGACGTTCCACAACGATCATTACGACCTGCTGCTCGGGCAGGATGCGCTCTTCGCACGCAAGATCAGTCCCGGCGCCACCGGGTTGCGGGCGCGGCTGCGCGACCTGTGGGCCTCGGGACGGCGCGATTTTCCGACTGGGGGCGACGGTCGGCTGCTGCATGGGTTTCTCACCGAACGCGGTCGGATCGGCCTGCGCTTCGCGCCGCGCGCCTGGGACAGCGGCGGATCGCTCGGGGCGGGACGAGAACTGCTGCTTGTGATCAGCCACAAGAGGCATGTCGCCAAACGGCTCATGGGGTCGATCAAACACCACACCGGGTTGCGGGCCTTCGACTACCTGTTCGACGAGGAGGTGGCCGATCTGCCGCCGATGGGCGGCATCGAGCACGGTCTTGCCAAGAGGTCGCGGCATCGTCGCGCGACGCTGCGGCTGCTCTACGAGTTGCACGCTACAGACCGGATTGCCCTGTGCATCGATCCGTCGCGGATCGACCTGATCCGGGACGTGATGAAGGACAAGGCGGCGCTGCGGCTTCTCGAAATCGATGCGGGGATTGACGACACCTATCTGCGCGCACATGCGGTGCGCAGCGCGCTGGCAGGCGAGAGCGATGCCGGGTTGGATCTGTTGATGCCCACCCTGCGCCAGCAGATGGAGGCCGAGACGCGCGAGCTTCGCGAGGCCGGATTTGCCGGGCATTACAGGCTTGTCGAAGGGGCGGGGGCAGAGGAGAACGGCGCGGCGCTTCGGGCCTTTCTGGAAATCACGCCCGAGCTGGCCCGCGACATCGCCGAAACGCCGCATCTGTTCGATGACTGAGGAGAAAGCAATGCGCTTCGATTACGACGACCAGAACATTTTCGCCAAGATCCTGCGTGGTGAGATCCCCAACAAGACCGTGCTCGAGACCGAGCACAGCCTCGCCTTCGAGGACATCGCGCCGCAAGCGCCGGTGCATGTGCTGGTGATCCCCAAAGGGGCCTATGTGAGCTACGACCATTTCGCGCGGGACGCCTCCGACGCGGAAATCCTCGACCTCAATCGCATGGTGGCGAAGATCTGCGAGACGGCCGGGGTCGAGGAGGGGTTTCGCGCCATCTCCAATGCCCGACTGCACGGGGTTCAGGAGGTGCCGCATTTCCACCTGCATATCCTCGGTGGTCGGCCTCTGGGCCGAATGCTGGAGCGCGACTGAGATCCCGGCCGCCCCTGGCACCGCCGGGGGGCAAGGCACGGGGGTCACCCCTCCTGCCGGCCCGCCTTGGCAATGGCGTCGGCGATGCGGCGCGGTTCGGGGCTGTCGCCCTTTTGCGGCCAGCCTTCGCGCTGGGCGGTGCGGTCGCCGTCGGTCGCCTCGGTCTGATCGTGGAACAGCACCATGCGCGTCGGGTAAGGCAGATCGACGCCCGCCTCGTTCAGCGCGTTGTAGACGTCGCGGATCACCCGGCCCCAGACATGGACCACGTCCGAGCGCTTGGAGTCCGTCCACCAGCGCAGCCGCACCGTGTTGCCGTCGGCATCCATGCCCCACGGGATCGCCTCGGGGGCCGGATCGGAAAGCACGCCTTCGCATGTCCCGGCAGTCTCGATCATGATGCGGCAGGCCTCGTCGAAATCGTCCGAGCAGCCGATCAGCACGTCGTATTGCGAGCGGCGCTTGTCGAAGGCGGTGTTGACCACCACGGCGTCGGTGTAGATGTCCGAATTCGGGATCACCACGCGGCGGCCGTCATAGGTCTTAATGAGCGTGGCGCGGGTCTCGATCCGCTCGACCGTGCCCTCGTGCCCGCCCGAGACGATCTGGTCGCCCACCTCGAAGGGCTGGCGGATCAGGATCAGGATGCCCGCCAGCATGTTCTGCAGGATATCCTTGAAGGCGAAACCGATCGCGACCGAGCCGATGCCGAGGCCCGCAAAGAGATCGCCCGGCGAGATCGACGGCGCGACGACCGTCACGGCGAGCATGAGGCCGAGGATCGTCACCAGCCAGCGCAGCAGGCTCGCGCCGACATCGCCGAGATTGTCGCGACCACGCTTCTTGCCCGAGCGGCGCACGAGGGCCGCCACGCCGCGCGCGAGAAACCAGAAGACGACAAGAAGCACCAGCGCCACGGCGATATTGGGCAGCAGCCGGAAGAAGCCGTCGACCCATGCGTCGATCTTCTCGAAGATGTTGCCGGTGTCGGCGTCGACGCCCGCGAGGCTGTCGATGTTCTCGCGCGATGCGGTCTGTGTCTCTTCTTCCATGCGGTCCCTCCGGTGATCGGAGGGGCAACCTCACGCGGCGGAGACGGGTTCCTTGGCCTTGGAGGTAAGCTGCAGGAACACGTCCTCCAGATCCGCCTCCTCCGTCTTCACGTCGATCAGCGTCATGCCGCCCGCACGGATCGCGTCGAGCACCGTGCCCGCGCCCATCACCCGCGCGTCGTAGCTGAAGGCCAGTGCGCCGCCCGGCCGTTCGCTGACGCTGACGCCCTCGGGCAGGGGCGGGATCGCCGTGGGGCCGCCGGGGGTGACCACCAGCGTCTTGGCCCCGACGCGCCCGACGAGGTTCGCGGTGGTGTCGCGGGTGATGACGCGGCCCTGATCGATGATCGCAATCTCGTCGCACATCTCCTGCGCCTCTTCGAGATAATGCGTCGTCAGGATGATCGTCGTGCCTTCCTGCTCATTGAGCTTGCGCACGTTGCGCCACAGCATGTTGCGCAACTCGATGTCGACGCCCGCCGTCGGTTCGTCGAGCACGAGGACGCGCGGGCTGTGCACAAGCGCCTTGGCGAGAAGGAGCCGCCGCCGCATACCCCCCGAGAGCGAGCGGGCATAGGCATCGGCCTTGTCGGCGAGGCCGACCATCTCCAAGAGCTCCATGGTGCGGCGCTGCGATTTCGGCACGCCCCAGAGCCCGGCCTGCACGTCGAGCGCGCCGCGCGGCGTGAAGAACGGGTCGAGCACCAGCTCCTGCGGCATCACTCCGATCGCGGCGCGGGACTGGCGCGGGTTCACGTCCTGATCGAAGCCCCAGATCTTCACGCTGCCTTCGGATTTCAGCACCAGACCGGCCATGATGTTGATCATCGTCGACTTGCCCGCGCCGTTGGGGCCGAGCAGGCCGAAGATCGACCCCGCCGGGATCGTCAGGTCGACGCCGTCGAGCGCGAGCTTGGCCGGGGACTTGGCGCTCGGGGCATAGGTCTTTCTGAGGCCCGTGATCTCGATGGCGGCGTCGGTCATGATGCGTCCTTTCGCGTCTTGTCCCTGCGGGTGGGGCGGCTAGAATGTAGTCCGATCAGGGCCGGGTCCATGCCCGGCCGCTCCCGTTAGCAAGGCAAGGCCCCTCATGACACTTCCCGCGCCCGAGACCAAGATCGTCGACACCTGGCGCATCGCCTGCGACGGCGGCAGCGCGGGGCTGGGCCATCCGCGCGTCTGGCTGATGATCCCGCACGACACCGGCTGGGTCGACTGCTCCTATTGCGACGCGCGCTACATCCACCGCGAATACGCGGAAAAGGGCGCCGAAGGGCTCGAGGAGATCACCCGCGGTCAGGACCGTTCGGGGCAGGAGAACGAGACCCGCTGAGGCGGGCTTTCCCGGCATCATCGAAGAATCTTCTCTGAAACCTTCCGGGGTTTCGGCTAGACAGACACGCGACATCGCAAGAGGGGACGCGGGCATGACGCAATTCGGCAAGGGGTGCCACCTGCACCTGATCGACGGCTCGGCCTTCATCTTCCGCGCCTACCACGCGCTGCCGCCGCTGACGCGCAAGTCCGACGGGCTACCCGTGGGCGCGGTGTCGGGCTTCGTCAACATGCTGCAGCGCTATATCGACGGCAATACCGGCCCCGACGCCGCCACCCATGTCGCGGTGATCTTCGACAAGGGCAGCCACACTTTCCGCAACGATCTCTACGATCTCTACAAGGCCAACCGCGAGGCGATGCCCGAGGACCTGCGGCCGCAGATCCCGCTGACGCGTACCGCCACCGAAGCCTTCAACATCGCCTGCAAGGAGAAGGAAGGCTTCGAGGCCGACGACATCATCGCCGCGCTGTCGTGTCAGGCGCGCGATGCGGGCGGGCGGGTTACGATCATCTCGTCGGACAAGGACCTGATGCAGCTCGTCGGCGACGGGGTCGAGATGCTCGACCCGATGAAGAACCGCCGCATCGACCGCGACGGCGTGTTCGAGAAGTTCGGCGTCTGGCCCGACCGCGTCGTCGACGTGCAGGCGCTCGCTGGCGATTCGGTGGACAACGTGCCGGGCGCGCCCGGCATCGGCATCAAGACGGCGGCGCTCCTGATCAACGAATTCGGCGATCTCGACACGCTTCTGGAGCGCGCGGGCGAGATCAAGCAGCCCAAGCGGCGCCAGACCCTGATCGATCACGAAAAGCAGATCCGGCTGTCGAAGCAGCTTGTGGCGCTCGATTGCGATTGCCCGCTCGATTTCACGCTCGACGATCTCGAGATCCGCGATCCGGACCCCGAGACGCTACTGGCGTTCCTGGCCGAGATGGAGTTCCGCACCATAACCCGCCGTGTCGCCGAAAAGCTCGGGACCGAGCCTCCGGTGGTGCCCGAAGTGGCGGCGACCGAATGCGCGGAGCCTGAGCCGGAGGTGCCCTTCGATCACGCCAGCTATCAGAAAGTGACGACGCGCGAGGAGCTGCAGGTCTGGATCGACGCGATCCGCGAGTTGGGCCATGTCGCGGTCGACACCGAGACCACCAGCCTCGACGAGATGCGTGCCGAGCTGGTCGGCGTCTCGCTGGCGCTGACGCCGGGCCATGCCTGCTACATCCCGCTGTGCCACAGCGAGGGCGGCGACGATCTCTTCGGCGGCGAGAAGCTTTGCGAGGGGCAGATGTCGATGGAGGAGGCGCTGGCAATGCTCAAGCCGGTGCTGGAGGACGCCTCGATCCTCAAGATCGGCCAGAACATGAAGTACGATCTGAAGATCTTTGCGGGTCTCGGGATCGACGTGGCGCCCTTCGACGATACGATGCTGCTCAGCTATGCGATGCATGCCGGGCTGCACAATCACGGCATGGACACGCTCAGCGAACGCTATCTCGACCATCTGCCTATCCCGATCAAGCAGGTGATCGGCACCGGCAAATCCGCCGTGACCTTCAACCGGGTCGGCATCGACGAGGCAGTGAAATACGCCGCGGAAGACGCCGACATCACGCTGCGCCTGTGGAAACGGTTCAAGCCCGAGTTGCATCGCAACCGCGTCACCACCGTCTACGAGACGCTGGAGCGCCCGCTGGTGCCGGTGCTGGCGCGGATGGAGCGGGCGGGCGTCGAAGTCGACCGCGAAGTGCTGTCGCGCATGTCCAACGCCTTCGCGCAGAAGATGGCGGGGCTCGAGGCCGAGATCCACGCCAAGGCCGGGCGGCCCTTCAACGTCGGCTCGCCCAAGCAGCTCGGCGAGATCCTGTTCGACGATCTGTCGCTTCCGGGTGGCAAGAAGGGCAAGACCGGGGCTTATGCGACGGGGGCGGACATCCTCGAAGACCTCGCCACCGAGCACGAGCTGCCGCGCCTCGTGCTTGACTGGCGGCAGATCTCCAAGCTGAAATCGACTTATACCGACAGCCTGCAGGAGCATATTCATCCCGAAACGGGGCGGGTGCATACCTCGTATTCCATCGCAGGCGCGAACACCGGTCGTCTCGCCTCGACCGATCCGAACCTGCAGAACATCCCGATCCGCACCGAGGAAGGCCGCCGTATCCGCGAGGCTTTCGTCGCACCTTCGGGGCGCATTCTCGTCTCGCTCGACTATTCCCAGATCGAGCTGCGCATCCTTGCCCACATGGCCGGGATCGAGGAGTTGAAGCAGGCGTTCCGCGAGGGGCAGGACATCCACGCCGCCACCGCGTCCGAGATGTTCAACGTGCCACTGGATGAGATGACGCCCGAGATCCGGCGGCAGGCCAAGGCGATCAACTTCGGCGTCATCTACGGCATCTCGGGCTTCGGTCTCGCGCGCAACCTGCGCATTCCGCGCGATCAGGCGCAGGGCTTCATCGACCGCTACTTCGAACGCTTCCCCGGCATCCGCACCTATATGGACGAGACCACGGCCTTCGCAAAGGTCAACGGCTATGTGCAGACGTTGTTCGGGCGGCGTATCAACACGCCTGAAATCAACGCCAAGGGGCCGGGTGCCGGCTTTGCCAAGCGCGCGGCGATCAACGCGCCGATCCAGGGGACCGCGGCCGACATCATTCGCCGCGCGATGATCCGCATGGACGACGCCATCGCGAGCGTGCCCTCGGCGCGGATGCTGCTCCAGGTCCACGACGAATTGCTGTTCGAGGTGGACGAGGCCGAGGCCGAGAAGCTGATCCCGATCGCGCGCGAGGTGATGGAAGGGGCCGCGGACCCGGCGGTGCATCTCGACGTGCATCTCGCCGCCGAGGCCGGGCAGGGGCCGAACTGGGCACTCGCCCACTGACGGAACCGCACCCGGCGCGCATCGTTGCATCTCCGAAGCGGGCGGCGGCATCGTGGCTGCCCGCGCAGGGATTGGAGCGACATATGAGCGAGCATAGCAACGAAGAACGGGTGCGGATGTTCTGGGATCGGCTCGCCGATCTGCGCGCCGGCATGGTGGGCATCAAGGGCACCGACCGCCTTGTACCGATGAGCCATCACGTGGATCACGAGACGGGCTGCCTGTGGTTCATCGCCGCGCATGGCGAGGAGTTGACCAACGCCGTCGAGACGAGCCCGCGCGACGCGCTGTTCTCGGTTTCCTCGGACAAGCACGGGCTTTATGCCCATGCCCATGGCACGTTGGAACTGAGCCACGACAAGGCCAAGCTCGATGAGGTCTGGAACGCCGTCGCGGCGAGTTGGTTCGACGACGGGCGCAACGATCCGGACGTGCGCCTGCTTTGCTTGCGCCTGCGCGAGGCCGAGGTCTGGACCACTACCACCAGCTCGGCGGCTTTCCTGTTTCAGATCGCCAAGGCCAAGGCCGTGCGCGAGGCTAAGCCGGATGTGGGCGACAACTATACGCTGCGGTTCTGAGGGACCGGTGAGACGGGTGATGGGGCGGTCCTTGGGGCCGCCCTTGTCGTGAGAGGACCCACCCTCTCGTTTTTGCGAAACGCGACGAGAGAAAGGCGCGGGCCCTTTCGGACCCGCGCCTTCGCATGCCACGACCGTCGCCTCACCGGCTGGTCGCGCCATGCACGACCGGCTGGAGTTCCGGTCGTATCAGTTGACCGCCTTTTCCTCGATGAGATTGGCGTCCTGCGGCTTCTGGCTCGCGATCTCGATGCGGCGCGGCTTGAGCGCCTCGGGCACTTCGCGCACGAGGTCGATATGCAGCATGCCGTCGAGATGGCTGGCCCCCGTGACCCGCACGTGATCGGCGAGGTGGAAGCGCCGCTCGAAGGCGCGCGTGGCGATGCCGCGATGCAGGAAGGTGCGGCCTTCGGCATCGTCCTCGGCCTTTCGGGCGGTGACGATGAGCGTGTTCTCGCGAACCTCCACGGCGAGGTCGTCGGCCCCGAAACCGGCGACGGCGATCGAGATGCGCCAGCCGCTCTCATCGGTCTTCTCGATGTTGTAGGGGGGGTAGTTGTTCTGGGTCGGCTCCCCGGCGAGCACGCGGTCCATCAGGTCGGCAACCTGATCGAAACCCACGGTGGCACGGTAGAGCGGAGCAAGGTCGAAATTACGCATGTCGGTCATCCTTTGTCTCAAGCGATAACGTCGTGATGGCCTTCCCATCATGGGACAGGCCGGACATCCGGAGCCCGGTGTGGCGCTCCGTGATTGCAATGTGGGTGGGGATTTTCGGGGATTCAAGATCCCCGCCATCGGATCTCAGGGGCGGACGAACCGCGCCCCGGTCTCGGTTCTCTGCCCGGCGCCGACGACCCGGACCTGTCCGGTCGACAGCCCGCCGAAGGCGCCGGTGCCGCTTGCCATGCGGGCGCGCAGGTCGGGCAGGGGACGCTCGAGGGCGACGCCGATGGCCACGTTCCTGCCTTCCATCTCGGCCTTGGCCGACACCACCGAGACGATCCGCGTCTCGCCTCCTTCAAAGCTGAAGACCGGCGAGCCGGAGGAGCCGTAATCCACGTCGCATCCCATGACCAGAAGACCGTTCTCCTCACCCAGCACGTCACAGGTCTGCTGCAGCGACGGCGCCTCGGCCCGGTCATGCGCATAGGAGACGACGCCCACCTGCGCTCCTGCCGAGACGCCGGTCACGGTTTCAAACGGAATGATGCGCGCCGAACGGATCGGTTGCGCGAGTTCCAAAAGCGCCACGTCCTCGGCGCTCGCTGCACCCGAGCCGGTGCCGACGAAGGCATAGCCCTCGGGCGTCAGCGCGCGGCGGATGCCGCGATAGGCCAGTGCGCGACCGCCGCGCATCCCGGCCTTGAACTCGATTTCGGTGGGGTCGATGCGATCACCGCTGTCGCGGTCATAGAGACAATGCGCGGCGGTGAGCACGAGATCGGGCGCGATCAGCGCACCGGTGCAGAACCCGCGCCCCCCGAGGTCGAGACGGCCCACGGCCTCCCAACCGCGCGCGTCGTCGCCCGTCACCATCTCGACGAGATCGTGCCGATCCGCGCGCACCGGCAGCGACAGGGCCACCAGCACCAAAAGGGCAACCGCGATGGCCTGCCTCATCTGCCCCCCTTCGGGCGGTCGGCGGGGATCGCGCGACCTCAGAATAAGACTAGGGCACCGCGGATCGGCTTCAAAGGGCAATCAAGCGGATTGTTTCGAAATCGCGGAGGGTTGAGGCCCTCCGGTCGCCCAATCGAGGAGCTGGACCGAATGCACCACCGGCACGCCGGTGCCGCGCCCGATCTGCATCATACAGCCGATATTGCCCGCCGCGATGACCTGCGGCTTCAGCACCTCCAACGTCTCGACCTTGCGGCTGCGCAGTTCGGCCGAAATTTCAGGTTGCATCAGGTTGTAGGTGCCCGCCGAGCCGCAGCACAGGTGGCTGTCGGCCGGCTCGAACACCTCGAACCCGGCCTGCTTCAGAAGCGCCTTGGGCCCCACCTTGAGCTTCTGACCATGTTGCAGCGAACAGGCAGCGTGGTAGGCCACGCGAAGCGGGGTCGCTTGGGTCCCTTCGGGCAGGCCGAGCTGCGTCACGATCTCGGACACGTCGCGGCACAGCCCGCCGATGCGCGCGGCCTCGGCCTCCATCTCGTGGCCAGCGAACATGTGGCCATAATCCTTCATGGTGGTGCCGCAGCCGGAAGTGTTGATCACCACGGCATCGAGCCCCTCGATCGACGACATCGAACGGATCAGCTTGGAGGCGGTGCCGCGCGCTTCGTCATGCTTGCCCATATGCTCGGTCAGCGCGCCACAGCAGCCAACGCCTTCGGGGATCACCACTTCGCAGCCGAGCCGGGTCAGAAGCCGGATCGTCGCATCGTTGATATCGGTATCGAGCGCGCGCTGGGCGCAGCCGATCGACAGCCCGACGCGCATCCGCCGTTCGCCCAGCGCCGGGAACACCTGCGGGTCGTCGTTGCGCGACACCGGCGGGATCTTCGCGGGCGCCATCTCCAGCATCGCGCGCAGCCGCTTGTCGGGCATCAGCCCCTTCAGGGGCTTGCCGAGCTTGGCCGCCAGAAGTGCCAACCGGAACCGCCCCGGATAGGGCAGGATGCACGCCAGCGTCCAACGCAGCAGCCGGTCCATCACGGGGCGTTCGTAGTTCTTTTCGATATAGCCGCGGGCTTGGTCGATCAGGTGGCCGTAATGCACGCCCGAGGGGCAGGTGGTCATGCAGGCGAGACAGCCGAGGCAGCGGTCGAGATGGGTGACGGTCTTGTCGTCGGGGACGCGCTCGTTCTCGAGCATGTCCTTGATCAGATAGATGCGGCCGCGCGGGCTGTCCAATTCGTCGCCCAAGACCTGATAGGTCGGGCAGGTCGCCGTGCAGAAGCCGCAATGCACGCAGGACCGCAGGATCGCATTGGCCTCGGCGGTCTTGGGATCGCGCAGCTGCTCGGGCGTGAATGTGGTCTGCATGGGATCTCCGTCCGGGTCGGTGCCGGGTCAGGCGGTGTCGGGCTGTTTCAGGCGGCGAGGATGCCGCGCGGGTCGAACCTGGCGCGCAGGCCACGGGTCAGGCGCTGCAACGCCGGAGGCTCGGGCTGCGACGTCTGCAATGCGGCGTGGATCTCGGGGGCCGCGCGGACCAGCGTGGCGTGGCCATCATAGCGGCCCAGCCGCGCGCGCAGGTCGTCTCCCTCCGGCATGCGCAGCCACACCAGCCCGCCGCCCCAATCATAGAAGGCCTGCGTGGCCCCGGCCCGCGCCACGAGGGCGGCCGCCTCGCTTGGACGCACCGAGACGCGCCAGACATCGCCCGTCCGCCCGTGGAACGGCGCCGCATCGCGAATGCCGCGCCAATGCGCGCGCACCGCGTCGCGGTCGGTCTCGGTTTCCCACGACCCATGGGCCTTGAGCCGCTCGGCCAGCGCTTGGCAACGATACGCGACCGAAGCGCCGAAGCCTTCGAGCCGAAGCTCGGTGCGCGGCCCGTCCGGGGCATGGGGATCATGCGCGGCACCAGACACCTCGAAGGGCGTGCCCAGCGCGTCCGACATCGCGCGCACCGCCGTCGCGTCGTCGAGGCCGTGGATCACAAGGTTCGCCGTGGTCTCGGTGCCGGGCAGCACCTTGAGCGCGACCTCGGTGATCACGCCCAGCGCGCCACGGCTCCCCGCCAGAAGTCGGGCGAGGTCGTAGCCGGTGACGTTCTTCATCACCCGGCCGCCATTCTTGACGATGGTGCCTTCGCCATCGACGAAGCGCAGCCCGAGCAGGTGATCGCGTGCCGCCCCCACCTGCATCCGGCGCGGGCCCGACACGTTGGCCGCCACCACGCCGCCGATGGTCGGCGTGCCCTTGGTGCCCAGAAGCGCGCGGTGGTCCATGGGCTCGAAGGCGAGCCGCTGGTTCGCACGCGCCAGCGCCGCGTCGATCTCCTCGACCGGCGTGCCGGCCAGCGCCACCAGCGTCAGCGCCGCCGGGTCGTGCAGCACGATGCCGCTCAGCCCGGAGGTCGTGAGCGGCGTGCCCTCGGGCAGGAGGCCGCGCGTGCCGCCGCCGCGCACGGAGAGAGGGCCGGACGCATCGCGCACCGCCTCGGCCAGCTCGGCCTCGGAGCCGGGGCGGATCATGCCCGGCGTCCTTCGCTGACCGCGAGCGGGAAGACCTTGGCGGGGTTCAGGAGCCATTTGGGGTCGAACACGTCCTTCACCTTCATCTGTGCCTCAAGATCCTGCGGTTCGAACTGCACCGTCATCAGGTCGCGCTTTTCCACGCCGACACCGTGCTCGCCGGTGAGGCAGCCGCCGACCTCGACGCAAAGCCGCAAGATATCGGCGCCCATCTCCTCGCATTTCTCCAGATCGCCCTCCTTGTTCGCGTCGAACAGGATCAGCGGATGCATGTTGCCGTCGCCGGCGTGGAACACGTTGGCGACGCCGAGGCCGTACTGGTCGCTCAGCTCACCGATGCGCTTGAGAACCTCGGGAAGGGCCGAAACCGGGATCGTGCCGTCGAGGCACATGTAGTCGTTGATCTGGCCCATCGCGCCGAAGGCCGATTTGCGCCCGAGCCAGATCCGCGCCGCCTCGTCGGCGTCCTGCGCCGCGCGGATCTCCACGGGGTCGTGGTCGCGGGCGAT
This sequence comes from Limimaricola cinnabarinus, assembly GCF_047631075.1. Classification (NCBI taxonomy): domain Bacteria; kingdom Pseudomonadati; phylum Pseudomonadota; class Alphaproteobacteria; order Rhodobacterales; family Paracoccaceae; genus Limimaricola; species Limimaricola cinnabarinus. Next base: position 236,147 of record NZ_JBLHYX010000001.1, read on the forward strand.
CTTCAGGATCGTCTCGAGCTGGTGGTTGATCTCGTCGGCCGACCCCTCGACCTCGACGATCAAGAGCGCCTCGCAATCGGGGTAGCCCGCCTGGGCGAAGGCCTCGCAGGCGCGGATGCAGGGGCGGTCCATGTATTCGATCGCCACCGGCAGCACGCCCGCCTCGATGATGTCGGCCACGCAGGCACCCGCGGCCTCGGCGCTGTCATATCCCATGAGGACGGGAAGCGCGCCCTCGGGCTTGGGCAGGATGCGCAGCGTCGCCTCGGTCACGACGCCGAGCTGGCCCTCGGAGCCGCAGATCACGCCCAGAAGGTCGAGCCCGGCCGCATCCATGTAAGCGCCGCCGATCTCGATCACCGTGCCGTCCATCTGCACCATGGTCACACCAAGCAGGTTGTTGGTCGTCACCCCGTATTTCAGGCAATGCGCGCCGCCCGAATTCATCGCGATGTTGCCCGCGATGGCGCAGGCGAGCTGGCTCGACGGGTCAGGGGCATAGAAGAAACCCAGTTCCTCGACCGCGCCCGTGACGCTCAGATTGGTGCGCCCGGTCTGGACCCGGATGATCCGATCCGCCGTGTCGGTCTCGAGCACCCGATTCATCCGCGACACGCCGAGGATCACCGAATCTGCGGTCGGCAGCGCGCCGCCCGCAAGCGAAGTACCGGAGCCGCGCGGCACGACAGGCACGTTTTCCTCGTGACAGATCCTGAGCGCCGCCGAGACTTCCTCGGTCGTGGCGGGCAGCACCACGCAAAGCGGCGGGCAGCGATAGGCGGTGAGCGCATCGCACTCGTAGGCGCGGGTCTCGGCGGGGTCGTAGATCACGCCACGATCGCCCAACGCTTCGGTGAGCCGTGCGACGACCTGCGCCTTCTTCGCCATGACGCGGGCATCTGGGGATGGCATCTGCATGGGTCGCTCCTCCTGCCCGCAAGGGCCTCACGCGGGATTGGTAAGGAAATATAACCAAAGCGCCCCCATGGCAAGCGCGGCGAAGCGCCGCTAGGGTGCCGGGCATGGATCCGCTTGCCAGCCTGCCACATCTTTCCCTTGTCGACGCCGCCGGGCTGCTTTTGCTGCTGCTGGGCTATTGGGGCATCGGCTGGCGCATCGAGCATCCCGGACGACGGCCCTCTGTGACCGTGCTGATGGCCGAGCATCGGCGCGAATGGATGCGCGAATTCGTGCAGAGGGGAAACCGGATCTTCGACGCGACGATCATGGGCAGCCTGCGGCAGGGCACATCGTTCTTCGCCTCGACCTGTCTTCTCGCCGTGGGCGGCGTGCTCGCCCTCATCGGCAACACCGAGCCGTTGCAAGGGGTGGCCGAAGGGCTGGGACAGGGGCGGCAACCGGCGGTGCTGTGGCAGATCAAGCTGCTGCCGGTGGCGCTCTTGCTGACGCATGCCTTCCTGAAGTTCGTCTGGGCGCACCGGATCTTCGGTTACTGCTCGGTGCTGATGGCCTCGGTTCCCAATGCCGCCGACGACGCGCGCGCGCTGCCGCGCGCCATGCAGGCGGCGGAGTTGAACATCCGCGCGGCCTGGAACTTCAATCGCGGGCTGAGGGCAATGTATTTCTCGCTGGGTGCATTGGCTTGGCTATTGGGGTCATGGGCGCTGGTCGTGGCCATGGTCGCGGTACTTTGGCTGCTGTGGAGCCGGGAGTTCGCCTCCGTGCCGCGCGCGGTTCTCGCGAACGGGGTCTGAGGGGGTCGCCGCCCCCGCCGCTGCGTGCCGCTCGTGAGTATTTCTTGAGTGAAGTGGCCGGAAGCGGAGCGGCGGGTCAGCGCCTCGCCTCACGCAGCCACGCTCCGAGCATCAGGCCCGCCGCCAGCGCCAGCAGCACCCAAGCGGGCAGCAGCGGCGTCACCGTAAGGTCGAGCGTGCGGTACGCCCCGCGCGGGGTGAGACCGATCCAGCCGCGACCCGCGGCGGGGCGGCCGGGCCGCACGTCGCGCAAGGTGGGAAGCCCGTCCTCCATCGACACGATGCCGCCGCGCGTCGCGGCCACCGCGGTTTCCAGCGCCTCGCCGCCCGCAATGGTCTGCTCGAACTCGCGCGGGGCCGCGGGACCGAGCGCGATCACCGCCGACTGCTCGCCCTCGGCCAGCCGGTAGAGCCCCATGCGCGGCGCGGTCCACCGCGCCTCGAAGCGGCCCGGCTCGACCTCCTCCAGCGGCACCTGCGTCTCGGTGCCATCGGGGGCGGTCACGGTGGCAGGGCCGACCTCTTCGGAGAGCGAGCGGCGGATGATGCGCATGGAAAGACCCGAAGGCTCGGCCCAGAGGGCCTCTTCCTCGAGTTCCGGCTCCTTCATCATCCAATGCGCGAGACGGCGCAGCAGGTCGAGTTGCGGGCCGCCGCCGTCATAGCCGCGCCCCCAGAGCCAGACCTGATCGGAAGCCAGCAGCGCCACGCGCCCGTCGCCGACCCGGTCGAGCGTCAGCAGGGGGCGGTCGTCCGGTCCGGCGAGGGCGACGGTGGCGCTCTGCGTCGGTTCGATTTCGACCTGCCGGAACCAGCGGCCCCAATCGGGTCTGAGCGGATCGGTGTCGGCCTCGATCCACGGATCGGCGAGGCCCGAAGTCACGGGATGGCGCGCGCCAAGCTCGGTCAGCTCGGGGCGGAACGCCCGCTCCACCACTCGCGCGCTGGGCGCGCCGGGCAGCACGAAGCCCAGAGGGCTGCGGTAGATGCTGTCGGCGCCCGCATATTCCGGACCGGCGGTGACCAGCACCGCGCCGCCCTCCTCGACGTAACGCGCGACATTGGCGAAGTAGTCCGAGGGCAGGATTCCGCGGCGGCGGTAGCGGTCGAACACGATCAGGTCGAATTCGTCGATCTTCTCGATGAACAGCTCGCGCGTCGGAAAGGCGATGAGCGACAGCTCCTCGACCGGCACGCCGTCCTGCTTTTCGGGCGGGCGCAGGATGGTGAAGTGCACCAGATCGACCGAAGGGTCGGATTTCAGCAGGTTGCGCCATGTCCGCTCGCCTGCATAGGGCTCGCCCGAGACCAAGAGCACGCGCAGCCGGTCGCGCACGCCGTTGATCTGCACCACGCTTTCGTTGTTGCGCGCGGTCAGCTCGCCCGGCGCCTCCGGCGTGGCGAACTGCAGCACGTTCATGCCGCCATGCGGCAGCGTCACGGGCAGGGCGATGTCGCGGCCGAGCGGTACTTCGAAGCGCATCGGCTCACCACCATCGACGGCGATGGTGAGCGGGACAGTGCTCCCTGTCTCTGGGGCGGCGCCGCTGTCCTCGACCCGTAGCGTCAGTTCGATCTCCTCGCCGAGGATGGCGAAGGCCGGCGCGTTGCGCACCACGAGGCGGCGGTCCCAATCGGTCTCGCGCCCAGAGAGCAGCACATGCGCGGGCGCGGGCAGGTCGGGGGCGCGGGCGGCATCGTGAAGGCGCCCGTCGGTGAGCATCACCACGCCCGCGACGCGGCCCTGCGGCTCCTCGGAGAGGGCTTCGGCAAGCGCGGTCATCAGCTTCGTGCCGCCATCCTCGGGCGCGTCGGTGACGCGCACGACCCGAAGCTCGGTATTGGCGCGCGCGGCGATCCGGGCGCGCAGATCGTCGAGGGCGGTCTCGGTCTGCGCCGCCCGGTCCGACAGGGTCTGACTTGCGCTCTCGTCCACCACGGCGATGACGATGTCCGACAAAGGCTGGCGTTCTTCCTGCCGCAGCGCCGGGTTCGAGAGACCTGTCAGAAGCGCGATCCCGGCCAGCGCGCGCAGCCACCAGCCCGGCAGGCCGCGCCACAGCGCGAACGCGACGATCAGACCCGTCAGCGCCGCAAGCGCCCAGAGCACAGGCCACGGCAGCAGCGCATCGAAGATCACCGTGCCGGTCATTGTCCGAGCCTTTCGAGCAGGGCGGGCACGTGGACCTGATCGGATTTGTAATTGCCGGTGAGCACGTGCATCACGAGGTTCACGCCGAACCGATAGGCCATCTCGCGCTGCCGCTCACCGGCCATGCCGCGCCCGACCGGGTAGAGCGGCATGCCCACCGGGTTCATCGCCCAAGCCGCGGCCCAGTCGTTGCCACCGATCACAACCGGAGTCACGTTGTCGTTCAGGTTGCGAAACGGCATGCCGGGGGTCGGCTCCTCCTCGGGGGCGGCCTCGACCCAGACGTCACGGCCCTGATGGCGGCCCGGAAAATCCTGCAGCAGGTAGAAGGTGCGGGTCAGCACGTGGTCCTCGGGGACCGGCGACAGCGGCGGCACGTCGAGCGGACGCGCGATGGCCTGCAGGCGGCGGCCCTCGGGCGTCGCGGCCCCGAGACCCGCGATGCCCGCGTCGCGCGTGTCGAACACGATCATGCCACCGCCGCGCAGATAGGCGTTGAGCCGGTCATAGGCGGCCTCCGACGGGATCGGCGTGGTGCCGGTGATCGGCCAGTAGAGCAGCGGGAAGAAGGACAGCTCGTCGGTCTCTGGATCGACCTCCATCGGCGCGGCGGGCTCGACCGAGGTGCGCTGCCACAGGGCGCGCCCGAGACCTTCGAGGCCCTGGCGCGCGACCTCGTCAACCTGCGCATCGCCGGACAGGATGTAGCCCAGCACCACCGATCCGGTTGCCGCCTGCGCGAAGGCCTCGGCCTGCGGGTCCATCGGCGGCTCCTGCGCCTGCGCGCCGGGGACAGGTGGCAGCACGAGCGCCATAAGCAGCAGCGCCGCCCGCGCCCGCAGCCGCCCGCCCACCGCGAGCGAGGCCAAGGCGTCGATTGCCATCAGCGCCAGCGCCAGCGCCAGCAGCAGCCCGGCCAAAGGCCGCTCGGCCGGGCGTTCCAGCCCCTCGACGGCGATGCGGACGGGCCAGCGGGCAGGGGCGAGCGTGGTGTCGGCGCGCGTGACGTTGAGCGCGAAGCGGCCCGCCTCGCCCGCGTAAAGCCCCGGCGGCAGATCGGGGCCGAGATCGCCGGCCGCCAAGGCCTCTCCCGGCACGGCGGCGCGGGTGTCGGTCTCGGTCAGGCGGCCTTCGGCGTCCATGATCTCGACGGCCTGCCAGCTCGTGCCCGCGAGATCGGTAGCAGCGTCGGGATCGGTGCGCGCCGAGATGGCGAGACGCTCGAGCATCGACACGAACAGCCCCGACAGCGGCAGCGACGACCATTCGGCATTGGCGGTGACATGGACCAGCACGACCTGCCCGTCGCCCAGAGGCTTGCGCGTGACCAACGGCGTGCCGTCCGAAAGCTGCGCGATGACGCGGGCGGCGAGGTCGGGGCCGGGCTGGGCCACGACCTGCGCGCGCACCGTCACGTCACCCGGTACCGCGAGGCCGAAGAACGGGCTGTCGGCCTCGAAGGGCGCGATGGTCTTGGGTTCGCCCCAGCTCATCGTGCCCCCGACCGAGCGGCCCCCGGCGCGCAGCCGCACCGGCATCAGGGGATCGTCGCCGTCGCGGCCTGCATCCGATGCGGCGAGGCGCGGCCCGGCAAAGCGCAGGAGCAAGCCGCCGCTCTCGACCCATACCTGCAGCGCCTCGGCCTCCGAAGGGGGCAGCGCGCCCGCATCGGCAAGGACGATCACGTCGGGATTGGCGGGGATCAACGTGGGCAGGTCGCCCGAGATCAGCTCGGCCTGCGGCTCCAGCGCCACGCGCAGGTAGTGCAGCGGCGACATCAACTCGGCGGCCTCGCGGGTCTCGCGGCTCTCGACGAGGCCGATCTCGCGGCGGCGCAGCGCGTCGTCAGTCAGTGCCACGGCGGCGGCCGAGCGCGCGCCCTCGATCTCGAAGCGGGTGACGCGGTTGCGCAGTTCGGGCGGCAGCGCCAGCACCGCCTGCGCCACAGCCTCACCGGGGGCGAAGGACAGCGTCGCGGTGGCCAGCCGCCGCTCGATCCCGGCCGGATCGAGGCCGTGGGCGGCGATGCTGGCCTGCGCCGCGCCGCCGATGGGGGTGCGGACGGCCTCGAGCGCGATCTCGGTGCCGTCGAGCCGCGGCGGACGCAGCGCGAGGATGCGGCGCGGGGTCTGGATCACCCGGACGGAGCCGTGGGTCTCCAGCGTGTCGAACAGGGCGGCGCGGCTGTCGCGCGCGAGCCCATCCGAGAGCCAGATGGTCTCGAACCGACCCTCCAGCGAGGCGGTCCAGTCGGCGAGGGCTTGCGGGTCGGGCTCCCATGGGTGCGGGGCAACGCCGGGCAGGGTGGTCAGGGCCGCCTCGGCGGGGTCGAAACGGGTCTCCGGCGGTGGGTTGGACAAGGTCACCACGGCGGCGGGGCGGTTCGCGCGCCGTGCTTCGCCAAGGAGCGCCTCGATCCGGGCCAGCCGCACCGGCCAGTCGCGCGCATCGGCCCATGTGCCATCGGCGAGGATCAGCAGCGGGCCACTGCCCGGCGCGCCGCGCTCGACCGGATTGAGGACCGGTCCGGCAAAGCCGATGATCGCGGCGGCGACGGCGAGGATGCGCAGCAAGAGCAGCCACCACGGCGTGCGGTCCGACTGGCTCTCGCGGTCCTGCAGGCCCAGAAGCAGCGCCACGCCGGGAAAGCGGCGGCGCAGTGGCGCGGGCGGCACCGCGCGCAGAATCAGCCACAGCACCGGCAGCAGCACCAGCCCGGCCAGCAGCCAGGGCGAGAGGAAACCGACGGGGCCGAGGCTCCACATCAGCGGCGCTCCAGCGCGGCGTAGAGCCACAGCAGCGCCGAGGCGGCGCTCTCGGAGGTGCGGTGGGTGGAAAACTGCCAGCCGGTGGCATGGGCCAGCCCGGCCAGACGGTCGCGGCGCTCGGCCAGCCGTTCGAGATAGCGGTCTCGCAGGTCGCCCGCCTTCAGCGTCTCATGGCGCAGCGCCCCCGACATGCTCTCGAAGATCGTGCGCCCGTCATAGGGAAATGCCTCTTCGGCGGGATCGAGCACCTGCAGCATCGCGCCGCGCACGCCGCGATCCGCGCTGGCCGTCAGCATCGCCTCGACCGGCTCCACCGGTCCGAGGAAATCCGACACCAGCACCGCGCGGCTTTGCGGCGCGAGGCTTTCGGGGTCCGGGGTGCCGTGATCCCCGGTCCCGTCCTGCGACAGGATCTGCGCCAGCCGCGACAGCTGCCCGCGCCCCCGCCGCGGCGGCAACCGATGGTCCGCGAGGCCGACCCTTTCGCCACCCCGCGTCAGCGCCACCGCGAGGGCCAGCGCCAGAAGCCGGGCGCGGTCGCCCTTGGAGGCGAGCCTCGGCGTCGAGGCAAAGCCCATCGAGGCCCCGTCATCGACCCAGAGCGCGACGCTCTGCGCGATCTGCCATTCCTTTTCTTGTATGAAGGCGTGGTCGGCGCGCCCCGAGCGGCGCCAGTCGATGGCGCGCGCCGTGTCATGCGGCTGAGCGGCGCGGTATTGCCAGAAATTGCTGCCCGCCCCGGCGCGCCTGCGGCCATGCTCGCCCATGAGCACCGTCTGGGCGAGCTGCTCGGCCTCGGCCAGAAGCGGCGGCAGCGGGGCGGCGAGGTCCTCGGCCCGCCCGCGCAGGCCCAGAGGGCTCGAGTCCGGGGCGGGGCTGGCGGTCACGCCGCCGCCTCGGCCCGTGTCACATGCTCGGCCACCCGCGCGATGATCGCGGGCAGGGTCTCGCCCCGCGCCCGCGCGGCAAAGCCCAGCGCCATCCGGTGTTCCAGCACCGGCACGGCGAGGCGCGCCACGTCCTGCGGCCCCGGCACGAGACGCCCGTCGAGCAGCGCCTCGGCCCGCACCGCGAGCATCAAGGCCTGCGCCGCGCGCGGCCCCGGCCCCCAGCTCACCGACTGGCGCAGATCCGCCAGAGCCTCGGGCTCGTCGGGGCGGCAGGCGCGCACCAGATCGAGGATCAACTCCATCACAGTCTCGCCCACCGGCATCCGGCGTAGCAGGCGCTGGGCGTCGAGCAACTCCTGCGCGGTGAATACCGCCTCGGCCGCGCCCTCCTCGATGCCGGTGGTGGCCAGCAGGATTGCGCGTTCGGTGTCGCGGGTGGGATAGGGCACGTCGATCTGGAACAGGAACCGGTCGAGCTGCGCCTCGGGCAACGGATAGGTGCCCTCCTGCTCCAGCGGGTTCTGGGTGGCGAGCACGTGGAACGGGCGGCCCAGCGGGCGGTGCTGTCCCGCGATGGTCACCTCGCGCTCCTGCATCGCCTGCAGGAGTGCGGATTGGGTGCGGGGGGAGGCGCGGTTGATCTCGTCGGCCATCAGAAGCTGGCAGAACACCGGGCCCTCGATGAAGCGAAACGAGCGGGACCCGTCGGCGGCGGTCTCCAGCACTTCACTGCCCAGAATATCGGCGGGCATCAGGTCGGGAGTGAACTGGATGCGGCTGCCCCGCAGCCCCATCACCGTCGAAAGCGCATCGACCAGCCGTGTCTTGCCGAGGCCCGGCAGTCCGACGAGCAGCGCATGCCCCCCACACAAGAGAGCCGAGAGCGTCAGTTCGACCACCCGCTCCTGACCGACGAAACGCCGTGCCACGCTGTCGCGGGCCTGCGCGAGCCGGTCGCCGAGGTTCTCGATTGCCGCGAGGAGGTCCGCATCGCTCATCTGCTCTGGCATGACAGCCTTCCCGTCCTAGTCTAGCATTGCAGTCTCAGCAGATACCGTGGCGGGTTCCGATGGCAAACACAAAGAACAGTGAGACGACCGCCGCCCCTTCGGCGGAAAGCCTCGCATCGGCGGCAAGCCGGGCGGGTGCGCGGGGCCCCGCGCCGGTGCATCTGTGGGATCCGCCCTTTTGCGGTGATCTCGACATGCGGATCGCGCGCGATGGGACGTGGTTCCACGAGGGCACGCCGATCGGTCGCGAGCGGATGGTCAAGCTCTTCGCCTCGATTCTCAAGCGCGAGGGCGACAGGCATTACCTCGTCACCCCGGTCGAGAAGGTCGGCATCACCGTTGACGACGCGCCCTTCGTCGCGGTCGATGTCACGCGGGACGGGGAGGGGCTGCGCTTTACCACCAATTTGGACGAAACAGCGGTGGCGGGCCCGGAGCATCCGATCCGGGTGATCCGCGATCCCGAAACGGGCGAGCCGTCGCCCTATATCGAGATCCGTTCGGGGTTGGAGGCGCTGATCGACCGCAAGAGCTTCTACCGGCTGGTGGAGCTTGGCGAAACCGCGCCGCATGAGGATGAGGACTGGTTCGGCGTGCGGTCGAACGACGTGTTCTTTCCGATCATCCCGGCAGCCGAACTTCCGTAAAGAACGCGGAAGCCTGGGGCAGGGCTTCCGCGCCACGCGCTACCAAGGCCACTCGTCAACCGACGCCACGGGGCTGCATCGGGCGTCGTCTCGTATCATGCCGGAGAACTGCGACATTGACGTAACGGCATCTTAAAGCAGCGGGGCTGTTTCGCCAAGGCCGGGCATCCGTGCGGCAAAGCAGTGCGGATGCCCGAAAGGCGGGCGGCGTCCGAACGCCGCCCCGCCGCGAGGCAGCCGGGTCAGACCGAGGTGCAGATGTATTTCATCTCGAGATAGTCATCGATTCCGTGGCGCGACCCCTCGCGGCCCAGCCCCGACTGCTTGACCCCGCCAAAGGGCGCGACCTCGGTCGAGATGATGCCGGTGTTCACCCCGACGATGCCGTATTCCAGCGCCTCGGCCACTTTGGTCACACGGCTCAGATCCTTGGCGTAGAAATACGAGGCGAGACCGAAGATCGTGTCGTTGGCCATCTCGATCACCTCGTCCTCGTCCTCGAAGGCGAAGAGCGGCGCGAAGGGGCCGAATGTCTCCTCATGCGCAACCTTCATGCCCTGTTTCGCCCCGGTGACGACGGTGGGCTGGAAGAACTGGCCGCCCAGGTCATGCGCCTCGCCGCCGGTGAGCAGCATCGCACCGTGATCGAGCGCGTCCTTGAGGTGATCGCGCACCTTGTCGATGGCCGAAGCCTCGATCAGCGGTCCGAGATCGGTGCCGTCCGAGAGACCGTCGCCGACACGCAGCTTTTCGACCGCGACCTTCAGGCGCTTGGCGAACTCGTCATAGACGCCCTTTTGCACGTAGATGCGGTTGGCGCAGACGCAGGTCTGGCCGTTGTTGCGGAACTTGCACTGGATCGCGCCTTCGACCGCCGCATCCAGATCGGCGTCGTCGAACACGATGAAGGGGGCGTTGCCGCCCAACTCCATCGAGCATTTCATCACCTGATCGGCGGCCTGCCGCAGCAGCGTTCGGCCCACCTCGGTCGAGCCGGTGAAGGTCAGCTTGCGCACCTTGGGGTTCTCGCAGAACTCCTTGCCCACTTCGGAGGAGGAGGTCGAGGTGACCACCGAGAACACGCCCTCGGGCACGCCCGCCTCCTCGGCCAGCACAGCCATGGCGAGCGCCGAGAGCGGGGTGAGCGAGGCGGGGCGGATCACGAAGGAACAGCCCGCCGCCAGCGCCGGGGCCACCTTGCGCGCGATCATCGCGTTGGGGAAGTTCCACGGCGTGATCCCGGCGGCGACGCCGATCGGCTGGCGGATCACGGTGATCCGCTTGTCGGGCATGTGGCCGGGGATGGTCTCGCCATAGACGCGCTTGGCCTCTTCGCCGAACCATTCGACGAAGCTCGCGCCATAGGCCACCTCGCCACGGCTCTCGGCGAGCGGCTTGCCCTGCTCGGCGGTCATCAGGATCGCCAGATCCTCCTGATGCTCCATCATCAGGTCGTACCAGCGGCGCAGGATCTTGGCGCGCTCTTTGCCGGTTTTCGCGGCCCAGGGCTTTTGCGCCTTGTGGGCGATGTCGATCGCCTGCGCGATCTCGGCCCGGCCCAGATCGGCGACCGTGGCGAGAACGTCGCCGCGCGCGGGGTTGGTGACGTCGAAGGTCTTGCCGTCCTTCGCGGAGACCCACTTGCCGCCGAGAAAGGCGCGGTCGCGAACGAGGTCGGGGCGGCTGAGCAGTGACTTGATGTCGGTGCGGTCGTCGAGCATGACTTTTCCTCCAGAGGTTCGGGCGCATCCTTCACCGCGAGGGTAGGGCGGGTCCAGCCCCGGAACAGGGAGGAATGAGATGACCGAGATGCGCGCCGCAACGCATGGGCAAAGCCGTGCCGAGATCGACGAGGCCTATGCCAATGCCAGCCACATCCCCGGCGGCATGGACTACCCCGCGCGCTGGGCCGCTGCCGCCGCCGCTTTTCGCGAAAGCCATCCGCCACAGGTGATCGTTTATGGCGACGGCGCGCGGCAGAAGCTCGACCTGTTTCACCCCGAAGGCGAGGCGAAGGGCGCGGTGATCTTCGTGCATGGCGGCTTCTGGAAGGCGTTCGACAAGAGCGTCTGGTCACATCTGGCAGCGGGGGCCTTGGATCGGGGCTGGGCCGTGGTGATGCCCTCCTACACGCTGGCGCCCGAGGCCCGGATCGGCGCGATGACCCGCGAGATCGAGGCTGCCATCGGCGCGGTGGCCGAGGTCGTTCCGGGCCCGATCAGGCTCGCCGGGCATTCGGCTGGCGGGCATCTGGTGGCGCGCATGGCTTGCGCCGATCTCACCCCCGGCTGGCGCGACAGGGTGGCGCGGATCGTGCCGATCTCGCCCCTGTCGGATCTGCGCCCGTTGATGGGGGCCAGGATGAACGACGATCTGGGTCTCGATGAGGAGGAGGCCGTGGCCGAGAGCCCCGTGCTGTGCGATCAGGTGAACCTGCCGATGACGGTCTGGGTCGGCGCGGCCGAGCGCCCGGCCTTTCTAGATCAGGCGCGCTGGCTGGCCAAAAGGCGTGGTTGCGATCTGGTTGAGGCACCGGGGCGGCACCATTTCGATGTGATCGAGGGTCTGGCAGAGGCCGACAGCCCGCTGATACAGGCGCTTCTGGCCTGAGGGGGCGACTCTTCGGTTCGTCCCGGCGCACCGGCACGGCGAAGGGGAATCAATTGCCGAATCTTTCCCCCCAGGACGGCTGCGACCCGCCCGGCGCGGCGTGATACACGGCCCGCGCGATGGCCCGCGACAGGCACACCGCCGCCGCATGCCCGATCCAGAGCGCCTCGGTGACGGGATCGGCGAGCGGGCGCGCACCCGTCGCCACGGCGAAGACCAGATCGCCGTCGAGCGGGGTATGCGCGGGCAGCAGCGCGCGGGCGAGGCCGTCCTGCGCCGCCACCGCCATCCGGTGACACCCCGCCTTGTCGAGCACGGCATCAGTGGCGACGATGGCAATGGTGGTGCTTTCGCCCGGCCGCGCGAGCTTGCTCGGCGGCGGGCCGGGGGGTGGCATCGCGGGGCCCAGCCCTCCGAATTCGTCCCCGATCTCCCATGGGGCGGCCCAAAATCGTGGCCCGCCGCCGATGCAGGCAGAGCCCACGGCGTTCACCGCGACCAGAGCGCCCACCACATGGCCGCTAGCGAGCTGCATAGAGGCGGTGCCGGTGCCGCCGCGCAGATCCGCCGTGGTGGCCCCGTGCCCCGCGCCAAAGCTGCCTTCGTCGACACGTGCGTCCGCGGCCTCGAACGCGGCGCGGCCCATCGCCGCATAAGGGTTGGTCCCCCAAGCCTTGTCGCCGCCATTGCCGAGATCGAACAGGATCGCGGCGGGCACGATGGGCACGCGCTGGCCCGCCGCCTCGAATCCGCGCCCCGCCGCGCGCAGCGCATCCATCACGCCCGAAGCCGCGTCGAGACCGAAGGCCGAGCCGCCCGACAGCACCAGTGCATCGACTGCGCCGACCAGCTTGTCAGGGGCCAGAAGCTCGGTCTCGCGGGTGCCGGGCGCGCCGCCTCGTACGTCGACCGAGGCCACGAAAGGCATCTCGGCGGTCAGCACCGTGACGCCCGAGCGCAGCGCCCCGTCATGCGTCTGACCCACCTTCAGGCCGGTGATATCGGTTATCGCGTCGCGCGCGCCGGATGTCATGACATAACGCTCAAGCAGATTTGACCCCTCGGCTCGATCAAATCCGCATCTCTGCCCGCCAAACGATTGGCGCATTCGGTTGAAATCATTCGTGATTCATCCCGTTTTGCCGAAACGGCAACGCTTTCGCTCCGTGCGCCTTTGAAAAAGCCGGCCTCATTGCGGTTCCGGCCCGCGATGATAGGTTGCCGCGAACCCTTGCGTCAAAGGCTGTCCCAGATGATCTCCACCCCTTTCGCGATCACGCGCCGTCGACTGCTGACCGGCGCGGCCGCTCTGTCCGTCCTCCCCGCCTGCGCCGCTCGTGTCCCGACCTCCGCCGCTCCCGTCAGCGAACAGGAGATCGGCGGCGTGCCGCTGAGCCAGATCGTCGATGGCTACGGTTTGATCGAGGATGCGGGCTACCGGCTTCCGCCGGTGCCGCCACAATACCTCCAAGGCCTCAATCGTCGCGCCTATGTGCCCTATCGCGGCTATGAATCGGCTGGCGTGATCGAAGCCGACCTGCATGCCAAGTTCCTGTATTTCATCCAGAACGACGGCATGGCCTGGCGCTTTCCCATCGGTGTCGGCCGGCAGGGCCTGTCGATGAGCTATGACACCGTGATCAAGCGCAAGGAGCAGTGGCCGAGCTGGACCCCGACGCAGAACATGCTCAAGCGCGAGCCCGAGATCTATGGAGAGTATCGCAACGGCGTGCCCGGCGGTCTCGCCAACCCGCTCGGGGCGCGCGCTCTCTACCTTTATCAGGGCAACCGCGACACCTATTACCGGATCCACGGCACCAACGATCTGGGATCGATCGGCAACTCGGGTTCGGCGGGCTGCATCCGCATGTTCAACCACGACGTCATCTTCCTCTTCCCCAAGGTGCCGATGCAGACCCGTGTGACGATTCGCGACTATGCCGATTCGGTCGCCATCGAAGGCGAGGCCGTGGCGAATCGGGGCCGCGAACTGCCGCCGACCTATGTGCCGCCCGAGGAGCTTTACTCGGCCGCCGCCAACAGTGGCCCGCCCCAGTTCGGCGCGGCGTCGGGCGTCGAAAGCCTCGGCTATTGATCCAAGCCGAGGCCGCGCCCTATCGGTGCCGGGCCTGCCCGCACCGATAGGGCGCGGCCCAATAACCGGCGCGATTGGTTCTTTCGAAAAAGGCGGCCACGCTTAGATCCTCTGGCCGGTGATCGCATGCCTGCCATGCCATAGACGACCCATGGCATGGTATCGATTGGCCCGGAGGGCTGGATGGTCTAAGTCACGATCGACCGACAGGGAGAAATGCGATGCGCTGGATTTCTTGGATCTTCTGGGGCGTGCTGCTGGCGTTTCTCGCGGCGCTTCTGCACTACAACCTGCCCAAGCGCGAGATCGTCCGCATCACCGGCGTCGAGATCAAGCTCGAGCGGATCGACCCCAATTCGGTGTTCTGGGCCGCGCCTGATACCGGCACGCCCTTGAACGGACCGGTCGAGCGTGACGTGCGCTTCATCGACACGGTGCGCGCCGATGGCGGCGTCATGGTGTTTCGCAACGAGGATACGGGCGGCGGATGGCCACCCTACTTCAAGTTCGACAGCGCCAACCTGCAGGCCGAGGCGCGCAACCTCGTCTCCTCGTCCTCCGATCCGCAATGGGTGGCGATGCGCTATTACGGCTGGCGCCTGCCGCTGCTCTCGGTCTATCCCAATGCCCTGTCGGCCAAGCCTGTCGCCGGGCCGGACGTGCGGCTGATCCCGTGGTTCAACATCGTCTTCCTGCTGCTGCTCGTGGCGGTGATCTGGGGCGTGGGCGTCAGGCTGCGGCGGTGGTCGCGCCGCCACGTCTCGCCATGGCTCGATCGTGGCGACCGTCGTGTCGCGACTTGGGGCGATGCGATCCGCAGGCGGCGTGCGGCGCGCAAGTAGCCGCTCCTAGCCGGGCTGCACCACGTCGCGCTGCCGGGCCCGACGAAACCGCTGCGGCGTCTCGCCATGCGCGACGCGGAACAGCTTGTGAAAATGCGACAGGTTCGGCACGCCGCATTCGGCGGCGATCTCGGCAAGACTGTCGGCGCTGCCGGTCAACCTGCGCGCGGCATAATCCATCCGCTGCATGTTGACCCAGTCCGAAGGCGACATGTCGAGAAACCGCCGCATCGAACGGCTGACATGCGGATGCGCCTTGCCGGCAACGCGCGCGAATCCCGAGGCCCCGTCGTGGAATACCTCCGGCTTGCGCGAGGCGGCGCAGGCGCGCGCCAGCCAATCGGGAGCGCCGTTGGGCAACGGCGCGGTTTCGTCCGCCAGCCCGCATAGGAGCGGCAGCAGGAACGCCTCTGCTCCCAAGGCGTCGCGCCGCCCGCGCTCCAGCCGCAGCGCGGCGCGGTTCAACTCGGCGATCTGGTGGCTGTCGCGCATCAGCCGCTGCGGCGTGGCCGCTTCGGCCCAGAACAGCCGGCCCGCCAGCGCCGGATGCCGCCTCCCGAGATCGGCAATGAGGTCGGGATGCAGCGTCACCGACACCAGAAGCGCATCGTCGCCCCGCCCCTGCAACCCGTGCAGATGCCCCGGCGCCGCAAAGATCACGTCGCCCTCGACCAGATCCTCGCGCCCCTCGGGCAGATGATGGCGCACCCGGCCGTTCTGCACCCACGCCATTTCGAAGAAATCATGCCCGTGCAGCGCCGGGCGCGTGGACCCGAGCGCGGCACGGGTCAGCGCGGCGCTCGCACCGGGGGCGAGGATATCGGTATGGGACAGGATCACGGCGGGGCGTTGCATGCTGCGAGGCTAGCAGGGTTTTCTGCAGATGCGAGAGGCAGGGCACGCGGCCCGCGTGACGCGCGCGGTTTTTCGCGCTAGGGCAGGGCGCATCTGCATGAGGAGCCCTGCCGATGACCGCTTTCGACCGCACTCTCAAGATTGCCCCCTCGATTCTCTCCGCCGATTTCGCGGCCTTCGGCGCGGAAGTTCGCGCCATCGAGGCGCAGGGCGCGGATTGGGTTCATGTGGACGTGATGGACGGGCATTTCGTGCCCAATATCACCTTCGGGCCGCAGCTCGTGCGCGCGATCCGTCCGCATGTGAAGACGGTGATGGACGTGCACCTGATGATCGCGCCGGTCGACCCCTATATCGACGCCTTCGCCGATGCGGGGGCCGATATCCTCACCGCCCATGTCGAGGCCGGGCCGCATATCCACCGCACGCTGCAGGCGATCCGCGGCACGGGCATGAAGGCGGGCGTGGCGCTCAATCCCGGCACGCCGGTCGAAGCGGTGGCGCCGCTGCTGGACGATGTCGACCTCGTGCTCGTGATGACGGTGAACCCCGGCTTTGGCGGGCAGAAGTTCCTGCATCCCATGCTCGACAAGATTGCCGCCCTGCGCGCGATGATTGGCGACCGGGAGATCCATGTCGAGGTCGATGGCGGCGTCGATGCCAAGACCGCGCCGCTGGTGGCGCGCGCCGGGGCCGACGCCTTGGTTGCGGGTTCGGCAGTGTTCCGGGGCGGTTCGGTCAAGGCAGCCTCGGTCTATGGCGAGAACATTGCCGCGATTCGGGCAGCGGCGCAGACCTGACCGCTCGACGGCGCGCCGGAGCGCCGTGAGTATTTGAAGAGTGAAGTGGCCAGGGGCGTTGCCCCTGCCACGGGCGCGGCAGCGTTCAGATCGCGTCAGCCGGTCTCAGTCATCCGCCGGATCGCCGCGACGCCGCTTTCGCCCAAGGGTACTACCGCGAAGGGGCCGCCGAGGCACCGCTGGGCGGGATCCGAAGGATCGGGCGACTTGGGTGTCGGCAGGAGCCTGTCGGCCCAATCCTCGGCGTTGTCGCGCGGGTGGTAGCCAAGGAACGACACGCGCGCGTTCGACACCGGCGCGCGGCTGTTGGCGGAAACACCCCAGGCGATGGTGAAGCCGGTGACAGGAGTAGTGACCGAGGCTTCGACCAGACGCACCAGATCGCCATGAGAAAGCCAGCTGTAGAGAGCGCGGGTGTTCTGCGGCTCAGGCGTGCAGGACATGATGCGCAGGCACACCGCCTCAAGGCCGCGCTTTTCCCAGAACATCCGGCCCATATCCTCGGCAAAGCATTTCGACAGGCCATAGAAGGTGTCGGGACGATGGGGGACCTCCGTGTCATGGCCCGACATCGTCTCCTGAAGCCCGACGGCATGCACCGAGGAGGCATAGACCACGCGCCGCGCGCCCGCCCGATGCGCCGCCTCCCACACCGTGTAGGCGCCGATGAAGTTCGGGCCGAGCAACTCTTCGAACGGAGCTTCGTCCGGGATCGCGCCGAAATGCACGACCATCTCGGCGCCTTGCATTACTGCCTCGACGCTGGCGAGATCGGTGAGATCGGCCTGCACGAAGCGCTCGTTTGGCATCAACTCCGCCGGGGCTTGGGCGATGTCGGTGGAGACCAACTCCTCCGCGAGCTTTGCCAGCGGCGCGCGCAGCACCGATCCAAGGGCCCCGCAGGCCCCGGTGAGAACGATCTTCTTCATGACGACTCCCTTAGATCAGCGCCGCTTCGGTGAGTGCCCGGCCTTCGACGAGGCGGGCCACCGACAGCGGCGACAGGTCGAGGCTGCGCCAGCCCCCGTGGATGATGTGCTCGGCGATGCCGCGCCCGACCGCCGGGGCCTGCTGCAGGCCGTGGCCCGAGAACCCGTTGGCGAAGAGCAGGTTGGAAATGGCAGGATGCACGCCCAAAAGCGCGTTCTGGTCGAGCGTGTTGTAGGCGTAGTGACCGGCCCATGCGGTGCGCAGGCGGATGCGCTCGAAGGCGGGCACGCGGGCGGCCAATGCGGGCCAGACCCGATCCTCCCAGATCGAATGATCCATCTCGAAATCCCGCGGATCGCAGGCGTCGTCCGCCTCGGGCGGGCAGCCCGCCATGTAGAGCGTGCCGTCCGAGCGGAAATGGATGCCGCAGGGATCGACCGTGAGCGGCAGCTTGCGCGGCAGCCTGTCCTCGGCCTCGAAGGTGAAGGTGTAGCGCTTGCGCGGCTCCACCGGGATCGCGATCCCGGCCATCGCCGCCACCTTTGCCGCGCGCGGCCCGGCGGCGTTGACGACATGGCCGCAGGCGATGGCGTTGCCGTCCGAGAGCTCCACATGGGTGATGCGGTCGCCGGTTCTGCGCAGGCCGGTGGCCTCGGCGCGGATCTCTTCCACGCCCATGCGCCGCGCCCGACGGCGAAATTCGGAGAACATCGTGCCACCGTCGAAACAGCCCTCCTCGCCGGGGTCGTGGCTGCCGAGCAATACGTCATCCCACCTCATGAACGGAAAGGCCGTTCGAAGCTGCGCCGGTGAAAGCAGCCGCGTGCCCGCGCCCATCCGCGCCTGCAACGCCTGTGCGGCACACAGCCGGTCGGCCGAGGCCCGATCGTCGGCAAGGTAGAGATAGCCGAAATCATCGAGGGAAATTTCGGGCGCATCCGCGCCCGCATGGTCCCGGAAGGACCGGATGAAGGCCAGCCCGAAGCGGCTGATCGCTACGTTCACCTCGGTGCCGAACTGCATGCGGATGCAGGAATTGGTGTGGCTGGTCGAAGCTTCGGCGAAACTCGGATCGCGCTCGATCACGAGGATGCGGCCATGAAAGCCGGGATCGCGCGCGAGCCACCATGCCACGGCGCTGCCGATCATCGCGCCGCCGATGATCACCACGTCGTAAGAGGAATGCGCAGCCATCATGCGATCAGGCTAGAGCCTCCCTTGGCATGGCGAAAGGGGCAGAGCGGGCGAAAAAAAAAGCGCTCCCGAAGGAGCGCTGTGAAGGTGGCCGGGCGAGGTGTCCCGGTGGGGCGGAAAATCAAGCCGGGCGCAGGGCGGCGCCCGGATCGATACAGTGTGTCGGCATGGCGGGATCGTGCGCCATGCCGGTCATCCCTGTGCGCAGCATGCCGGAGAGCATGCGGCGGGCAGGCCGACGGGCAGCGTTCTGCTGCGCACCGACAGGGTGGGATGATGGCGGAAGGTCGCGGCGGTCGTCGCTCTCGAAACATTCGGGAAACGATGCCGCCGGACCTGTCCGACCGGTTCTTCAGACATTCGCTCTTGCGGAGAGATGCGGCGCAGGGCCTGAGGGCAAGAGGAGAGGCGGAACTCGATAAACACGTCGATAGGTTGATACATGCCTCTGCCTTTCAATTTGAATGTTGAGCCCGGAAATTACTATGGGAACCTGGTTAATCGTGAGAACGGGCCCCGTTTCACGGCCGATTGTGGCAGGAATGTGGCAGACATGACCGGTCGGTGGGGAACCCCACGTTACGAATAGTCCGACCCAACGTCATAAAAATTGCCATTCTTTCTCAATAGGTTATTAATATACCCCAAAGAGTAGCGCCGCAAAGGGGGCCGTCGCGGTGTTGATTCGAAAGTGGGGGAGTCATCCCTTGACCGCCCCGTCCGACAGTCCCGAGACAAGGTAGCGCTGCGCGATCAGGAACACGACCGTGATCGGCAGTCCCGACAGGATCGCGGCGGCGGCGAAATCGCCCCAGAGATACTTGAATTCGTTGAGATAGAGCCGCGAACCCACCGCCAGCGTCATCTGGTCTTCGGAACGGATCAGCACGCTGGCGATCGGGTAGTCGTTGATCACGCCGATGAAGGTCAGCACGAAGACCACCGCCATGATCGGCACCGCCAGAGGCAGGAAGATGAAGCGGAAGGTCTGCCACGGGCTGGCCCCGTCGATCTCGGCGGCCTTGTCGAGCGCGGTGTCGACGCTGTCGAAATAGCCTTTGATGGTCCAGATGTGCAGGGTGATCTGGCTCAGATAGACGAGGATCAGCGCCGCGTGGCTGTTGATGCCCAAGGCCGGTGTCACCTCGCCCAGCGCGTCGAAGATCGCGAAGATCGCGACGAGGGCCAGCGTCGTCGGGAACATCTGGATCAGGAACAGCCCGTCGAGCATGCCTTGCTTGCCGCGGATGCGGATACGGCTGAAGGCATAGGCCGAGATGGTCGAAAGGGCGAGCACGCCGATGCTGGCGATGAGCCCGATCTTGATCGAGTTCCACATCCACAGGAGCACCGGGTAGGGCGGCGAGACCACCGTGCCGTCGGCGCGGGTGTAGTCGAGCCCGAAGGCGAGGTACCAGTGCTCCAGCGTCGGGTTCTCGGGCCAGAGCGCGCCGGTGGCGAAGTTTCCCTCCCGGAAGCTGATCGAGACGATCATGAAGAACGGAAACAGGATCAGCAGCAGGAAGATCAGCATGAAGCCATGGGCCGCGATCTTCTTGATCCTCAGGTCGCGCGGGCGTTCGACGATCATCGGCCGGACCTCTTGTTGGCGGCGCGGCGCATGGCCACGAAGTTGGCATAGGAGATGGCGGCCACCACGAGGAAGATCAGCAACGTGATCGCGCCCGCGAGGCCGAATTGCTGGCCTGAATCCTGGAAGGCCAAGCGATAAGTGAAGGAGGCGAGGATGTCGGTCTCGCCCGCCGGGATCACGGTACCGGGGATGTCGGGCCCGCCGCGCGTCAGCAGCAGGATCAGCACGAGGTTGTTGAAGTTGAAGGCGAAGGCCGCGATCAGGAGCGGCAGGAAAGGCGGGATGATCTGCGGCAGGGTGATGGTGAAGAACACTCGCAGGCTGGATGCGCCTTCGAGCGCCGCGGCCTTCTTGTGATCCTGCGGCACGGCCTGAAGAAAGCCCATGGCAAGCAGCATCATGTAGGGATAGCCCAGCCAGATGTTCACGAAGAGGATCATCACGCGGGCGAGGTTGCCATCGGTGAACCAGTTCGGGCGCAGGCCGAACAACGCCTCGAGGATCAGGTTGATCTCGCCGAAGTTCTGGTTGAACAGGCCCCGGAACACGAGGATCGAGATGAAGCCCGGCACCGCGTAGGGCAGGATCAGCAGGATCCGGTAAAGCGTCTTGAAGCGCAGATGCTCCCATTGGAGGATCACCGCCAGCAACAGCCCCACCGTGAACACGCCCAGCACCGACAGCCCGGCAAAGGCGAAGGTCCAGGCGAAGATCGACAGCATCGGTCCGCGCACGCCCTTGGATTCGAGGATGCGCTCGAAATTGTCGAAGCCGACGCCCACGCGCCAGCCCGGCGGCACCGCCTCGCCCTCGGGTGTCTCGAAGAAGCCGGTCTCGTGGTTGGCGGTGAGCGTGAGGCCGTCGGCGCTGCGGGTCAGCTCGTTCTCGCCGGTGCGCACGAAGTCGGGGGTGACGCTGGCAAAGCTGCGCAGCCCCGCATTGCGCAGCGCGACCTCATCGGGGGTGTTGAGCGTCAGGCTCTGCAATCCGCTGCGAAGGGCGATGGCGTCGCGCGGGGTGAGCAACGCGGCGGGCGCCTCGCCCGGCTCCAGCGCCACTTCTTCTTCCTCGGCGGTGAGGCTGACGGGGGCGGACAACAGCCCGCTCTCGGGCAGCCAGATGCGGTAGACCTCGCCGTCGCGGGCCACGGCGAAGGGCTGTTCGGTTTCGGGATCGACCGTGCCGCGCGATGTCAGCACCTCGATCGTGCGCTCGTAGGAGAGCAAGTTGAACGAGGAGTAGTTCGTGAAGCCCAGCCAGATCGTGTAGGCGACGGGGAAGGCGATGAAGACCAGCACCGCCGCGACGCCCGGAAAGATGAATCGCGCGCCGTAGAAGCGGTTGGCACCGAAGATCACCACGAAGCCCGTGGCGACGGCCAGAAGGATTGCACCGAACAGCGGCTGCGCGATCTGGTAGAGAAAGAAGGCGCCGTAAAGCATCATCAGGCCGAGGAGGGCGACGATGGACAGGCGCAGCCATGGTCGGGCTTCGGTATGGGTCTCGGCCGGGCCGAAGCCCGCATCTGCTGTGGTCATGTCGGTGGTCCCCCCGAGGGCGCGCCGCGTCTCCTCGCCCCAAGGCTCCCCGGCGGCGGTGGGGGCGGGGGCCGCATGAAGGCCGTGGCCGGAGCGGGCGGTGCCGCCCCGGCGCGTCCGGCTTATTCGCCCTTGATGCGGGCGGCAGCGTCGTCGAGCGCCGCCTTGGGCTCTTGCGCGCCATTGGTGATGCTGGTGAGCGCCGGCTGCATCGCGGCCCAGAACGCGCCCATCTCGGGGTTCGAGGGCATCGGCACGCCGTCCTTGGCGACCTCGAGCATCGCGCTCACCCGAGCGTCGTCCTGCGCCTCGGCGGCCGAGCTGTCGGCCAGCGCGCCGAGCGCGCCGCTTTCGTTCCATGTGGCGAGGCCCTCGTCAGTGAGCAGGTAGCTCTCGATGAACTCCTGCGCGAGGTCGAGATTGGGCGAGGCGGCGTTGAACGCCAGCGCCTGCACCCCGAGGAAGGGCGGGGCCAGTTCCCCGTCGACCTGGGGCAGCGGCGCCACGCCGAAATCGATGCCTGAGCTGTCGAGATTGGACCAGGCCCAGGGCCCGTTGATGACCATGGCGACCTCGCCATTGTTCATCGCGCCCTCCATGACGCCGTAATCGACGCCCGAGGGCATCACCCCGTCCTTGATCAGCGAGGCCAGCACCTCGCCGCCCTCGACCGCGCCTTCGGTGTTCACGCCCGAGGTGGAGCCGTCATAGGAGCCGTCGACCTTCTGGAAGGCGAAGCCGCCCTTCGCGGCGAGCAGCGGGAAGGTGAAATAGGTGTTGTTGTAGTCCCACAGGATCGGCGTGACGCCCTCGGGCAGATCCATCCCGGCGATGTCGGAGAAGTCGGTGGGCGGCGTCTCGACGAATTCCTTGTTGTAGATCAGGTGCGCGGCCTCGACCGCGACCGGGTAGCCCCAGGTCGCTCCGTCGAAACTCACGGCCTCCATCGCCGCGGGCAGGATGCCGTCGGCAAAGCCCGTGCCGGGGGTCACGGGGGCGATGATGCCGCCCGTCGCCCATTCGCCGAGGCGGTCATGCGCGTGCATCACGATGTCGGGCCCGTCACCGGTGGCGGCGGCCTGCTGGAACTTCTCGGGCAGCGGCTCGACGATGGCGACCTCGACCGGCACGCCGAACTCCTCCTCGAAGCGCTTGCCGACCTCGCGCAGAGCGTCGGGGGCGCGGTTGTCGCCGGTCCAGATCAGCAGCTTGCCATCCTCGAAGGCCAGCGCCGGCGCGGCCGACAGCATCAGTAGCGCCACGGCGCCGAGTGTGTTCGTCTTGATCATGTCATCCTCCCAGATCACCGCGCCGCCGGCTCCTCCGATCCGCGCGATTCGCGGCACGATAGCAAAGCGGACCCGTTTCTCAAACCGTTTTGAAAATGACCCATAAACATCTCGCTTTTCGTTGCATTCGTAGAGACGATACGCCTAGATTGCCGCTGCAAACGTTTTGAATGACCAAGGGAGGGGTCGCGGCATGGCGACTCTCAAGGACATCTCGGTCGAACTCGGCCTCTCGGTCGCCACGGTGAGCCGGGCGCTGAACGGCTTTCCCGAAGTGGGTGCCCGGACCCGGACCCGGGTGCAGGAGGCGGCGGCGCGGCTGGGCTATCGGCCCAACCGCTCGGCGCAGCGGCTGGCCACCGGGCGTTCGGGCGTCGTCGGCATGATCGTCAAGCTGCGCGCCGACATGTCGGCCGACCAGACCTTCTTCGACGTGATCACCTCACTCACCGCCGAGCTGGCGGCGCGCGACCTAGATCTCGTGCTCTCGGTCGATCAGGGCGACGATCCCGTGGCCCCTTACAAGCGGATGCTGGAGCGCGACCTGCTCGACGGCTTCGTGCTCAACGCCCCGGTGCCGAACGATCCACGGCCCGGTTTTCTCATGTCGCGCGACGTGCCCTTCGTGATGCACGGTCAGGCGCATGATGCGCCCGATTACGCCTTTTTCGGCATCGACAACGCGGCGGTGAGCGCTGACGCGGTCGAGCTTTTGACCACGCTCGGCCACCGGCGGATCGCGCTGATCAACGGCGAGGCGCGCTTTGCCTTCGCCGCCGAGCGGGAGGCAGGGTTCCGCGCCGCCATGGCGGCAGGGGCGGGGGCGGTGCCCGACAGCGCCGTGGCCGATGGCCCGCCCACCGAAAACACCGGCTACACGCTGGCCTTGTCATGGCTTTCGGGCCGGACCGGGCCGCGCCCGACGGCGATCCTCTGCGCCACCACGCCGGTCGCGGCCGGGGTGCTGCGTGCGGCCCGCGATCTGGGGCTCTCGGTGCCGGGCGATCTGTCGGTGATGGCGCATGACGACGCGCT
Organism: Limimaricola cinnabarinus; assembly: GCF_047631075.1. Taxonomy (NCBI): domain Bacteria; kingdom Pseudomonadati; phylum Pseudomonadota; class Alphaproteobacteria; order Rhodobacterales; family Paracoccaceae; genus Limimaricola; species Limimaricola cinnabarinus. Next base: position 260,111 of record NZ_JBLHYX010000001.1, read on the forward strand.
GCCCAACATCCGCCCCGCCCATTTCAACCCGGCGCTGACCGTCACCCATGCGCCGCTGCGCGAGGCCTGCGCGCCGCTGGCGCAGATGCTCGTCGACCATCTGAACGGCGCGCCGCCCGCGCGCCTGCAAACCGTGATCCGGGCCGGGCTGATCGTCCGGGCCTCGACCGGCCCCGTCCCGAAGGGAGAGGACATACCATGGCAGATTCCGTGACCAGCGCGCTGCGCGCCGATCGGCTCAAGAAGAGCTATGGCGGCGTCGAGGTGCTGCATTCGATCGACATCGACATGAAGCCGGGCGAGTTCCTCGTCCTCGTCGGCCCCTCCGGCTGCGGCAAGTCCACGCTCTTGAACTGCATCGCCGGGCTCGAGGAGATCTCAGGCGGCGCGCTCGAGATCGGCGGGCGCGACGTGACCCACGAGCCGCCCAAGGACCGCGACATCGCGATGGTGTTCCAGTCCTACGCGCTCTACCCGACGATGAACGTGGCCGAGAATATCGGCTTCGGCATGAAGGTGCGCAAGGTGCCCAAGGCGCAGGCGCAAGCGAGGATCGAGGAGGTGGCGAAGCTCCTGCAGATCGACCACCTGCTCGACCGCAAGCCGAGCCAGCTCTCGGGCGGTCAGCGTCAGCGCGTCGCCATGGGCCGGGCGCTGGTGCGCGACCCCAGGCTGTTTCTCTTCGACGAGCCATTGTCGAACCTCGACGCCAAGCTCAGGGTCGAGATGCGCGCCGAGATCAAGCGCATCCACAAGACCACCCATGCCAGCATCGTCTACGTCACCCATGACCAGATCGAGGCGATGACGCTGGCCAGCCGGATCGTCGTGCTCAAGGGCGGGGTGGTGCAGCAGATCGGCACGCCGCAGGAGATCTACGACACGCCCGCCAACACCTTCGTCGCGGATTTTATGGGCTCGCCGCCGATGAACCTCGTGCCTGCCCGCGTCACCGGGACCGGGCTCGACATCGACGGCACGCCGCTCGCAATGGGGCCGGGCTGGCGTGCCGCCGATCTGCCGGCGCGGGTGACGCTCGGCATCAGGCCCGAGCATCTGAGCCGCGCCGACGGCGCGCCCGACCTCGTGGTCGCGCCGAAGATGATCGAGAACACCGGGGCCGAGGCTTATGTGAACTTCGTGCTGGGCGGCGAGACGATCACCGCGCGGCTGCCCGGCCGCATCCCCGAGGACGCGACCGACCATGTCGATCTCGCCGTGGCGCGGGGCGGTCTGTGCCTGTTCGACATCGAGACCGGCACCCGTATCGACCGGGCGCGAACCCTCAGTGAAGCCGCCGCTGGCTGATCCCGGCGCGGCGCAGGCCGAGGCCCAGCGCCTCGGCCAGATGCGCGGCCTCTCCCGCCGCCTCGGCCCGCAGGAACGCCATGGCGAGCATCATCGCCTCTTCGCGCGCGGCTTCGGCCCCATGGCCGATCAGCCGGGCGAACCACGCCTCGTCCGCACCGAGGCAGGCGCAATCGGCGGCGTGACGCATCAAGGGCCTGCGCCCCGCAGCCGCGCAGAGCCGCGCCAGAGCGTCGAGCGCACCCGCGGCGGCACGGGGGCCGGGCCAGGATCGAGATCGAGCGTCAGCCGCACCGCCACGGCCTCTGCGCCGCTGTCGCACCAAAGACGCAGCAGGCGCACGGCGCGGGCCTCGATCGGGCCGAGATCGTCGATGCGACCGACCGGGGCGCCGCCGATCGGAACACGGGAATCATTCGAAGGGAAATCTTGGAGAAAGTCGCGGGGCATGGCGGGCCTCGATGGTCCTGAACGCGTCCGGCTTGCGACGGGCAGGGCCGTCGTGGCTGCCTCATTCCTGACCATAAATGTCGGATATGTCAATCATCCCTTAAGGAGCCGCAGCCCTTGGGTCACGTCGGTGCGCACCGCGAGCCGCAGCCCCGGCTCGTCGCCTGCGCGCAGCGCCGCGAGGATCAGCTTGTGATGATAGGGCGGATCGGTGCGCCTGAGGCGTCCATAGAGCGTCCGCATGGTCGGGCCGAGCTGCAGCCATACCGTCTCGGTCATGGCGAGGATGGCGGGCGACTGGGCGCGCAGATAGAGCGTGCGATGAAATTCGAGGTTCATGCGGATATAGCCCGAGGCGTCATGCCGTGCGACCATCTGGCTGACGCCCGCATTGATTGCCTCGAGCCGGTCGATCAGCGCGAAATGCGCCCGCGGCAGGGCGCGCGAGGCCAGCTCCGGCTCGAGCATCGCCCGCAGGCTCGCCAACTCCTCGATCCGCTCGTTGGTGAGCGCGGGTGTTGCGACGCGGCCCGAAGAAGACAGTGACAGCGCCCCCTCGGCCACCAGCCGCCGCACCGATTCGCGGGCCGGCGTCATCGATACGCCGAACAGCTTGCCGATACCGCGTAGGGTCAGCGATTCGCCCGGCTCCATCTCGCCATGCATGATCCGGGTGCGCAGCGCCCGGTAAACCCGGTCATGCGCGGCCCCGGTCGGGTCAGGCGTGCGCGGGCTGGCGGTGGCCGGGATCATGCGCGCGCCTCGAACTGGGCGGCGGGGGGCGCGAAGTCGATCCGCTGCAACGCGTCGCCATGCGTTCGGAGCCAGTCGCGCGCGGCGCGATGGTCGGGATAGAGCCGCGCGCAGACCGTCCAGAAGGCGGCGGAATGGTTCATCTCGGCCAGATGCGCAACCTCGTGGGCGGCGACGTAATCGCCGATCTCGGGCGGCGCCATCATCAACCGCCACGACAGCATGATGTCGCCAGCCGAGCTGCACGACCCCCAGCGCGAGCGCGTGTCGCGAAACGTCAGCCGCCCCACGGGGCGGCCCAGCACGGCGGCATGCCGTTCCACCGCTGTCGAAAGCGCGTCGCGGGCGCGGGCCTTGAGAAAGGCCATGGCGCGGGCCGGGGCACGGACGGCGTCGTCCGGCATCAACAGGGTATCGCCGTCGAGCCGCGGGCCGCGCACGGCGGCGGGGCGCAGCGCGATCTCGCGGCCCAGATAGGGCAGGGAGCCGCCCAAGCGCACCTCGCGCGACGGGGCCACTCGGTCGAGATGGCCGCGCACCCAAGCCTCGCGGTCCCGCAGGAAGGCCAGCCCCTCGCGCTCGGGCGTGCGTCTGGGCAAGGTGAGCGTTACCCGGCCGTCACGATGCGAGACCCGCAGCGTGATCCGCTGCGCCCGGTCCGAGCGGCGCAGCGCCACCGTCAGGGGCGGGTCGCCCGGAAGCACGTGTTCACCCATATTCCGTCCACTCCCCCACGGCCAAAGGCTTTGACACCCTGCCCGGCTTATGGCAGGGGAGCGCGATCCGCCGCAAGGCCGAGGCGCGTTCGCGCCCGGGCCCGCGCGCCTGCCGATCACCGCCGCACGGAACTGGAAGGACAGCCCATGCCGAAGGAAGAATGGGGAACCAAGCGCATCTGCCCGACCACGGGCAAGCGCTTTTACGACCTGAACGCCAACCCGATCGTCAGCCCCTATACGGGCCAGGTCGTGACGCTCGACACCGGCAAGCACCGCACCATGGTCGCGGATGCCGAGGACGCGCAGACCAAGAAGATGAAGAAATCCTCCGAGGATGACGAGGAGCTGCTGCTCGACGACAGCGACGACGAAGAGGATGATGACGTCGATCTGGGCGACGACGTGCTCGACGACGACGATGACGACAGCGACGAGGTCTCCCTCGACGAACTGGCCGACGTCCCGGCCAACGACGACGACTGAGAATTTCGGCCCGGGCGTGTGTTTTCCGCTTGCACCCGCCCGGCCCCACCCTTAGAGAGCGGCACACGGGCAGCGACGCTGACCGACACGGTGGAAACGCCGGACATGATGGGGCCTTAGCTCAGCTGGGAGAGCGCTTGCATGGCATGCAAGAGGTCAGGGGTTCGATCCCCCTAGGCTCCACCATCACCTTACCGACAGCAGCAGATCCGGATCGACCCGCACGGGCATGGCGCGTTCCATGGTCGGTTTCGTCATGTCCGCGGGCACCGTCAGGCTGCGCAAAACTGGCTCTATCTCTGTATACCAATTCATCTCCAGGTGGCGGCATGATTCCGCGCTCCCGGCGGGCATCGGCTAAGTGCCACTTGTTCGGCGGAGGTCGGCCAAGCGAAGCGGCGGGCTGCGGCGCAAAATCGCCCTTGGCGCCGCGCTGCGGCATGAGGTCTTCGTTCTTGCCGAGTTGCGCCCTAGGGCGGGCGTCGCAACACCGAACCGAGCAAGGATGAGAACCTTCATGTCCATCGCGAACGACCTCGAGCGCCAGATGCTCTCCCTGATTAACGAAGATCGGACGGCGGCGGGACTCAACCCCGTCAAGCTCGAGACCAATCTCAACGCCTCGAGCGAGGATCACAGCAGCTGGATGCTGCGGACCGACAGCTTCTCCCACACCGGTCAGGGCGGATCGAGCGCGACCGAGCGGATGCGCGACGCCAGTTTCGAATTCTCGGGCAGCTGGGCGTCGGGCGAGAACATCGCTTGGCAATCGGAACGCGGCGCGGCGGGTCTGGAGGACGACGTGGTCGACCTGCACGACTCCCTGATGAATAGCCCCGGCCACCGCGCGAACATCCTCAACCCGAACTTCGAATATGTCGGCATCGGCATCGAAAGGGGCGACTTCAAGGGCTGGGACGGCGTCATGGTCACCCAGAACTTCGCCCGCACGGGCGGATCGGTCGATCTGGACGGGGGGGACCCGGTGACCGGGCCCGATACGTCGCCCGGCGACAGCCTTGTCGCGCGGAACACCGCGCCGGTGGTCACCATGGACGACGTGACGGTCGCCCGGGTGCGGGGCGGCTATCGTACCTCGCTTGAGGATCATCTCAAGGTCAAGGATGCCGATGGCGACACCATCGCATGGTACGAGCTGCGTGACACCGAGGGGCGCGACAATTTCATCTTCAAGGGCAAAGGCCGCTTGGACGCCGAGAATGGGATCCGGATCGACGCCGACGATCTCGGCGCGATCCGGATCCGCGCCGATGGCCGCCCCGGCGATACTGAGCTCGAGGTGCGTGCGTTCGATGGGAGGGAGGTGAGCGACTGGGAAAGCTTTACCCTGACCACCCTGTCCGCCGAGGACTGGACGACCGCCTGATCGGACCGGGAACAGGCGTTCCACGCTTGGTTCCGCGCCTGTACCGGACATGCCAACGGCCGCCCTCGGGCGGCCGTTGGTCATTTTCGCTAAGCGGAGAGCGGTCAGGCGTGGATCGCTCCGTCGCCCAATGCCAGCGCCGCCTCGCGCACGGCCTCGGAATAGGTCGGATGCGCGTGGCAGGTGCGGGCCAGATCCTCGGCCGCCGCGCCGAACTCCATCGCCACACAGACCTCGTGGATCAGGTCGCCTGCCATCGGGCCGATGATATGCGCGCCAAGGATGCGGTCGGTTTCCTTGTCGGCGAGGATCTTCACGAAGCCCTCGGCCGAGTGGTTGGCCTTGGCGCGCGCGTTGCCCAAGAACGGGAACTTGCCGACCTTGTAGGCGTGGCCCGCCTCCTTGAGCTGTTCCTCGGTCTTGCCGACGGTGGCCACCTCGGGGTGAGTGTAGACCACGCCTGGGATGACTTCGTAGTTCACATGACCCTTCTGGCCGGCGAGGATCTCGGCGATCGCGACGCCCTCGTCCTCGGCCTTGTGCGCCAGCATCAGCCCCGGCACCGCGTCGCCGATCGCATAGACGCCGTCGACGCTGGTCTTGAAGTGGTCGTCGATCTTGATCTGGCCCCGATCGGTCATCTCGACGCCAAGCTCTTCTAAGCCCAGACCCTTCACATAGGGCTTGCGGCCCGTGGCCACGAGCACGCAGTCGGCGGTCAGGCTCTCTTCGCTGTCATCCTTGCGGCTCTTCCAGGTGACGGTGGCCTGCTCGCCCTCGACGGACACCCCCTGCACGGCGGAGCCGAGCACGAATTTCAGCCCCTGCTTGGTCAGGATCTTCTGGAAGTTGCGGGCCACCTCGGCGTCCATGCCGGGGGTGATCGCATCCAGATACTCGACCACGGTGACCTCGGTGCCGAGACGACGATAGACCGAGCCCAGCTCGAGCCCGATCACGCCCGCGCCGATCACGACCATCTTCTCGGGGATGCGGCCCAGCTCCAGCGCGCCGGTGGAATCGACGACGATCTTGTTGTCGATCTCGACATTCGGGATCGAGGTGGGGACGCTGCCGCTCGCGATCACGATGTTCTTGGCTTCGTGGGTTTCTTCGCCGACCTTCACCTTGCCCGCCTCGGGGACCGAGCCCCAGCCCTTGAGCCAGTCGATCTTGTTCTTCTTGAACAGGAATTCGATGCCGCTGGTGTTCTGGCCGACGCTGTCGCGCTTGTAGGCGAGCATCTGGTCCCAATCGACCTGCGGCTTGTCCGTCTTCAGACCCATCTTGGCAAAGTTGTGCTCGGCCTCGTGCAGCGCGTGGGTGGCATGCAGCAGCGCCTTGGAGGGAATGCAGCCCACGTTGAGGCAGGTGCCGCCCAGCGTCTCGCGCCCTTCGACCACCGCGGTCTTGAGGCCGAGCTGGGCCGCCTTGATGGCGCAGACATAGCCGCCGGGGCCGGCGCCGATGACGATGAGATCGTAGGATGCCATGGAAAACTCCTGTGGGGTGTCAGACGAGGGCGAGACCGATCATGGCGATGGTGGCAAGAAAGCCCACCAGCCAGATCAGTGACCGCCAGGGCCGGAGCCCGAAATAATAAGCGGGCACGTAAAGGATACGCGCCGCGAGATAGGTCCAGGCGAGCAGCGCCGAAAGACCGGTGGTCTTGTCGCCGAGGATCAGCACGACGACCGCGAGGGTAAAGAGGATCAGCCCTTCGAAATGATTGTTCAGCGCCCGGTAGAGCCGTCCCGTGCGGGGGCTGGCCATTGATTCCAGCGTCCCGCCGAGCCGCTGCGGATCGCGCGCGGAAAGCGTCTTGGCGAAGCCGAGTTCGCGATTGGCGCGCACCGACAGCCAAGCGTATTGCATCGCCTGCAGTAGCCCTGCCAAGGCGAGAACCTGCAATTCGGGGGCCATCATCATGCCCCCCACGGCGCTAGAGCGCGGCGACGTAGAGATAGAGGGTCGCGAAGAATCCCAAGGCCCAGACGGCAGTACGGGCCCATGGGATGCCAGCGGGGTAGAGCAGCGCATAGGCCAGCCGTGCGATCAGGAAGACCTGGGTCACCAGCAGCGTGCCGCCGCCGAACCCCTCGCGCGCCGCAAGGATCAGCACGGCAGGCGCGAACAGCGCCATCGCGGTGACCGAATTGGCCACGCAGCGCTCCATCCGTCCGGCCACGCCGGTCAGCCGGGGCATGTCGTCGCGTGGTCGCGCCAGCATCGGCAAGCCGACCTGAGACATGGCGAAAAGCACCTGAACGACAATCAATACGAGCACCAGAAGCCCGTAAAGCGCCAGAATATTGAGTTCGCTGGACATGAAATCCCTCCCGCAACCGACATGCACGCTGCGAGTGTAGCATGATCGCACGCGGCGCGTGTCGTGCAGGAGAGGGGGTCATGTCAAACGGTCTCGAGAAAGGTGCAGGTCATGGCGCCGCCAAAGCCCTGTTCCTTGGTGATCCAGCCTTGGGCCCGCTTGCGGTCGTTGACCTCGAACAGCACCAACACGGTCGAACCGTGATCGGCGTCGCGCCAGATCTGCAACTGGCTGAGACCAGCCTGCATCCGCTCTTCGTAATCATTGTCGAAGGCGGTCTTCCAAGAGGCGTAGTCGGGGGTGTCGATCTGGCAGAGCATCTGCATGGCGCGCGCCTTTCTTGAACAACGGGGCCGGGCTCAACGCCCGGCCCCGCATGGAGTTCAGAGGTCCATAAGCAGGCGACGCGGATCCTCGAGCGCCTCCTTGACGCGCACGAGGAAAGTCACGGCGCCCTTGCCGTCGACGATGCGGTGATCGTAGCTCAGCGCGAGATACATCATCGGCCGGATCTCGACCTTGCCGTTGATCGCCATCGGTCGGTCCTGAATCTTGTGCATGCCAAGGATGCCGGACTGCGGCGGGTTCAGGATAGGCGAGGACATCAGCGAGCCGTAGACGCCACCGTTCGAGATGGTGAAGGAGCCGCCCTGCATGTCGGCCATGCTGAGTTTGCCGTCGCGCGCCTTCAGGCCCATCTCGGAGATCGACTTCTCGATCTCGGCAAAGCCCATCTGGTCGGCGTTGCGGATCACCGGCACCACGAGGCCGGTAGGGGTGCCCACCGCGATGCCCATGTGGACGTAGTTCTTGTAAACCACGTGATCGCCGTCGATCTCGGCGTTGACGTCCGGCACTTCCTTCAGCGCGTGCACGCAGGCCTTGGTGAAGAAGGACATGAAACCGAGCTTCACGCTGTGCTTCTTCTCGAACAGACCCTTGTACTCGTTGCGCAGTTCCATCACCGCGGTCATGTCCACCTCGTTATAGGTGGTCAGCATCGCGGCGGTGTTCTGCGCCTCCTTGAGGCGGCGGGCGATGGTCTGGCGCAGGCGGGTCATCTTGACCCGCTCCTCGCGGTCGGCGTCATCCGACGACACCGGACCGCGCGCGGCAGGCTTGGAGGTCTCGGCGGCTTTCGGCGCGTTGAGCGCCTTGAGCACGTCTTCCTTCATCACCCGGCCATCCTTGCCGGTGCCCTTGACGTCGCCTTCCTTGAGGTCGTTTTCGGCCATCAGCTTCTTGGCCGAGGGGGCGTCCTCGGTATCGCCCTTGGCCTCGCCCTTCTCGGCGGGCTCGCCCTTCGGATCGCCGGAGACATTGGTCGCTTGCTGCTGCTCCTTGGGGCCATCCTCGGCGGGGGCCTCGGGCTTGGCCTTGGCGGGGGCATCGCCCTCGCTCACCTGCGCCAGAAGCGCGTCGACGCCCACGGTGTCGCCCTCGGCGGCCACGATCTCCGACAGGGTGCCTGCGACCGGCGAGGGGACCTCGACCGTGACCTTGTCGGTCTCCAGTTCGCACAGCATCTCGTCCACCGCCACGGCGTCGCCCGGCTTCTTGAACCAGGTGGCGACGGTCGCTTCGGTGACGCTTTCGCCCAGGGTGGGGACGCGGACTTCGGTGCTCATTCTCGGTTTCCTTCGATGCTCAGCGCTTCGTTCACCAGCGCTTGCTGTTGGGTCTTGTGCTGGCTGGCGAGGCCGGTCGCGGGCGAGGCGCTCGCGTGGCGGCCGACATATTGCGGGCGCTTGTGCGCGGCGTCGATCCGGCTCAGCACCCATTCGATGTTGGGCTCGATGAAGCTCCAGGCGCCCTGGTTCTTGGGCTCTTCCTGGCACCAGACCATCTCGGCGCCCTTGAACCGCTCCAGCTCCTTCACGAGGCTCAGCGCCGGGAAGGGATAGAACTGCTCGATCCGCATCAGGTAGACATCGTCCAGCCCGCGCGCATCGCGCTCCTCGAGCAGGTCGTAATAGACCTTGCCCGAGCACATGACGACGCGCTTGATCTCTGCGTCGGGCTTGAGCTCGGTGTCGCTGTGCCCCTTCTCGGCGTCGTCCCACAGCACGCGGTGGAAGGACGAGCCGGTGGTGAAGTCCTCGGCGTCCGAGATCGCCATCTTGTGGCGCAACAGCGATTTCGGCGTCATCAGCACCAGCGGCTTGCGGAAGGAGCGGTGCAGCTGGCGGCGCAGGATGTGGAAGTAGTTCGCCGGGGTCGAGCAGTTGGCGACGATCCAGTTGTCCTGACCGCACATCTGCAAGAAGCGTTCCAACCGCGCCGAAGAATGCTCGGGACCCTGACCCTCATAGCCATGCGGCAAGAGCATCACGAGGCCCGACATGCGCAGCCACTTCGATTCTCCCGAGGAAATGAACTGGTCGAACATGATCTGCGCGCCATTGGCGAAATCGCCGAACTGCGCCTCCCACATCACCAGCGCGTTGGGCTCGGCCAAGGTGTAGCCATACTCGAAGCCCAGCACCGCATATTCAGAGAGCATCGAGTCGATGACTTCGTAGCGGGCCTGACCCTCGCGGATGTTGTTGAGCGGGTAGTAGCGCTCCTCGTTGTCCTGGTTGATGAAGGCCGAATGGCGCTGCGAGAAGGTGCCGCGGGTGCTGTCCTGCCCCGACAGCCGCACCGGGTAGCCTTCGGTCAGCAGCGAGCCGAAGGCCAGCGCCTCGGCCGTGGCCCAGTCAAAGCCCTTACCGGTCTCGAACATCTGGCCCTTGGCCTCGAGCAGGCGGTTGATGGTGCGGTGCAACGGGAAATCGTCGGGCGCGCGGGTGAGCGAGCGGCCGATCTCCGTCATGGTCTTTTCGTCGATCGCGGTCTGGCCACGCTGGTAGCTCTCGTGGTCGCGGCGGTCGAGATGGCTCCAGCGCCCGTCGAGCCAGTCGGCCTTGTTGGGGCGGTAGGTCTTGCCAGCCTCGAACTCCTCGCCCAGCATTGCCTGGAACTGCGCCTTCATGTCCTCGATCTCGCCCTCCGGGATCAGCCCGTCCTTGACGAGCCGCTCGGTATAAAGCGTGAGCGTGGTCTTCTGGCTCTTGATCTTCTTGTACATCACCGGGTTGGTGAACATGGGCTCGTCGCCCTCGTTGTGACCGAAGCGGCGGTAGCAGAAGATGTCGAGAACCACGTCCTTGTGGAACTTCTGGCGGAACTCGGTCGCCACCTTGGCGGCGTGCACCACGGCTTCGGGATCGTCACCGTTCACGTGGAAGATCGGCGCCTCGACCATCAGCGCGATGTCGGTGGGGTAGGGCGAGGAGCGCGAGAAATGCGGCGCGGTGGTAAAGCCGATCTGGTTGTTCACCACGATATGGATTGTGCCGCCGGTGCGGTGACCCACGAGGCCCGACAGGCCGAAGCCCTCGGCCACGACGCCCTGACCCGCGAAGGCCGCGTCGCCATGCAGCAGCACCGGGATCACCTGCGTGCGGTCGGTGTCGCCGAGCTGGCTCTGCTTGGCGCGCGCCTTGCCGAGCACGACCGGGTTCACCGCCTCGAGGTGGGAGGGGTTCGCGGTCAGCGACAGGTGCACCTTGTTGCCGTCGAACTCGCGGTCCGAACTGGCACCGAGGTGATATTTCACGTCGCCCGAACCGTCGACTTCCTCGGGTTTGAAGCTGCCGCCCTGAAACTCGTGAAAGATCGCGCGGTAGGGCTTTTGCATGACGTTGGCGAGCACCGAGAGACGGCCGCGATGCGGCATGCCGATCACGATGTCCTTTACGCCGAGGCTGCCGCCGCGCTTGATGATCTGCTCCATCGCCGGGATCAGCGCCTCGCCGCCATCAAGGCCGAAGCGCTTGGTGCCCATGTATTTCACATGCAGGAACTTCTCGAAGCCCTCGGCCTCGACCAGCTTGTTCAGGATCGCCTTGCGGCCTTCCTTGGTGAACTGGATCTCCTTGCCATAGCCCTCGATCCGCTCCTTGAGCCAGGCCGACTGCTCGGGGTCCGAGATGTGCATGTATTGCAGCGCGAAGGTGCCGCAATAGGTGCGCCGGACCAACGAGATGATCTGGTTCATCGTCGCGATCTCGAGGCCGAGCACGTTGTCGATGAAGATCGGTCGGTCCATGTCGGCCTTGGTGAAGCCGTAATTCGCCGGGTCCAGCTCGGGATGTGGGGTTTCCTCGCGCAGGCCCAGCGGATCGAGATCGGCGGCGAGATGGCCGCGAATCCGGTAGGCGCGGATGATCATCAGCGCGCGGATCGAATCCAGCACCGCGGCGCGCAGCTGCTGCTCGCTCAGGCCCACGCCCTTCTCGGCGGCCTTGGCCGCGATCTTGTCGCGCGCGCCCTTGGCTTCGGCGGGGGCGGCCCACTGGCCGTCGAGCGCCGCCGTCAGGTCGTCGTTGGGCTGCATCGGCCAGTCGGCGCGGGCCCAGGACGGACCGGCCGCTTCGGCGCGGGCGTCCGAGCCGCTGTCGCCGAGGCTGCGGAAGAACTCCTGCCAGGCCTCGTCGACGCTCGACGGGTTCTCGGCATAGCGCGCGTGGAGCTGCTCGATGTAGTCGGCGTTCGTCCCCTGCAGGAAGGAAGAGGCGTGGAACACGTCGTTGGGGCTTTGCTCGGTCATGGCAGGATCCTCGATCCTCGGGGCAAAAAACTGGGGCGCCGGGCCCAGATAGGGCGCGCGGCGCGGATGTCAGGGGGGAGGGGCGGTGCCGTCCCCTCCCGGCAGGTCTCAGCCGATCGCCTTGAGCACGGCTTCGCCGAGCGAGGCGGGGCTGTCGGCGACCACGATCCCGGCGCGCTTCATCGCTTCGATCTTGCTATCCGCGTCGCCTTGGCCGCCCGACACGATGGCGCCGGCATGGCCCATGCGGCGGCCCGGAGGGGCGGTGCGCCCGGCGATGAAACCGGCGGTGGGCTTCCAGCGGCCGGCCTTTTTCTCGTCGGCGAGGAACTGCGCCGCCTCTTCCTCGGCGGTGCCGCCGATCTCGCCGATCATGATGATCGACTGGGTCTCGGGGTCGGCGAGGAACATCTCTAGGATGTCGATATGCTCCGAGCCCTTGATCGGGTCGCCGCCGATGCCGACGGCCGTGGACTGGCCAAGGCCCGAATCCGAGGTCTGCTTGACCGCCTCGTAGGTCAGCGTGCCTGAACGAGACACGACGCCGACCGAGCCGCGCTTGTGGATGTGGCCGGGCATGATGCCGATCTTGCAGGCGTCGGGGGTGATGACACCGGGACAGTTCGGCCCGATCAGGCGGGTCTTGGAGTTCACCAGCGCCCGCTTGACCTTCATCATGTCGAGCACCGGGATGCCTTCGGTGATGCAGATCACCAACTCCATCTCGGCGTCGATCGCCTCCATGATGGAATCCGCGGCGAAAGGCGGCGGCACGTAGATGACGCTTGCATTGGCTTCGGTCTTGGCCTTGGCCTCGTGCACGCTGTCGAACACGGGCAGGTCGAGATGGGTCTGGCCGCCCTTGCCCGGGGTGACGCCGCCGACCATCTTGGTGCCGTAGGCGATCGCCTGCTCGGTGTGGAAGGTGCCCTGCGAACCGGTCAGGCCCTGGCAGATGACGCGTGTGTTTTCGTCGACGAGAATCGCCATTGCTGTTATCCCTTCACCGCTTTGACGATCTTCTCGGCGGCGTCGGACAGGTTGTCCGCCGCGATCACGTCGAGACCGGAATTGTTGATGATCTCCTTGCCCTGATCGACATTCGTCCCTTCGAGACGCACGACCAGCGGCACCTTCAGGCCGACTTCCTTGACGGCCGCGATCACGCCTTCGGCGATGACGTCGCAGCGCATGATGCCGCCGAAAATGTTGACCAGGATGCCTTTGACGTTCTGGTCGGAGGTGATGATCTTGAAGGCCTCGGTGACCTTCTCCTTGGTGGCGCCGCCGCCCACGTCGAGGAAGTTGGCGGGCTCGGCACCCTTGAGCTTGATGATGTCCATCGTCGCCATCGCAAGGCCCGCGCCGTTAACCATGCAGCCGATCTCGCCGTCGAGCGCGATGTAGTTCAGGTCGTATTTCGAGGCGGCCAGCTCCTTGCTGTCCTCCTCGGTCTCGTCGCGCAGGGCGGCGATGTCGTCATGGCGGTAGATCGCGTTGCCGTCAAAGCCCATCTTGGCGTCGAGGCATTTCAGGTCCCCCTTGTCGGTGACGATCAGCGGGTTGATCTCCAGCATCTCCATGTCCTTCTCGACGAAGAGACGGTAGAGCGTGTCCATCAGCTTGACGCACTGCTTCACCTGCTGGCCCTTGAGGCCGAGCGCGAAGGCGATGCGGCGGCCGTGATAGGGCTGGTAGCCGGTGGCCGGATCGACCGAGAAGCTCAGGATCTTCTCGGGCTTGGAGGCGGCAACCTCTTCGATGTCCATGCCGCCCTCGGTCGAGCAGACGAAGGAGATGCGCGAGGTGGCGCGATCGACCAGCAGCGCGAGGTAGAGCTCGGTTTCGATCTCCGAGCCATCCTCGATGTAGATACGGTTGACCTGCTTGCCCGCCGGGCCGGTCTGGTGCGTGACCAGCGTGCGGCCGAGCATCTTCTTGGCCTCTTCGGCCGCCTCCTCGACGGAGCGAGCGAGACGAACGCCGCCCTTTTCGCCGGCATCGGCTTCCTTGAAGCTGCCCTTGCCGCGCCCGCCGGCGTGGATCTGCGCCTTCACCACCCAGAGCGGGCCGTCGAGTTCGCCAGCCGCCGTCTTCGCCTCTTCCGCGCGCATGACGGGACGTCCGTCCGAGACGGGCGCGCCGTAGCTGCGCAGAAGGGCCTTGGCCTGGTATTCGTGGATGTTCATGGACCGGTCCTCGGTTGCCGTGATTTGGCCCCTTCAAACACACCCGATGCCGCGAAAGAACAGGTTTCAGGGTATGGTCGGCAGAATTCCGACATATGTGATCACAGCATTTCAACGTGTGATCACATGGCGTCCGGCGCTGCTGCAAAATGCCGCAATGCGGCGATTCGTGCATGCGAAGGAAAAGGGCGCCCCGCAGGGCGCCCTTTTCTGAAGATTTCGAAAGCGGATTAGGAAAGACTGGAGTCGATCCCCTTGCAGGCATCGACGAGGCCGCGCACCGCGTCGACCGATTTGTCGAACATCGCCTGCTCGTCGCGGTTCATCTTGATGTCGATGACCTTTTCCACGCCACCGGCGCCGATCACGGTGGGCACGCCCACATACATGCCGTTCAAGCCAAGCGCGCCGTCGACATAGGCCGCACAGGGCAGCACGCGCTTCTGATCCTTGAGATAGGCTTCGGCCATCTCGATCGCGGAGGTGGCGGGGGCGTAGAAGGCCGAACCCGTCTTGAGCAGGCCGACGATCTCGGCACCACCGTCGCGGGTGCGCTGGATGATCGCGTCGAGCTTTTCCTGCGTGGTCCAGCCCATCTGCACCAGATCGGGCAGGGGGATGCCGCCGACGGTCGAGTAGCGCGCCAAAGGCACCATGGTGTCGCCGTGGCCGCCGAGCACGAAGGCAGTGACGTCCTTCATCGAGACTTCGAATTCGAGGCTGAGGAAGTGGCGGAAGCGGGCGCTGTCGAGCACGCCGGCCATGCCGCAGACCTTCTCATGCGGCAGGCCCGAGAATTCGCGCAGGGCCCAGACCATCGCGTCCAGCGGGTTGGTGATGCAGATGACAAAGGCGTCGGGGGCGTGCTTGGCGATGCCCTCGCCGACGGATTTCATGACCTTGAGGTTGATGCCCAGAAGGTCGTCACGGCTCATGCCGGGCTTGCGCGGCACGCCAGCGGTGACAATGCACACGTCAGCGCCGGCGATGTCGGCATAGTCATTGGTGCCCTTGAGGGTGGCATCGAAGCCCTCGGCCGGACCGGATTCGGCGATATCCAGCGCCTTGCCCTGGGGGGTGCCTTCGGCAATGTCGAACAGCACGACATCGCCGAGTTCCTTGATCGCGGCGAGATGGGCGAGCGTGCCGCCGATCTGACCGGCGCCGATGAGGGCGATCTTGGGTCTGGCCATGAATGGCTCCTGTCGAGAATGTGTTTGCGAGGCTTTGCCTAAGCCGTGCCAGACCCTCTTGCAAGCCTGAGGCGGGTCTTGCCGAGTTGGTTACGCGATGTTTGCGCAAACGCAAACGGCCGCCCCGAGGGGCGGCCGCGTGGTGGGTGGGCGTCGGTTACTGCGCGGCGGGCACAGTTTCAGTCTCGGTTTCCATCTCGACGGCGTTGGCGTCCATCTCCTCGGCCGGTGCTTCGTATTCCGGCAGCGCCTTCAGCTCGTCTTCGGTCGCGCTGATATAGACGCGGATGTCCGAGCCGTCTTCGTTGGACAGGATCTGCAGATCCTCGAAGTTCACGGCAACCTTCTTTTCGCCGATTCCGAGGAAGCCGCCGACGCCGATCACGGCCTCGGTGATTGCGCCGCTGTCGGAGGCCACAAGGTCTTCGATGTCGCCGATATTCTCGTCATTGGCGCCATAGACGGTGGCGCCGTTGATCTCTTCGGTGCTCAGGTCGGTGACGGGGGTGGTGGTGTAGCCCTCGCGCTCGATCATGCCAGCGGTGGTCGCCGCCGGAGCTGTGGTCTCCAGCTCGGCTTCGCCTTCGGCCATCTCGGTTTCGACCTCGGTCTCCATGGTCTCGAGCTCGGCTTCGCCCTCGGCCATCTCGGTCTCGACCTCGGTGGTCGTGGTCTCGCCGGCGGCCGGGACCGTGGCGGTATCGGTCGCCATTTCGGTCTCTTCCCCCTCGGCCATGGTCGCGGTGGCAGCCGCGGTGGCGGCGGCACCGGTCTGCTCGACCATGCCCGGCTCGGCGGCTTCGCCATTGGTCATGGCGGTGTCTTCGACGGAGGCGCGCTCAAAGGCCGGAGCCGCTTCGAGAGCTTCCTGGCTGGAGTTGATCACGAGGAACCGCTCGCCGTTCTCGTCGTCATAGGTGCGGATCTGATCCATCGTTACGGCGACGTCCTTTTCGCCGATCCCAAGGAAGCCGCCAACGCCGACGATTACGGCCTGAACCGTGCCTTCTTCGGAGATCACGAGGTCGTTGATCTCGCCGATATCATCCCATTCCTGTTCGGCGAAGTTGATCATATCGCCGTTGGAGCCCAGTTCCTGCTCGGAGGAATAGAGGCGCATGCCCATCAGGTTGGAGGCGTAGAAGTCGTCAGCGGTGACTTCGTAGGCGCCCATGCCCATGCTGTGGGATTCGGCGTAAGCGGTCGTGCCCATGACGAGCGCGGTCGCGGCGGAGGTAAGAAGAAGTTTCATTGTTCCAGACCTTTCGTCCTTCAGCGGGCCCCGCATCCCCTGGCGGAGATCACCGGCCCGTGTCTGAAGGAAGAACACCCGGTCTCGACGCCGGTTGCATGGTCCGAAGGATTTTTTTCTGCGACCGGAAGGGATGGCTGAATCTGGCGCAGTCGCCGCGGCGAAATAGGCTGAAAAGGGCCGAAAACAGGGGTTTCAAGCCTCAGGATCCTCCGATGGCAGCCTCTCACTCAGCATCTCAAAGGCCTGACCCGCCGCCAACAGGCAGCTTTGCCCGTCGGCACGGGTCACGAGCAGGGTCCAGCTGCCTGTGGCGTCCGAGGCGAAGACCTCGATCACCTGATTGGCCCCGTCGAGTGCGATGGCCTGACGGCTTTCGCCATAGCGTTCGGCCAGCTGCGTGACGATCATCTCATGCGTGCCGCAGCGCGGGGACGAGGCGGCGGGCAGGGCCAGCGCGCAAAGCGGCAGCGCCAGCAACATCAGTCGGGTCGGGGTCATCGCGGTCTCCTTCGGAGGGATCGGCTTGGGGCCTTGTTTCCAGACTGCCGCAGCGGCGCGAAGATGCGGTTAACGGGGCCACCGTTGCGTCCATGCGTCCGGCGCGGCACTGTCGCGGGCATCCCCTTGTCGAAGGTCCGCCCATGCCATTCCGCTCCCTGCTTTATGTTCCGGCCTCGAACCCCCGCGCCCTGGAAAAGGCGCGCGATCTGCCTTGCGACGCGTTGATTTTCGATCTTGAGGACGCCGTCGCCCCCGCCGCCAAGGAGACGGCGCGAGAACGCCTCGGGGCTGCGCTGGCACAGGCCGGATCGCGCGGCGGGGCGCGGCTGGTGCGGATCAATCCCCTCGGCTCGCCTTGGGGCGAAGCGGATCTCGCGGCGCTGGCGGCATGGGACTGTGATGGGGTGGTGGTGCCCAAGGTCGATGGTTTGGCGGATCTCGATGCGGTGGCGGCGCGCACCAAGAGGCCGCTTTGGGCGATGATCGAGACCGCGCGCGGCGTTCTGGCGGCCCCCGAGATCTGCGCGCATCCCCGGCTTGCCGGCATCATCATGGGCACCAACGATCTCGCCCGCGACCTCGGCCTGCGCGCCCGTCCCGACCGGATGCCGCTCTGGGCAGCCCTGCAAGGCACGCTGCTCGCGGCGCGGGCGCGGCAGGTGCTGGCGATCGACGGGGTGTGCAATGCGCTCGATGATTCCGCGCGGCTCGGGGCCGAGTGCGAACAGGGCCGCGACATGGGTTTCGATGGCAAGAGCCTGATCCACCCTGCGCAGATCGCGGCGGCCAACGCGGCCTTCGCACCGAGCGCCGAGGAGGTCGACCTCGCTCGCCGCCGCATCGCCGCCCACGAGGCGGTGATGGCGCAAGGGCAGGGGGTGGCGGTGGTCGATGGCGAGATCGTCGAGGCGCTGCATGTGCAGAGCGCCCGAGCGACGCTTGAACTGGCGCGCATCGTCGGCGAGGGAGAAGCCTCATGATACTCGTGGTGTTGGGCTTGGGTCTGTGGAGCGCTGCGCATCTGATGCCGCAACTCGCCCCGGCGCTGCATGCCCGGCTCGGACGCCGCGCGCGGCCCGTCGTGGCGATGACGGTGCTGCTCGGCCTGCTGCTGATGATTCTCGGCTATATCGGCTGGGATTCGGCGTATCACCGGACGCCTGCGGCGTGGACGCGGCATCTCAACAACCTGATGATGCTCGTCGCGGTCTATCTCTTTGCCGCCTCGGGGGCCAAGACCCGTATCGCCGTGGCACTGCGCCATCCGCAACTTCTGGCGGTGTCGCTGTGGTCGGGGGCGCATCTTTTGGCCAATGGCACATGGTCGGCATTGGTGCTGTTCGGAGGTCTCGGGCTTTGGGCGGTGATCGAGATGGCGCTGCTCGACGCGCGCATGCCGCTTACCGTGCGTCCGGCCCCTGTGACGATGGCGCGCGAACTGCGCACCGCGATCATCGCAGTGGTGGTTTTCATCCTGATCGGGCTGGTGCATGGCTGGGTCGGACCCAACCCTTTCGGAGCCATCTCATGAAGATCTACCGTTTTCTCACCGGGGACGACACTTCGGCCTTCTGCCACAAGGTCACCGAGGCGCTGTCCAAGGGCTGGGATCTCTATGGAGAGCCCAGCTATGCCTACGACTCGGCCAATGGCGTCATGCGCTGCGGGCAGGCCGTCACCAAGGAAGCGGATGTTGCCTATTCCGCCGATCTCAAGTTGGGCCAGCTCTGAGCAGGGGCGGATCGTCGCAGGATCTGGGCAGACGCGTGCGTCTACCTAGATCAGGGACATGCCCGGGCCCCAAACCTCGCCATTCCGACCTTCTTGCGTGATCACGGTTTCGAAGACTGTGATCACAGCTGGCGGATTCTCGCCCTCCGTAACGATTTTTCCTTGGTTTTGGCAGTCGTCCCGGGTGACAGGCCGCCCAAAATCGCTAGGGATAAGCCAGCCGGGGCCGCCCATGCGCAGGCCCGCACGCCAGATAAGGACGACGCCATGGCCGACGTGAACCGGGGCAACCGCCCGCTTTCGCCCCATATGACGATCTACAGATGGCCGATCACCGCGATCACCTCGATCCTCACGCGGATCACCGGCAATGCCATGATCGTGTCGGCCGCGCTGATCGTCTGGTGGTTCGCCGCCGCCGCCGCCGGGCCCGAGAGCTTTGCCACCGCCGACGGGTTCCTGCGCAGCTGGTTCGGCGATCTGGTGATGTTCTTCTCGGTGCTGGGCCTGTGGTATCACACCCTGGCGGGCATCCGGCACCTGATCTGGGACGAGGTGAAGCTTCTGGAGATCGACAAGGCCGAACTGCTCAGCCAGATCATCCTGATCGTCTCGGTCCTGCTGACCATCTTCACCGTCGTCGTACTCTGAGGGGCACCCGCATGGCTTACCTGACCGACCGCAAGCGTGCCCACGGCCTCGGGGCCTCGCACTCCGGCACCCGCCAGCATTGGCGCATGAGCATCTCCTCGGTGGCGCTCGCGATCCTGATCCCGCTCTTCGTCTTTACCTTCGGCGCCATTCTGGGCGGCACCTACGAAGAGGTGGTGATCTATTACCAGCGTCCGATCCCGGCGGCGATCGCGGTGCTGACCTTCATCGTCGGCTTCTGGCACTTCCGTGCCGGCGCGCAGATCATGATCGAGGATTACGCCCAGGGCTTCACCCGCAAGGCGCTGATCATCGGTGTGACCTGTCTTTCCTATGCTCTGGCCGCGATCGGCGTTCTCGCCCTGATCCGCCTCGCCCTCTGATCGGAGACCCCTCAATGGCAGCCTACGAATACGAGACCCACGAATTCGACGTGGTGGTGGTCGGCGCCGGTGGTGCCGGTCTGCGTGCGACCCTCGGCATGGCCGAGCAGGGTCTGCGCACCGCCTGCATCTCCAAGGTCTTTCCGACCCGCAGCCACACCGTGGCCGCACAGGGTGGCATCGCCGCCTCGCTTGGCAACATGGGCCCCGACAGCTGGCAATGGCACATGTACGACACGGTGAAGGGCTCCGACTGGCTCGGCGACACCGACGCCATGGAATACCTCGCCCGCGAGGCCCCTAAGGCGGTCTACGAGTTGGAGCATTACGGCGTGCCCTTCTCGCGCACCGAAGAGGGCAAGATCTACCAACGCCCCTTCGGCGGCCACACCACCGAATACGGCGAAGGCCCGCCGGTGCAGCGCACCTGCGCCGCCGCCGACCGCACCGGCCACGCGATCCTGCACACGCTCTATGGCCAGTCGCTCAAGCAGAAGGCCGAGTTCTACATCGAGTATTTCGCCATCGACCTGCTGATGGATGATGACGGCACCTGCCGCGGCGTCCTGGCGTGGAAGCTCGATGACGGCACGATGCATGTCTTTGCTGCCAAGACCGTGGTGCTGGCAACGGGTGGTTATGGCCGTGCCTATTTCTCCGCCACCTCGGCGCACACCTGCACCGGCGACGGCGGCGGCATGGTGGCGCGGGCAGGCCTGCCGCTACAGGACATGGAATTCGTGCAGTTCCACCCGACCGGCATCTACGGCGCTGGCTGCTTGATCACCGAAGGCGCGCGCGGCGAGGGCGGCTATCTTACCAACTCCGAGGGCGAGCGCTTCATGGAGCGCTATGCGCCGACCTACAAGGATCTCGCCTCGCGCGACGTGGTCTCGCGCTGCATGACCATGGAGATCCGCGAGGGGCGCGGCGTCGGCAAGGATGGCGACCACATCCACCTGCACCTCAACCACCTGCCGCCCGAGACCCTGGCCGAGCGTCTGCCCGGCATCTCCGAGTCGGCGCGGATCTTTGCGGGCGTGGATCTCACCAAGGAGCCGATCCCGGTGCTGCCGACCGTGCATTACAACATGGGCGGTATCCCGACGAACTACTGGGGCGAGGTGCTCAACCCCACGGCCGAGAACCCCGACGCGGTGACGCCGGGCCTGATGGCGGTGGGCGAGGCGGGCTGTGCGAGCGTTCATGGCGCCAACCGTCTCGGCTCCAACTCGCTCATCGACCTCGTGGTGTTCGGCCGCGCCGCGGCGATCCGGGCGCGCGAGGTGGTCGATCCCTCGACCACCGTGAAAGCCCCGGCCAAGGCGGCGATCGAAAAGGCGTTCGAGCGTTTCGATGGGCTGCGCCATGCCAAAGGCGGGACCCCCACCGCCGAGCTGCGGCTTGAAATGCAGCGCAACATGCAGGCCGATGCGGCGGTGTTCCGCACCGACAAGACCCTCGCCGAGGGCATGAAGAAGATGCAGGCGACGGCGGCGAAGATGGACGACATCCATGTCACCGACCGCAGCCTCGTGTGGAACTCGGACCTGATGGAGACGCTCGAGCTGGCCAACCTGATGCCCAACGCGCTGGCCACCATCACCGCCGCCGAGGCGCGCAAGGAGAGCCGCGGCGCCCATGCGCACGAGGATTATCCTGATCGCGACGACGAGATCTGGCGCAAGCACTCCCTCGCATGGATTGAGGGCAACACCGCGCGGCTCGATTATCGCCCGGTGCATCTCGACCCGCTGACCAAGGCGGAAGAGGGCGGCATCGATCTCAAGAAGATCGCACCCAAGGCGCGGGTCTACTGATGCGCGCGGCGCTGCTCCTGGCGCTGCCGCTGATGGCCGGGGCCTGTACGCAGACCCCGCTGTCGCCGCTCGACGCGGCGCGGGTCTGCGAACAGCGGGCCCGTGCGGCCCAGGGCCCGACGGGCAATGTCAGCATCGGTGCAAGCTCGCGCAGCGGGTTGTCATCGGGCATCTCGATCGGGGTGACCGACGACTATTTGCGCGGTCGCGACCCTTTCGAGGTCTATGAGAACTGCGTCGTGGCCCGCAGCGGCCAGATGCCAGTGCGCCCGCCGAGGCTCAGGTGAACGCGGCGGCGCGAACCGATCAGGAGGCATGGCACGATGCGGGCAACGCTTCGCATCTGCGCCATGTTCACCTGATCGACACGGCTTGCGCCTCCGACAATCTCGGCGACGAGATCATCATGGACCGGTGCCGCGCCGAAATCGCGCCGCTGCTGCGCGACGCCTATGTCACGACCTCGGCCGGGCATGACGGTCTCGGACCCTCGGGCCGCCGCGCCGCTGCCGCCGCCGACATCGTACTGATGCTCGGCACCAACGCGCTCTCTGCACGGTTCCGGCTCGGCTCGGACTACATGTGGCGGATCATGCCCCGCGACCTTTCCGCGCTGCGCGGCAAAGTCGTGCTGGTGGGAGTCGGCGGCAACCGCGACTTCGACCGCGTGCACCCGCTGCAGCGCCGCCTGTTGAGGCACGTCCTTTCGGCAAGGCACCTGCATTCGGTGCGTGATCACGTGGCGCTGCGCCTGCTTGAGGAGATCGGCCTCAAAGGCGTCATGACCTCCTGTCCGACCCTGTGGTCGGCGCCGCGTGAGATGGGCGGCGAGGGGCCGGCGCGGCGCGCGGTGTTCACGCTGACCCGCCATCTCGCGCATGACACCGACGCGGATTTGCTGGCGGGACTTCGCGAGGTCTATGACGAGGTCTGGTTCTGGCCGCAGCAGCCGCGCGATCTCGCGCATTTGCGACGCCTGCCCGGTCATGAAGCAGTGCGCCTGCTGCCGCCCAACCTTGCGGCCTATGACGCCTTTCTCGCCGCCGGAGCGGTCGACGTGGTCGGCACACGGCTGCACGGCACGATCCGCGGCCTGCATCATGGTCAACGCGTCCTCGTGGTCGAGGTCGATCACCGGGCGCGCGAGATCGCCGGTCGCTCGGGGCTCGCCTCCATCCGGCGCGACGAGATCGCGGCAGGCCTGCTGCCCGAGCGTCTGAACAGCGCTTGGCAGCAGACTCTGACCCTGCCTTCGGAGGCCATCTCGGCCTTCTTTGGCCAATTCGACCCAGCGTGGAGCCAGAGCCGGAAAACGGCCGCGGTTCCGACCCCCCATTTCGACAAGAGGTGACCCATGGTCCAACTGACGCTTCCCAAGAACAGCCGGATCACCCATGGCAAGACCTGGCCCAAGCCTGAGGGCGCGACCAATCTGCGCAAGGTCCAGATCTACCGTTGGAACCCCGATGACGGGAAAAATCCGCGCGTCGATACCTATTTCGTCGATGTCGACAATTGCGGGCCGATGATTCTCGACGCGCTGATCAAGATCAAGAGCGAGATCGATCCGACACTCACCTTCCGCCGGTCCTGCCGCGAAGGGATCTGCGGCTCCTGCGCGATGAGCATTGATGGCATCAACACGCTGGCCTGCACCTACGGCATCGACGAGGTGAAAGGCGACATCAAGATCTACCCGCTGCCGCACATGCCGGTGGTCAAGGATCTGATCCCCGACCTGACCCATTTCTATGCCCAGCACGCGAGCATCAAGCCGTGGCTGGAGACCGAGACCAACACGCCGGCCAAGGAATGGCGCCAGTCGATCGAGGATCGGCGCAAGCTCGATGGTCTTTACGAGTGCATCATGTGCGCTTCGTGTTCGACAGCCTGCCCATCCTACTGGTGGAACGGTGATCGCTATCTCGGGCCGGCCGCGCTCCTGCATGCCTATCGCTGGATCGTCGACAGCCGCGACGAGGCCACGGGCGAGCGGCTCGATGATCTCGAGGACGAGTTCAAGCTCTACCGCTGCCACACGATCATGAACTGCGCCAAGACCTGCCCAAAGGGTCTGAACCCCGCGAAAGCGATCCAGTCGATCAAGCACATGATGGTCGAGCGGGCCGTCTGATGACACAGCCGTCCGACGCCGATGCGCGCCGGGCGGCTCCCCCGGTTCTCGTCTATCCCGACGCGAGCCTGACGCCGCCGCCGATGGATCTCTACCTCCGGGCGGCGCAGAGCGCGCGGGAGGTGGCCCGGGTCACCGTGCCCCTGCGCGATGCAGCCGCGATCGAGGTGCCCGCAGGCCATATCCTGCGGCTCGGCTGTCCCGAGGGGCCTCAGGTCGGCGATCTCAATCTCTTTGCCCGGGGCGATCTTTCCGAGCGCTTCTTCTCCGGCAAGACCCGCGCCCTGCACGGCACGCATGTAAGCGTGGGCGACCGCCTGTGGTCCTGTTTCCCACATTTTCGTCCGATGGCCACGATCATCGCCGACAGCCTCGACTGGTACGGCACCGATGCCGACGGGGGATCGGTCCATGACGTGATCGGCACGCGCTGCGACCCCTATACGCATCGCCTGCTCTCGGGCGAGGATTACGACCGCTGCTGTCATTCCAACCTCACCCGCGCGCTGGCGGCGCATGAGGGGCTGTCGCTGGCCGAGGCCGAAGCGCATGTGCACGACGTGCTCAACGTCTTCATGTGCACGGGCTTTACCCGGGACAGCGGGCGTTACTTCATGAAGGCGAGTCCCGTGCGGGCGGGGGACCATCTCGATCTTTTCGCCGAGATCGACCTGCTCGCGGTGATGAGCGCCTGTCCGGGCGGCGACTGCGGGGCCGGGCATTCGAGCGATCATGCCGCCTGCCATCCGCTCTCCATGACGGTGCTGCGCCCGGAGCCGCAGGCGTTGAAGGGCTGGGACAGCCCGCAGCGCAACGGCTATGCAAGCGGGCACGGCGCCTAGGCGAAGGCCGCTTCGAGGGCGATCTCGACCATGTCGCCGAAGCTGCGCTCGCGCTCCATCGCCGGCAGGTCCTCTCCGGTGACGAGGTGGTCCGGCACGGTCAGCACGGCCAGAGCGCGCCGGCCGTGGCGGGCGGCCAGCGTATAGAGCTCCGCCGTCTCCATTTCCACGGCAAGGATGCCATGGCGCACCATTTGATCGTGCAGATCGGGGCGTTCGTCGTAAAACGTATCCGAGGAATAAATTCCTCCGACATGCACGGCAGTTCCCCGGCGCATGGCGGCGTCGTGAGCCGCGCGCAAAAGCCCGTAATCGGCGTGGGGCGCGTAATGGATTTCGCGCAGCATCGCGCGCGACGGGTTTCCGACGCTGGATGCCGTCACGGCGAGAATCACATCGCGCACCACAATATCAGCCTGCGTCGCGCCGCAGGAGCCGATGCGGATCAGGGTCCGCGCGTCATAGTCGCGGATCAGCTCGTTGGCATAGATCGACAGCGACGGCATCCCCATGCCCGACCCTTGAATGGTCACCTCGTGACCGCGCCATTTCCCGGTAAAGCCGAACATGCCGCGCACTTCGTTGATGCAGCGCGGCGCATCGAGAAAGGTTTCCGCAGCCCATTTCGCCCGAAGCGGGTCGCCGGGAAGAAGTACGGTCTGCGCGATTTCGCCGGGGGCCGCGCCGATATGCGTACTCATGCGCCGCTCGCCTGAAAAGAGAAAGCGGCCGGGCAAAGTCGCCCGGCCAATAAGGATTCAGATCTCGAAATCGGAAAGAGGACGGCCGGCGGCCTCCGCCTCGTTGATCCAGCGCGGTTTTCTGCCGCGACCGGACCAAGTCTGGTTCGAGTCTTCGGGGTTGCGATATTTTGCGGGGTTCTTGGTCTTGGTTTTCCGGCCCTTGCTTGCGGACTCCGCAAGTTCGGCAAGAGAGAACCCGTGTTCTGCAGCGGCACGCTCGGCGGCGTCCAATGCCGCTTTACGCTCGCGCTGGGAAACGGTCGACAACGCCTCGTCGATATCCTTGCGAAGCTTTTCGAGTTCCTTGCGGGACAACTCGTGGAGATTGGTGTTCATGTAGATGTTCTTCCTGCTGAATGATCCCAGTATTGATCATTGTTCATTGCAATGATCAACAAGAAGCTGTGACCTGTCTAAAAGGGTAGGGTGGCTTAATTCGACGCGGATCTTCTTGAAATGATCAAGTTTGCCAAATCGTCAAGTAGGGCCGGGGCAGTTGTTTCGCCAATATTTCGTAGCGTCATCGAACCCGCGAATTCCTCGAGGCCAAGCCACTCCTCTCCCGATGCGATAAAGCCCAACACCGGGATCGATCCAAAGCCGGCCTTTTGCAGGTCGACCAGAATGCTCGTGGTCATTTGCGCCGATTGCGTGGAGGCCAAGCAAAAGATCAGGACATGGGGCCGTTCGCGCGAGACCGCTTGGGTTATTGTGGCAGGTGACAGGCGCGCGCCGGGATCGCGGATATCGACACCGCAATCTTTTGCCGCGCGAAAGACGGGGTGCTCGATCCAAGGGCGACCATCGAGGCCCGGGCGCACCAGCAACAGCGTGACGGGACGTGCGAGTCCCTGCGCCGCTTGTTGCAGGCGCGCCTGCGCCAGGGCCAGATCGGCTGGCGGCATCGGCTGAGCGTGGGAGACGGGCCGCGACCGGGCCGGAAGCGCGGCGGCCAGCACCGCGGCCCATTCGCCGGTCGTCACCCCCGCCTTGGCGCAGGCGACCGAAGGACCCATGACGTTGATGCCGCGTTTCGCGGCCTCGCGTAGTGCCAGCAGCGATTTCTGAACGGCGTTGCCGTCCCGCTCCTGACGCCACCGCGCAAGCGCGGCGTTCCGCTCGGGACCGGCCTCGCCAGCGGTGTCGGTGGCCGGCGAAGGGGGCGCGATTTGCAAAGGACCGTGGTCACAGGTGAACGTGCCTTCTGCCTCGCGCCGCGCGAGAGTCGCGCGCAGGACATCGATTTCGGGCGGCGATATGCCGGCAAAGCCCGGACCCTTCTCGTCGGAATAGAGCACCAGATCCTCGCGCGGGGCAAACCCCGCCCCGTACCGTTCCGTGAGCAGTGCGTGCCACAGCTGCGCCAAATATGCGCCCGCTGCGCGGTCGCCAAGCGTATCGCCGGGCATGACGAACTCGATGCCTTCAGCGGCTGCAAAAAGATGCTGTGGCCTCTCACGCCGCGACGTCGCGGCCAGCAGTGCCAGCCCCGATTGCAATGCCATTGCGAGCGGCAGCACCGGGTCACCGTCCATCGGGGCCGCGACCGGCAGCCGTGCACCGCGCATCTGCGGCAGGGCGCGCCGGCTCCATGACAGCGTGTCAGCGGCAAGATCGAGGGCCGCCTCGGCCGACCAGGCCGGGGACGCTGGGCCTTGGCAGATCCGGATTGCATCGTTGCACAGCGCACCTTGCAGCGCCGACGCCCCTTCCGGGCTCCGCTCGGCCCAAGCCGCAAGCATGGCCAGGATCCACGGGCCCGTCGCGTCCGAGGCGATCACCACCGGAACGGAAGCCTCCTTTGGCAGCAAGGCCGCGAGGTCGCCCAGATGGCTGATGGCGGGTCCGTCCCGACCCACCGCCCCCATGGCCAGCGGATGATCGGAATCGAACCCCGCGCGCGTCGGCAGATCGGGACGCAGCACGAGGGGCGTGGCATCTTCGGGTCGCCGGGGCGGGGAAGGAGGAACGGTCATGGCATCGTCCGGTTCGCATGGGCGGGCAGGCGCCTGATCCCGCAGCGCAGGTTCGGGTCGCCTTTACACGATTGTCTCTCGCATTCTGCGGTCCTTCATGATGGGCACTCGGTCCCGAGGCGTCCAGCCCGGTCGCCCTATCACGGCGCCGGGAGCACCGGCAGGGCCATCCGAAGACCCCAGTGTGTTCCAAACGCATCGTTCCGGCGCGTGAAAGCAGGGCAAGTGCGGGGGAGGGGCCTCTCGCACGCTACCCTCGGGCGCCGGATTGCGTCAGGGTCGGCCCATGTTCCGCCCTGTCGAAATCCCGCTCTGGCTGCTCGTGCTGATCGTGCTGTTTGCGGCGGTCACCTTCGCATCGCATTTCCTGTTTCCCTCGGTACGCTGGTTCTTTCGCAAGCGCATGGAGCGTGCCGTGGCGCGGCTCAATACGAGGCTGGCGCGCCCGATCGAGCCGTTCAAGCTGGCGCGGCGTCACGACATGATTCAGCGGCTCATCTACGATCCCGCCGTCGCACAAGCCGTCGTCGAACATGCACAGAGCCACGGCGTTCCCGAGAACGTGGCCTTCGAGCAGGCCCGCGACTATGCGCGCGAAATCGTGCCGTCCTTTTCGGCGACCGCCTATTTCACCTTCGGCATCCGGCTTGCCAAATGGCTCAGCCGGGCGCTCTACCGGATCCGTCTCGGGGCTTTCGACCGGGACGAACTGGATGCGATCGACGCGAACGCGGCGGTAGTCTTCGTGATGAACCACCGCTCCAACATGGATTACGTTCTGGTGACATGGCTTGCCGCGCGGACCTCGGCGCTGTCCTACGCGGTGGGCGAATGGGCGCGGGTCTGGCCGCTGTCGCCGGTGATCCGGGCGATGGGGGCCTATTTCATCCGCAGACGCGACCGCGGCGTGCTCTATCGCCGGGTGTTGCAACGCTATGTTCAGATGGCGACGGCGGGGGGCGTGACGCAGGCGATCTTTCCCGAGGGCGGGCTGAGTCTCACGGGGCGCGTGGCCGCTCCCAAGACCGGGCTTTTGGGGCATATCGTCGAAGATTTCGCGAACCACCGCCGCGACGTGATCTTCGTGCCGGTGGCGCTCAATTACGACCGCGTGCTCGAGGACCGGGTGCTGATCGGCGCCGCCGAGGCAGGCGGTCGGCGGTTCCGCGTTCCGGCTTCGCGGCTGGCGGGGGCCGTTCTGGGGCATCTGGGGCAACGGCTCACGAGAAGGTTTCGCGGCTATGGCACCGCCTCGGTCGGTTTCGGGCAGCCGCTGTCGTTGGCCGAGTTCTTGGGAGACGAGGCCCCGGGCCCGCAGGATACGGCGCGGCTGTCGAAGGAGATGATGCGCCGGATCGAGGCGGTGATGCCGGTGCTGCCGGTGCCGCTCGTCGCGGGGATCCTGCTCGACGCCTCGCCCTTGCCGTCCGCGCGGATCGAGATCCGCGTCGCGGCCCGTCTGGGCATGCTACATGCGCGCGGCGTGGCGCTGCCGCGCCGCGATGCCGCGCGGATCACGGCGGATGCGTTGAACAACCTCAAGCAGCGCGGGCTGGTGATCGAAGGCGGCGAGGGGCTGGCGCCCGCTGCAGGGGCTGAGCCGGTGCTGCGGTTTTACGCAGCCTCGGTCGCGCATCACTTCGAGCCTGTGCGACTCGCGGCCCCGGCCGCGGAACTCAGCCCTCCTGCGCCGTCGGTGCGCTGAGTTCGAAGGAGGCGGCGGGGGCTACGAGGTCGTCGGTGTTCAGGTTGTCGCCCGGCTTGGCCAGCATCGAGCGCACCACCCAGCGCAGCTCGCGCTCGGCGCGGGTGATCGCGACATAGGCCAGCCGTTTCCACAGGGGTTGTCCGGCCTCGACCCGGCCCATGCGCGCCGCGATCTCGATGTCGGGGGCAAAGACCTGCACCGTGTCCCATTGTGAACCTTGGGCCTTGTGGATCGTGACGGCCGCGCCATGCAGGAAGGTGGCGCCCATCCGCGCCGCATAAGGGATGAAGGGCTCGGCGTCGCCCTCCTGCTCGATCCGCACGATCGAGGCTGCCGAAAGCTGCGGCTCGGGCGCGCCCATTACGTGCAGCCGCGAAAACCCCGGCTTGCGCCCGGGGCCCATATAGACCACCTGCGCGCCCTTGATCAGGCCGCGCGCCTCCAGATCGAGCCGCTTCTTGCGATGCTTCAGCGGCAGTTCGATCCCGTCGCAGATCAGCGGCTCGCCCGGCAGCAGGTCGCCCTCTGGCGCGCCGTAAGCGGCGCGGAAGGCATGGATCAGACGGATGCGCGTGGCGTTGCGCCACACGAGAACCGGCGAGCGGGCCATCAGCTCGGCCTCGACCCGCCGCGCCATGACGACGCGTTCGTCGCGGTTCGCGGCCTCCTGCACCAGTCGCTCGAAGGCGTAGAAATCGACCTGCGGATCGGCCAGCGCATGGGCGAGATCGAGGATCGGATTGTCAGCGTCCTGCCGGTGGATGCGATGCAGGACATGCTTGTCGGCGTCTTTCATGGTATCGAACACCATGCCGCCCGAGGATTGCACCGGGGGCAGCTGCGCCGGGTCGCCGAACAGCACCAGCGTCGGGAAGATCTCCTTGAGATCCTCGACCTGTTTCTCGTCGAGCATCGAAGATTCGTCGATGAATCCGATGTCGAGCGGCTCCTCGCGGCGCTTCCAGCCGGTGATGAAGTCCGATCCCCTGAGACCGGCGGCGGCCAGTGCGGCGGGCACCGAGCCATGGGTGGCGAAGGCGCTGGCGGCGCGGGCCAGGGCCTCTTCGGTGAGGCCCTCGATGTTGGGCTTTTCGCCCTCGCCGCCGAGCCATTCGGCGATCTTCTCGTATTCGGGGTCGTAGACCGGCGTATAGAGAATGCGGTGGATCGTCGTCGCAGGGACGCCGCGATTGCGCAGCACGCTCGCCGCCTTGTTGGTCGGCGCGAGAACGGCCAGCGTGCGTCGGTCTTTCTTGCGGCGCCCCTCCCAATCGCCCGAGACGATGTCGACGCCCGCTTTCTTGAGGGCGGCGGTCAGCTCCGCGAGCAGCAGCGTCTTGCCGGAGCCTGCCTTGCCGATGACGGCGATGGTGCGCTGCGCGTCCGAGGCGGGCGCGCTCAGCAATTCGTCGTCGAGATCGATGCCGCTGAGCCGCAGAAGCTGCGTCACGGCATCCCAGGCTTCGGCCTGGTCGGAGGAGTACGTCACGGCGGGAAGTGTCATGGCGCGACCCTACCCGCGCGCCGCGACAGGGGCCAGAGGGGGCGCTGCGCCTAATCGGCGCGGTGGCGCGCGGATGTCGGGGCTTCGGCGCGCTCACCCGGTCGGCCTGACGGGATGAGCGCCAGTTCGTGCGCGGCCTGACCGGCCACCTCCGAAAGCCGACGCGCCAGCTGGGGCAGGCCGTTGCGGCTGGCATAGGATTCGAGATCGACCAACACGTCGAACATCCATCGATGTGACATCGGTGCTCCTTTTAGGCTGTAACAGGCCCCCCGGACCGAAGCTAGCATGCCAAAGCGCCCCTGCGGGAGCCTTGGAATAGGGGGGATTTTAGCGGCTCTCAGCGACGCCAGCCCGTAAAGGCCGCCGAAGCCGCCCAGCCCGCCGCGATCGCCAGCGCCAGCGACAAGAGCCCATAGAGCGCGGCCTGCTCCCGCGAGAAGTCGTAGAGCCAGCGTTCGACGCCGACCTTGCGCACGCCGATCACCGTCTCGTAGCTGTCTATCACCTTGCCGCCCCGTGTCAGGAAGATCCGCGTGGTGTAGTTGCCCGCGACGAGATCGGCGGGCAGGGCGAGCGAGGTGCGAAACAGCGTTTCGCGGTCGAGATCGACACCTCCCTCCTGCAGCCGGTAGACGTCCTGCGCCTTGCGGATCCGCACCAGCGCCGCGACGTGGTTCGCCGTCTCGAAGGCGCGATTGCCCGCCGCGCGGATCGCGCGCGAGATCGACACAGCCAGCCGCAGATCCTCGGTGATGCTGAGAACCTCGCCCAGCGGCGCGGTGGTGGCGACGGCGTAGAAGGAGGGGGCGCCCTCGATCCGCACGGCGTCGGCGTTGATCCAGATCCCGGCGCGGCGCTCCTTGTGGCGCACGATGGCGGTCTCGGGGGGGCCGGCGACGGTGACGATCACCTCAAGCGGGTCCGCGTTCACCGGGGGCGGCGCTTCTCGGTGCACCGCACCGAAGATCAGGATGTCGGAGCCGTCGAAGGTGGCGGTGATCGCGACCTGATCGCGGCTCAGCCCAAGCACGATCTCCTCGGCGCGCGCCATATGGCCGGGCAGGGTGATCGCGACGAGCAGCAGCGCCAGCCGGATCATGACGGGGCCACCGATTGGATCTCGTAAAGTTCGGCGGGCCGCAGCACGAGGCCCAGAGCCAGCTGCCCGCAGACCGCCAGCACGAGGAGCGCAAGCAGGATGCGCAGCTGCTCGGCCTTCATTCGCGCGCCTATCCTTGTGCCGAGCTGCGCGCCGATCACCCCCCCCGCGATGAGCAGAAGCGCCAGCGCGATATCGACCGTCTGGTTGGTCACGGCGTGCAGCATTGTGGTGAAGGCGGTGACGAAGATGATCTGGAACAGCGATGTGCCGATCACCACCTTGGTCGGCATGCCGAGCAGGTAGATCATCGCGGGCACCATGACGAAGCCGCCGCCGACCCCCATGATCGCCGCCAGCACACCCACAGACAGCCCCACCAGCAATGGCGGGATCGCCGAGATGTAGAGCCCCGAGACTCGGAACTTCATCTTGAGCGGCAGCGCATGGACCCAGTAGTGCTTGCGCCGCTTGGGCCGCGCGCCGGGGCGGCGCGACTTCAGCAGCGCGTTCAGGCTCTCGACCAGCATCATCGCGCCGACCGTGCCGAGAAAGATCACGTAGCTCAGCTCAACTAGCAGGTCGACCTGGCCGCGCGCGCGCAGCCAGTTGAACACCGCCATGCCGAGGCCCGAGCCCACGAGGCCACCCGCGAGCAGCACCGCGCCCATCGTCATGTCAACGGTGCGGCGCCTCAGATGTCCCAGAAGGGCCGAGAAGGACGAGGCGACGATCTGGTTGGTCGAGGTGGCGACGGCCACGGCGGGCGGAATGCCCGCGAGGAACAGGAGCGGCGTGATCAGGAACCCGCCGCCGACGCCGAACATGCCCGACAACACCCCCACCAGCCCACCGAGGCCGAGGATCAGGAAGATGTTGACCGACACCTCGGCAATGGGGAGGTAGAGCTGCATGCGAAGCCTTTTGCGCTGGGGCCGATTAAGGCAGCCGCGGCAGGCTTTTCCAAGCCCCCGGCGCAAAGAATGCCGCGTTGCGGCGCGATCAGCCCATGTCGCGCAGCATCCGGCGTAGCACCTGTTCCAGCTTGGCCGCACCCAAGGGCGCCATCGCCTTGGTGTGCTCGTGGCCGATGTTCTCGTCGGACATGCCGGCGGCCATGTTGGTGATCGCCGAGATGGCCAGCGCCTTCATACCCATGAAGCGCGCGAGGATCACCTCGGGCACCGTCGACATGCCAACCGCGTCGGCACCGAGGGTTCGGATCGCGCGAATCTCGGCCGGGGTCTCGAAGGAGGGGCCGGAATACCAGGCATAGACGCCCTCATGCATCTCGACCCCCTCGGCCCGCGCCGCCGCGTGCAGCTTGGCTCGCAGCTCCGGGTCATGCGCGTCGCCCATCGGCACAAAGCGCGCATCGGTCGTCTCCCCGATCAGCGGGTTCAGCCCCGAGAAGTTGATGTGGTCCGAGAGCGCCATGATCGAGCCGGTGGGCATCTCGGCGCGCAGCGACCCCGCGGCGTTGGTGAGGATCACCGCCTCGGCGCCAAGTTCCTTGAGCACCTCGAGCGGCAGTCGCATCTCGCCGGGATTGCCGCGCTCGTAGTAATGCGCGCGCCCGCCGAAGACGGCGACGCGCTGACCTTCGAGATCGCCCACGGCAAGTACCGGGTTGTGACCCGACACACCCGCATGCGGAAAGCCCGAAAGCTTGTCATAGGGGATGGTGACGCCATCGACGGCGCCTGCGATGTGGCCGAGGCCGGAGCCGAGGATCAGCCCGTATCTGACAGGCTCGGCCCCGGCCTGGGCCTTGATCAGGCCCGCGAGTTCAACGCTCTTTGACATAGGGTTCGCCTCCGGCGCGGGGCGGGATCGCGCGGCCGACAAAGCCTGCGAGGATCACCACCGTGAGAATATAGGGAAGGGCGTCGAGAAGCTGCACGCCCACTTCGAAGCCGAGCGTACCCTCGATCACGTCGGGGCGCAGGGCGATCGCCTGCAGGAAGCCGAACAGCAGGCAGGCACCAAGCGCGTACCACGGCCGCCACTTGGCGAAGATCAGCGCGGCGAGCGCGATATAGCCGCGCCCCGCCGTCATGTCCTTGACGAAGCCCGCCTGAAGACCGGTCGAGAGATAGGCTCCGGCAAGGCCGGTGAGCAGGCCGCAGATCGCCACGGCGGCAAAGCGCAGCCCGACGACCGAGATGCCGGCGGTATCGACGGCGGCGGGGTTCTCGCCCACTGCGCGCAGCCGCAGGCCGAAGCGGGTGCGAAACAGCACCCACCAGGTCAGCGGCACCATCAGCAGGCCCACATAGACCAGCAGCGTGTGCCCCGAGATCAGCTCGGCATAGATCGGGCCGAGGACAGGGATGTCGCGGATTTCGGACACGAAGGGCAGGTCGATGCTCTCGAACCGCGCATTGCCCGAGAGCTGCGGCGTGCGTCCGCCCTGTCCGAACCAGCTCTGCGCGATGACGACCGTGATGCCCGCGGCGAGGAAGTTGATCGCGACGCCGGAAATCAGCTGGTTGCCCCTGAAGGTGATCGAGGCGAGGCCGTGAATGCCCGAGAGCATCAAGGCCGCGCCGATCCCCGCCAGCGTGCCGATCAGCACCGAGCCGGTAACGGCCGCGACGGCGGCGGTGAGGAAAGCCGAGGCCAGCATCTTGCCTTCGAGACCGATGTCGAAAATACCCGCGCGCTCGGAAAAGAGCCCGGCGAGACAGGCAAGCAGCAGCGGCGTGGCAAGCCGGATGGTGGTGTCGAGCACCTGCAGAAGGGTCAGGAAATCCATGGGCTCACTCCGCCGGTTCGGTCTTGCGGGCGGGCTTCGGCGCGGGCCGCAGCCTCAGGAACATCGCCTCGAGCGGCATTCGCACCATGTTGTCGAGCGCGCCGGTGAAGAGGATCACGAGGGCCTGGATCACCACGATCAGCTCGCGCGGGATCGAGGTCCACAGCGCCAGCTCGGCGCCGCCCTGATAGAGGAAGCCGAAGAGCAGCGCTGCGAGCAGCACGCCGAAGGGATGGCTGCGCCCCATCAACGCCACCGCGATGCCGATGAAACCGGCGCCCTCGACGGCGTTGAGCACGAGGCGCTCGGCCTCGCCCATGACGTTGTTGATCGCCATCATCCCCGCGAGACCGCCGGAGATCAGCATGGTCACGACGATGATCCGGGTGGGCGAGATGCCCGCGTATTTCGCCGCCGATTCCGATTGGCCGAAGGCGCGGATCTCATAGCCCAGACGGGTGCGCCAGATCAGCGCCCAGACGGCGACGCAGGCCAGCAGCGCCACGAAGAACGACACGTTCACCGGCGCGCCCCGGAACAGCGCGGTCTCGGCGGTCGAGAACATGTCCTGGAAGGTCGGCAGATGCGTGGCCTCTGGGAAGCGGCCCGTGGCGGGCTCCATCGAGCCCGAGGGTTTGAGCGCGCCGATCAGCAGGTAGTTCAGCAGCGCCGCGGCGATGAAGTTGAACATGATCGTGGTGATCACGATGTGGCTGCCGCGCTTGGCCTGAAGCCAGGCCGGGATCAGAGCCCAGGCCGCGCCGAAGAGTGCCGCGCCCACCGCGCCGCCCAGAAGCGCGAGGCTCCAATGCGGCCAAGGGATATAGAGCGCGATCAGCGCCACGCCGAGGCCGCCCAGCATCGCCTGGCCCTCGCCGCCGATGTTGAACAGGCGCGCATGGATGGCGATCGCCACGGCGAGGCCGGTAAAGATGAAATTGGTCGCGTAGTAGAGCGTGTAGCCCCAGGCGTAGGTCGAGCCCATCGAGCCGTCGACCATCAGCTTGAGGGCCGACCACGGGTTTTCGCCGATGGCAAGGATGACCAAGGCCGAGAGCAGGGCGGCGAGAAGCAGGCTGATCAGCGGGATCAGCACCACATCCGCCCATTGCGGCATCTTCTGCATCTCAGGCCTCCTTCGCGGCGCTGGCGCGCTTCTTGGCAAGGTTGGCCTCGATCTCGGCCTCGCTATGCGGTTTGTCCGTATCGGTGATGCCCGCCATCAGAAGACCAAGCTCGCGCTCGTCGGTCTCGGAGGGCAGGCGCTCGCCCATGATCTGGCCGTCGAACATCACCGCGATGCGATCCGACAGCGACATGATCTCGTCAAGCTCGACCGACACCAGCAGCACCGCCTTGCCCATGTCGCGCAGCGCCACGATCTGATCGTGGATGAACTCGATCGCGCCGATGTCGACGCCGCGCGTCGGCTGGCCGATCAGCAGCAGGTCGGGATTGCGTTCGATTTCGCGCGCCACGACGATCTTCTGCTGGTTGCCGCCCGAAAAGTTCTTGGCGGCGAGGTTCGGGTTCGGCGGGCGCACGTCGAAGCGCTCCATCTTCGCGGCGGCGTCAGCCTTGATGGCCGCGTTGTCCATGAAGACGCCTTTGTTGAATTCGGGCTTGTCGTGATAGCCGAAGGCCACGTTTTCCCAGGCCGTGAAGTCGAGGATCAACCCCTCGTGATGCCGGTCCTCGGGGACGTGGGCGATGCCGCGCGCGCGCCGGGTGCGGGCGTCGGACTTGGAGCCGGTGAGGTCGATCTCCTCGCCATTGAGCCGCACCTTGCCCTTGGCCTTGCGGTAGCCGCCCAGCACCTCGAGCAATTCGGACTGGCCGTTGCCCGCGACGCCGGCGAGGCCGAGGATCTCGCCCGCGCGGATCTCGATCCCGATGCCGCGCAATCGCTCGACGCCCTTGCTGTCGATCACGCGCAGGTTCTCGACCTCGAGGATCGTCTTGCCCGGCGTAGCGGGGGCCTTCTCGACCTGCAGCAGCACCTTGCGGCCGACCATCAGCTCGGCCAGTTCGGGCGGCGAGGTTTCGGCGGTCTGCACCGTCGCGGTCATCTCGCCGCGCCGCATCACGCTCACCGTGTCGGTGATCTCCATGATCTCGCGCAGCTTGTGGGTGATCAGGATGATCGTCTTGCCCTGATCGCGCAGCCCCTTGAGGATGCGGAACAGGTGGTCGGCCTCGGCCGGGGTCAGCACGCCGGTGGGCTCGTCGAGGATCAGGATGTCGGCCTGCCGGTAGAGCGCCTTGAGGATCTCGACCCGCTGCTGCATGCCGACGCCGATATCCTCGATCCGCGCGTCGGGGTCGATGTTGAGCTCGTATTCCGCGGCCAGCTGTTTGAGTTGGCGGCGCGCCTTGGCGAGCGACGGGCGCAGCATCGCGCCTTCCTCGGCGCCGAGCACGACGTTTTCGAGCACGGTAAAGTTCTGCACCAGCTTGAAATGCTGAAACACCATGCCGATCCCGGCGCGGATCGCGGCCTGGCTGTCGGGGATCTGGGTCGGGTGGCCATTGATGAAGATCTCGCCCGCATCGGCCTTGTAGAAACCATAGAGGATCGACATCAGCGTCGATTTGCCGGCGCCGTTCTCGCCGATGATGCCGTGGATCGTGCCGGGCATCACCCGGATCGAGATGTCCTTGTTGGCCTGCACGGGGCCAAAGGCCTTGGAGATGCCCTTGAGCTCGATCGCGGGGGTGTGGTCGGTCATGTGATGTCCGGTCCTCGGGTGCGAAACGGGGCCGCGCTTTGCGGCGCGGCCCCTCGTGTCATGCCCTGGGGGGCGATCAGAAGTCGAGCGAGGGGCAGCTCTCGTCGCTCATGTAGTCGTGCACCTCGATCTCGCCCGAGGCGATCTTGGTCTTGGCGTCCTCGACGGCGGCGGTCATCTCATCGGTGACGAGCGCCTCGTTGTGCTCATCGACGGCGATGCCGACGCCCTCGTTGTTGACGCCCATCACGTTGATGCCGGTCTCGACCTCGGTGCCCGCCTCGAAGGCCTCATAGACAGCGTTGTCCACGCGCTTGACCATCGAGGTCAGCACCTTGCCCGGCTGCAGGTAGTTCTGGTTGCTGTCGACGCCGATCGACAGGATGCCTTGATCGGCGGCGGTCTGCAGCACGCCGATGCCGGTGCCGCCCGCGGCGGCATAGATCACGTCCGCATCTTGCGAGATCTGCGCCTGGGTCAGCTCGGAGCCCTTCACGGGATCGTTCCAGGCCGAGGGGGTGGTGCCAGTCATGTTCGACAGGACGGTGATCTCGGGGTTCACCGACTGAGCGCCCTGGGCGTAGCCGCAGGCGAACTTGCGGATCAACGGGATGTCCATGCCGCCGATGAAGCCGACGGTGCCGCTCTCGGAGGCCATCGCGGCCATTTGGCCGACAAGGTAGGAGCCCTCATGCTCGTTGAAGATCACCGAGCGGACGTTGGGCTGGTCGACCACGCCGTCGATGATCACGAACTTGGTCTCGGGGTAGTCGGTGGCGATTTCCTCGAGCGGGGTCATGAACGAAAAGCCCACCGTGACGATCGGGTTGTTGCCGGCCTCGGCGAAACGGCGCAGCGCCTGCTCGCGCTGGGCGTCGGACTGCAGCTCGACTTCGGCATAGGAGTTGCCGGTTTCCTCGGCCCAGCGAGTGGCGCCGTTATGCGCACTTTCGTTGAAGGATTTGTCGAACTTTCCGCCCAGATCGTAGATCAGCGCCGGATCGGCCAGAGCCGCGCCTGCCGAGAGGGCCAGCACGGCGGAGGCGCCGAGGAATTTCGCGAAATGAGTCATCAATAGCTCCCTGTCAGGTCTCGGCACGGCCCCTGAGGGGCGACACGCGCCTACCGGTCATGCGCCGGCTCATGGCAGGATAAGGCAATGCGCAGCCCTCGGGGGTCAACTGATTTTTCCCTGATTTGCGCCAAGTCATCGGGGCTTTGAGGTGGCTTCGGGTGGCTTCGGGACGGCTTTGCCCACGCAAAAGGCGACTGACGCCGGGGCATCCTAACGCAGGGGGAGGGTGAGGATCAGCGCCGTCACCGGCGGCCGGTCGGGCCGGGAATAGTAGCCCCGTCTGCGGCCCGCCCGGACATAGCCCGCCGCCGCGTAGAGCGCACAGGCCGCCACGTTGTCCTCGGCCACCTCGAGAAAGGCCGTATCGGCCCCGGCAGCCCGCGCCGCGTCGTGGAACGCCTCCAACGCGGCGCGGGCGCGGCCCTGCCGGCGATGCCCGGGATGTGTGGCAAGCGTCACGATCTCGGCCTCGTCGAGCGTCACCCGCCCCAGAACGAAGCTTGCTGCGTCGCCCGACAGGATCGCGCCGGGGGCGGCGAGCAGCTCGGCGAACTCGGCCGCGCCCCAGTGACGCTCATCCGGAAAGGCCGCCGCATAGGTCTCGGCGAGGGCCCGCGGCTCGGTCATCCGATCAGCACGGGCGCGGGGTCGCGCGGCGGCGCGGCGTCGGCGGGGCGAACATAGAGCGGCGCCGGGCGCGGCTGGGGCGTCGCGGCGCGGCCGCACGCGATTTCGGCGATGGCGCGGACCAGCGGGTCCGCCTCGGGGGCGTGCAGCACCTCGCCCGCCTGCGCGGCGGGCGCGAGGGTGGGGGCTTCGGCCCCGTTCTCGGTCAGGCGCTGCAGCCACAGGTGGTCGCGCGGCGCGGGCAGGGCGACGGTGACGGGGCGCGGATGACCCAGTCCCGCCGCCTCGAAGCCCGACACGCCGATCGCCGGGATGCCCAGACCCAGCGCGAGGCCGCGCGCCGCAGAGACGCCGACCCGAAGCCCGGTGAAGTTGCCCGGCCCGCAGCCTACGCCGAGGGCTGCGAGATCGCTCCAGTCAAGGCCTTCGGCGGCGAGGATCTCTTCAAGGAAACCCATCAGCCGCTCGGCCTGTCCCTTGGCCATCGGCTCAACCCGGGCGACCACGCGGTCCCCCAGATGCAGCGCGGCCGCGCAATGCGCGGCCGAAGTGTCGAAGGCGAGAAGCGGTGTCATCAGGCGGCGACGGGCCGGACCTCGACCACTTCGGGGATGTAGTGGCGCAGCAGGTTCTCGATGCCCATCTTGAGCGTCAGCGTCGAGGAGGGGCAGCCCGCGCAGGCGCCTTGCATGTGCAGGTAGACGATGCCGCGATCAAAGCCGTGGAAGGTGATGTCGCCACCATCCTGCGCCACGGCGGGCCGCACGCGGGTGTCGAGTAATTCCTTGATTTGCTCGACGATGGCACCGTCCTCGCCTGTATGCTCGGCATGACCGCCCGAGGCGCTGTTCGAAGTGCCGTCGTCGATCGCCGGCGCGCCGGACTGGAAATGCTCCATCACAGCGCCGAGCACGGCGGGCTTGATGTGATCCCACTCGACCGCGTCGGTCTTGGTCACGGTCACGAAGTCCGAGCCGAGGAACACGCCCGCCACGCCGCCGGTCGCGAAGATGCGCTTGGCAAGCGGGCTCGACTGCGCGGCCTCCTCGGAGGGGAAGTCGGCCGTGCCCATCTCGAGCACGGTCTGCCCCGGCAGGAACTTCAGTGTCGCGGGGTTCGGCGTGGATTCGGTCTGGATGAACATCGGACCACCTTTCGTTTCAGGCTCCCGATATGCGCCTCGCAGGGCCCGAAGTCAAGATTTGGAACGGTTCTAAAAACCATTCGTCAGAGCTTTCAGGTAATCGCCTCCAGCCGCTCCTTGGAGATGTCGCCCGGCACGATGGTGATCGGCACCGGCAGGCTGCCCGCCTCGCGGGTGAGCTGGCTCACCAGCGGTCCCGGCCCCTTGCGGTCGTCCCCCGCGCCGAGCACCAGCACGCCGATCTCCGGGTCCTCGCGGATCTGGGCGAGGATCTCGGGCACCGCCTCGCCTTCGCGGATCACGAGGTCGGGATGCACGTTCTGGCGGTCGCGCATCCATTTCGCGAAGACCTCGAAATGGACTTCGATGCGCTCGCGCGCCTCGGCGCGCATGATCTCGCCCACGCCGACCCAATGGTTGAACTCGTCGGGGGGGATCACCGACAGGATTGTGACGCCGCCGCCGGTCTTGCCCGCGCGCATCGCGGCAAAGCGCATCGCGTTGAGGCATTCGCGGGTGTCGTCGAGGATCACGAGAAACTTGCGCATGGGCTCTCCGTCATTCCGCCGGAGTGTGGCCCAGCGAGGGGCGCGGCACAACGGGGCGGTGCACGACGGGGCGGCGCAGGGGCGGATCGGGGCGCAGGCGCGGCTGCGGCCGGGTCAAGGGAGGCTCGGCGCGCGGACGCGGCATGTCGGTGCGGGCATCGGCCCCGCGCGCCTGCGCCCGCACCGGTACGCGCAAAAGCGCCAGCACGAGGCGACCAAAGCGTTCCCCCAAGAAGATCAGCACCTGACCCGCGACCAGCCACAAGAGCGTCGCCGCCCCGATGGCGAGGTCCGACAGCCGCACCAGCGCGCGAAAGGCGCGGCCCTTGCCGAGAATGTCGAGCGTGGCGCGGGTGTCGGGTCCGGCGGCGTCCGACAGCCGCGCCAGCCGCCGCGCATCGGCGGCGTCGTCGACATGGCGCAGCATCAGCACCGCGTCGGTGAGCGAGGCATTCGCGGCAACGCGCCCCAGATCCGAGGCCAATTCACCCACCCGGGCGAGCTTCACCGGGTCGGCCACTTCGTCGAGGCCCGCCCTGCCCAAGGTGAGATCGTCGAGCCGATCCGGGCGGAAACCGACATCGGAGAGCAGCCGAAGTTCATCCGCGAAACGCGGGCTGACGGTGCCGAGCCGCCGTGCCAGCCGCAGCGAGGTCGCCCCCACCTTGACCGTGGCGCTGGTGCCGCCTGAGGCCAGCACCAGACCGGTGGCCCCGAGGCCCACACCCGCCAGCGCCACCTCGATCCGGTCGATCTCCTCGCCCGCGATCCCGGCCTGTGCCGCGCGGCGCAGCGCGTTGAGATCGCCAAGCGGCGTCATCTCGACCGTGACGCCGCACATCGCCAGTAGCGTCACGCGCGGGCAGGCGGTGATGTCGGCGGCACAGACCGCGCAGTCGCGCACCGCCGCCAGCGCCCCGGTCTCTTGCGCCTCGAGCGCCTGCATCCGGCCCAAAAGGGCGGGCGAGGGCGCGATGCCGTGTCGTCCGCCCACCGCCGAGACCATGCGCATCGCGTCGAGATCCTCGGCCAGAAGCGCGCGGTCCATCTCGGCCATGTACCATTCCGGCGTCACCTCACGCGCCAAGGCCGCACGCAGCTCCAGCGCCACCGCCTCGGTGGTGCGCTCCAGATAGGGCGCGGCGAAGGGGTTTTGCGACAGCAAGAGCGCCAGCGCCACAGCGCTCAGCGCGAAGGGCAAGAACGCCAGCAGCCGGTCGATGGCGCGCCAGAGCCGCATCTCAGCCCGCCGCCGCCGCCCAGTCCCAGTACATCTCGCGCACCCGCTTCGTGACCGGGCCGATGGGATAGGCCGTGTCGTCGAAGGCGGTGACAGGCGTGACCTTGTGCATGTTGCCCGACAAGAACACCTCGTCGGCGGCATGCACGTCGGCGAAGGACATCGTGACCTCGTGCACCTTCACCCCGTCGGCGCGCAGGTTGGCGATGTGGCGCGCGCGGGTGATGCCCGCGAGAAAGGTGCCGTTGGGGATCGGCGTGAACACCTCGTCATCCTTGACGACAAAGACGTTGGAGCTGGCGCTTTCGGCGACATTGCCCAGCGCGTCGGCCGCCAGAGCGTTGCCAAAGCCCTTGGCGCGCGCCTCGGCGATCATCCGGGCGTTGTTGGGGTAGAGGCAGCCCGCCTTGGCGTTGACCACCGCGTCCTCCATCACCGGGCGGCGAAAGCGCGTGGTGGTGAGCGTCGTCGCGGCATCGGGCGGCGCCATCGGGATCGCCTCGAGCGCCACGGCAAAGCCGGTCGCGCCCTCCTTGGGCAGGATGCCCAAGGGGCCGCCATCAAGCGCCCAGTACATCGGGCGGATGTAGATCGCGGCATCCTTGGGGCAGGCGGCCAGCCCCTCGCGGACGATGCCGACCATCTCCTGTGTCGAGACGGTGGGGGTGATCATCAGCGCCTCGGCCGAGGCATTGGCCCGCGCGCAATGCTTGTCGAGGTCGGGCGCGAGCCCGTGCGCGTAACGCGCGCCATCGAACACGGTCGTGCCGAGCCACGCCCCGTGGTCGGAGGCGCGGATCACCGCGATGTCGCCTTCGTGCCAGCGCCCCTCGTGATAGGTCCGGATATCGGTGCCCGTGGCCATGCCTGTCCTCCAGTTTGGGGCGCAGGCTAGGCCGATGGCGCAGGGCGGTCGAGAGGCGGCGGCGCTCCGGCGCGCCGCAACGGTCGGGGCGTTGCGCTCAAGCCTCGGCCAGCAGCGCGCCCAGATCGAACCGGGCATTGGTCATCGAAAGCCCGCCCTCGGCGTCGCGCGGCCAATCGGCTTCGGCGCGGTCGCGGTAGATTTCGACCCCGTTGCCGTCGGGATCGCGGAAATAGATCGCCTCGCTCACCCCGTGATCGGCCGCGCCGTCGATCTCGACTCCAGCCTCGATCGCTCGCCTCAGGGCCCGCGCCAGCGACCTGCGGTCGGGGTAGAGGACCGCAGTGTGGTAGAGGCCGGTATGGCCCGGCGGCGGCGGCGCGGCGCCAAGGCTCTCCCAAGTGTTGAGACCGATATGATGGTGATAGCCCCCCGCAGAGAGGAAGGCCGCGCCGGGGCCGTAGCGCTGCATCACCTCGAAGCCCAGCACGCCGCCATAAAAGGCGATGGCGCGGTCGAGATCGGCGACCCGCAGGTGCACGTGGCCGATACGGGTGGCGGCGGGGGCGATCTGGGTCATGGCGGCGGCACTCCGGGTAGGGGCGGTACATCACCAAGATAGGGACCGGCAGGCCTCGGCGTCAGTCACCAGTTTCGCACGGCATCGGTGCAACAACGCGAAACCCCGATGCGGCACCTCGCGCCGTCGTGAGTT
Source organism: Limimaricola cinnabarinus (assembly GCF_047631075.1). Lineage (NCBI taxonomy): Bacteria > Pseudomonadati > Pseudomonadota > Alphaproteobacteria > Rhodobacterales > Paracoccaceae > Limimaricola > Limimaricola cinnabarinus. The sequence goes on from NZ_JBLHYX010000001.1 coordinate 303,567, forward strand.
GATCCTCCCGCGCGGGAAGGGGGAAGGGAGGGCAAAACAGATCAGGAGACCTCATGACCCAGACCCGACGCAGCTTTCTTGCGACCGGCACCGCCGCCGGCCTCGTCACGCTCGCCGCTCCCGCCATCGCGGCCCAAGGCGCGGTGCAGCGCAACGTCTCGGCGCTTCAGAGGATCGACTGGCGCGATCATTTCGACGCGCTGGGCAGGGGTGTCATCGTCGCCGACACCAAGGCCCGCGCCGTGCATTTCTGGGGCGGTGACGGGGAGACCTACCGGCTCTATCCTTCTTCGGTTCCCGTGAGCGAAGAACTCACCCGGCTCGGCTATACCGAGGTAGTGCGCAAGGTGGAGGGCCCGACATGGACCCCGACGCCCTCGATGCGCGAGCGCGACCCTTCGCTTCCGGCGGTGGTGCCCGCGGGCCCCGGCAACCCGCTGGGCACCCATGCGCTCTACCTCTCGTGGCAATATTATCGGATTCACGGCACCCATGACACGCGCAAGATCGGCCGACCTTCCTCGGATGGCTGCATCGGTCTTTACAACGAACACATCGCCAAGCTCTTCGCGCTGGTCGAGACCGGCACGCAGGTGCGGCTGATCTGAGCCGATGCGACGGAAGGGGACTGCGCTCCCCTTCCGCCCCTGTCCGGGACGCAAGCGCCGAGGCGGCCCGTTTCCGCCCCGGTGCCCTGTCGCCTTGAGAAAACGGTGATGGGAGCCGTGCTGTAGCCTAGCCGGAGTGGGCAGGGCGCGTAGCGCCCCGCCCGTGGCTCAGCGGACGAGGCCCATGATCTCGGAGGTCTTGGCGACGATCGGATCGGCGATGGCGCGGGCGCGATCGGCGCCGCGGGCCATGATCCGGTCGATCTCGGCCGGGTCGTCCATTAGCCGCGCCATCTCCGACGAGATCGGGGCGAGCTTCTCGACTGCCAGATCGGCGAGGGCGGGTTTGAACTGGCCCCAGCCCGCGCCGCCATGCTCGGCGATCACCGCTTCGGCCGTCACCCCCGACAGGCCCGCGTAGATATCCACGAGGTTCTTGGCCTCGGCGCGATCCTTCAACTCGTCGAGATTGTCGGGCAGGGGCGCGGGGTCGGTGCGGGCCTTCTTGAACTTCTTGGCGATGGTGTCGGCGTCATCGGTCATGTTGATCCGCTCCATGTCGCTCTCGCCCGACTTCGACATCTTCTTGGTGCCGTCGCGCAGGTTCATCACCCGCATCGCCGGCCCCTCGATCACCGGGGTGGTGAGCGGGAAGAAGTCGGTCTTGTAGTCGTGGTTGAACTTGGCCGCGATGTCGCGGGTCAGCTCGACATGCTGCTTCTGGTCGTCGCCCACCGGCACGTGGGTGGCGTGATAGGCGAGGATGTCGGCGGCCATCAGCGACGGATAGGCATAAAGCCCGAGGCTCTGCTTCTCGGCGTTCTTGCCCGCCTTTTCCTTGAACTGGGTCATCCGGTTCATCCAGCCCATCCGCGCGACGCAGTTGAACAGCCAGCCCAGTTCGGCATGGGCCGAGACGCGGGACTGGTTGAACAGGATGGATTTCTCCGGATCGATCCCCGAGGCGAGGTAGCCCGCCGCCACTTCGCGGGTGGCACGGCGCAGCTCCTCCGGCTCCTGCCAGACGGTGATGGCATGCAGGTCCACGACGCAGAAAATCGTCTCGAATTCACCGCCCTGCATCTCGACAAAGCGCTTGATCGCGCCGAGATAGTTGCCGAGCGTGAGGCCGCCCGAAGGCTTGATGCCCGAAAAGACGCGGGGGGCGAACGTGGTGTCGGTCATGGCGCGTGTCCTGCTGGAAACCGGGTGGCATTCCGATTAGCCATGCCCCCTGTCGAGGTCAACCGAAGGGGACGAACATGCGACCGCAGGGATACTACCCGAGACCCGATCCGAACCACTCCCCGATCGAGGGCCCCTTCGGCACGCTGCCGCCGCTGATCGTGGTGCTGGCGCTGGTCATGGCTGGCATCGAGGCGGTGCTGTCGCTCGGGGCCACCGGGCTCGTTGGCGGGCCACAGGCCGTGGGCTGGCGCATCGGCGCGATCGAGGGCTACGGGTTTTCCGCCGCCGTGCTCGACCGGCTGGCGCTGCGCTGGGACTGGGGCCTCGCCTCGCGTTTGCTGAGCTACCCTTTCGTGCATCTCAGCCTGACTCACGCGCTCTTTGCGGTGGCGCTGCTTCTGGCGCTCGGCAAGTTCGTGGGCGAGGTGCTGCACCCGGTCGCGCTGGGCCTGCTGCTGGCGGCCACGACCATTACGGGGGCCATCGCCTTCGGGGTCTTCACCTCGACCAACTACCCGCTGGCCGGGGCCTACCCGGCGGTCTACGGGCTGATCGGCGGCTTCACCTATCTGATGTGGCTGCAACTCGGGCGCGCCGGGTCGAACCGGCTGGCGGCGTTCCGGCTGATCGGCGTGCTCCTGGCGCTGCAGCTGGTGTTCGGGCTGATGTTCGGCGCCGACCCCGCATGGGTGGCCGACGCCGCAGGCTTCGTGACGGGGCTGGTGTTGTCGCCGCTTTTGGCACCGGGCGGCGCGCGCGGGTTCCTCGCGCGGATGCGGACGCGTTAGCGCCGCACCGCGCGGCGGAACTCGGCGAGGCGGAACGCCCCCAGAAGCTGGCCGAAGCCGAAATAGCCCAGCATCCCGATCGCCACGAGGACGGCCAGCGCGAGGTAGCGCACCGTCGGCGTGGCGAGGAACGGGCCCAGGAGCGCCGCGCAGCCCAGGAGCAGCACCCCCATCAGCGCCGATGCGCCGCAGATCCGCCACAGCCGGTGACGGAAGCGGTCGTCCCATTGCGAGGCCACCCCCATCCCGCGCGAGCCGCGCCACAGCAGCCAGACCATGGCCCAGCCCGCCAGCGTCGTGCCGAGAGCGGCGGCGATGAAGCCGATCACCGGAGCGAGGCCCACGGCCACCACCACGTTCACCACCATCGCCACGAGCGCGTAGCGGAACGGGCTCTTGGTGTCCTCGCGCGCGAAGAACAGCGGTTGCAGCGATTTTTGCAGCACGAAGGCGGGCAGGCCCACGCCATAGACCGCGACGGTAAGCGCGGTCGCCATGGTGTCGTCGGTGGTGAAGGCGCCGCGCTCGAACAGCACCGAGACCAGCGGGACGGGGATCACCACCAGCGCCACGGCAGCGGGGATGGTGAGCGCGAGGCTCATCTCGGCGGCGCGGTTGAAGGCGTCGCGGCCGCCGGTCTCGTCGCCCGCCCGCAGCCGGCGCGACAGATCGGGCAGCAACACCACGCCCACGGCGATACCGACCACGCCCAAGGGCAGCTGGTAAAGGCGGTCGGCATAGTTGAGCCAGGCAACCGCGCCTTCGAAGAAGCTGGCCACCTGCCGACCGACCAACAGGTTGATCTGCACCACACCGCCCGCCAGGGCCGCAGGGGCCGCGATGGCGGCAAGCTTCCACAGGTCGGGCGACATGCGCGGCCAGCCCCAGCGCAGGTGGAAGCCCGCGCGCTTGGCAGCCCACCACACGAGGAAGAGCTGCACCAGACCCGCGAAGGGCACTGACAGCGCCAGCGTGTCGCCCACCCGGAGCCCGAGCGCCCGGTCGATGCCGAGCCCGAGGCTCTCGGAGGGATCGCGACCCAGCGCCGCGCCCACCAGCACCGCGAGGATGAACACGATGTTCAAGAGCACCGGCGCCGCGGCGGCGGCGACGAAGCGGCCGGTGGCGTTGAGCACGCCGGAGGCCAGCGCGGCGAGCGAGATGAACAGGATGTAGGGAAAGGCGAGGCGGCCGTATTCGACCGCAAGGTCGAACCGCTCGTCGCCCGCAAAGCCCGACGCCATGAGCAGCACCAGCCCCGGCATTGCCACCACGCCGATCACCGTGAACACGGTGAGGATGAAGGCCATGCCGACCCACGCCTCCTGCGCGAAGCCCGCCGCGTCCTCCTCACCCTCGAGCTTTTTCGAGAACATCGGCACGAAGGCCATGTTGAATGCGCCCTCGGCGAAGAAGCGGCGGAACATGTTGGGCAGCGAGAAGGCGACGAGGAAGGCCTCGGCCACCGGGCCCGCGCCGAGATAGCCCGCGATCATGATGTCGCGCGCGAATCCGAAGACGCGGGACAGCAGGGTCCAGATGCCGACGGTGAGAAAGCCCTGCACCAAGCGGATGGGCTTCAAGACACGGCCCTCCGCGCGCCCGCTTCGATGGCCTCGCGCAGCCGTCGTTCGAGCGCGCGCTGCTTCGACTCAGAATGGTATTTCAATCCGAACATGTCCTTGACGTAGAAGGTATCGACCGCCTGCTCCCCATAGGTCGCGATGACGGCGGAGGAAATATAGACATTCGCGGCGGCCAGCGTCCGGGTCAGGTCATAGAGCAGGCCGGGCCGGTCACGGGTGTCGACCTCGATGATGGTGAAGATCTCCGAGCCGTCATTGTCGAAGGCGATCGAGGTGGGCACGCGGAAGGCGCGCTCGCGCTTGCGGATCTTGTCGCGGTCCTTGATCGCGTCGCGCGTCACGACCTCGCCGCGCAGCGTCTTGCCGATCATCTGCTCAAGCCGGGGCAGGCGGGCCTGCTCGTAGGGATGCCCCTCGGCGTCCTGTATCCAGAACACGGCCGTGCACAGCCCGTCCTTGGCGGTATAGGTGCGCGCGTCGACGATATTGGCGCCCACAAGCGCCAGCGCGCCCGTGAGCCGCGAGAACAGCCCCGGATGGTCGGTGGTGGCAAAGCTCACCCGCGTGGCGTCGCGATCGGCATCGAGCATGAGGTCGGTGCGGATCTCGTTGGTGCCGAGCCCGCGCAGCAGATGCGCGAAGCGGACATGCTCGTCGAGCGGCAGGCCTTGCCAGTAGGGGCCGTAATGACGGCTGGTCTCCGCGCGCAGCTCGGCCTGCGGCCAGTCCGACAGGGCCTCGCGCAGCGCTTTCTTGGCCTCGGTTTCGCGGGCGCCGCGGCTCAGATCCTCGAGCCCGGTGGCGAGCGCCTCCTCGGTGGCGGTGTAGAGGCTGCGCAGCAGCATCGCCTTCCAGTTGTTCCACGTGCCGGGGCCGACGCCGCGGATGTCGCAGACGGTCAGCACGCACAAAAGGTCGAGCCGCTCCTTGGTTTTCACCGCGCGGGCGAAATCGCGCACCGTGCGCGGCTCGGAGATGTCGCGCTTCTGCGCCATGTCCGACATCAGAAGGTGATGGCGCACCAGCCATTCGACCGTCTCGCTTTCCTTGCGATTGAGCCCCAGCCTCGGCGCCACCCGCCGGACGATCTGTGCGCCGAGCACCGAATGGTCCTCGTCGCGGCCCTTGCCGATGTCGTGCAGCAGCAGCGCCACGTAGAGCACCTTGCGGTTCACCCCGGCTTTCAGGATCGAGGAGGCCACGGGGAGCTCCTCGACGAGCTCCTCGCGCTCGATCTGCGCCAAGGTCGAGATGCATTGGATCGTGTGCTCGTCGACCGTGTAGTGGTGATACATGTTGAACTGCATCATCGCGACGATCGGCGCGAATTCAGGCAGGAAGGCCGCGAGAAGGCCCAGCTCGTTCATCCGGCGCAGCGCCCGCTCCGGGTTGCCGCGCCGGATCATCAGGTCGAGGAAGATCCGGTTGGCCTCCCGGTCCTCGCGCAGCTTCGCGTCGATCAGATGCAGGTTGGCCGAGATCAGCCGCATCGCGTCGGGATGCAGCAGGTGGCCGGTGCGCAGGCTTTCGTCGAAGATCCGGAGCAGGTTCACCGGATCAGCAAGAAACGCCGTCTCGTCCGCCACGTCGAGCCGGTTGTGCACGATGCGGTAGGGCGGGCGAGCGCGCTTGCGCCGCGCCAGAAGCCGGGTCAGCATCGGCTCGGACTTCAGATGCGTGGCCTCCTGTGCGGTTAGGAAGATGCGGGTCAGCTCGCCCACGCGGGTGGCATGGCGAAAGTAGTCCTGCATGAAATGCTCGACCGCGCGGCGGCCACCGCCATCGACATAGCCCATCCGCTCGGCCACCTCGACCTGCATGTCGAAGGTGAGCTGGTCCATTGCCCGGTTGGTGACCAGATGCAGGTGGCAGCGCACCGCCCAGAGAAAATCCTCTGCGCGCACGAACTCGGCGTATTCCTCATCGGTGAAGACGCCTTGCCCCACGAGCTCGGCCGCGTCCTGCACGCCGTAGACGTATTTGCCGATCCAGTAGAGCGATTGCAGGTCGCGCAAGCCGCCCTTGCCCTCCTTGACGTTGGGCTCGACCACATATCTCTGGCCGCCCTGCTTGAGGTGGCGCGTGTCGCGCTCGGCAAGCTTGGCGGTGATGAATTCGGGCGCGGTGGCGCGGAACAGCTCGGTCCAGAGCCGCTCGCGCAGGGAAGCGGCGAGCGCGGGATCGCCCGCGAGGCGGCGGCATTCGATGAGCGAGGTGCGGATCGTGAAATCCTCCTTCGCCAGCCGCAGGCAGTCCTTCACGGTGCGGCTCGCATGGCCGACCTTCAGCTTGAGATCCCACAGCATGTAGAGCATCGATTCGATGACGCTCTCGGCCCATGGGGTGATCTTCCACGGCGTCAGGAAAAGCAGGTCGACGTCCGAATGCGGCGCCATCTCGCCGCGCCCGTAGCCTCCGACGCCAAGGAGCGACAGCCGCTCGCCCTCGGTCGGGTTGTGGAGCGGGTGCAGCTCGCGCGCCACGTCGAAGCAGGCCGTGACGACGCGGTCGGTCAGCCAGGCATAGGCACGGGTCGCGGGGCGCGCGGCGAAGGGGCGCGTGGCAAAGGCCTTCGCGATCGCGTCGCGCCCCTCGCGGCGGGCTTCGGACAACACCGTGACGGCCGCGCGGCGCATGGCCATGGGGTCATCCAGCCCGGCCATCGCCTCGCCGAGCATTCGCGACACCTTTTCGGCGTCGAATATGTCGCGCGCCGGAAGGATCAGATCCTCCGGCGCGTCGGTCGTGTCGGGCTTCGCGTAGGGCGGGGTCTTAGAGACCGGCGCCGCGGAAGCTTGTGGGAGCAGGGTCAAGGATAACCACCTGGTTGTTGCGGATCGTGGCGACGGCGAGGCCACGCTGGTTGGTGCCGTTGGACAGCAGCCGGAAGATCCCCGAGGTGCCCTTGAAGCCTTGGCTGGTGACGAGGGCGTTGCGGGTCAGCGCATCGGCCCGGCCAGTGGCGGCCAGCGCACCGATGGCGGCGATGCCGTCATAGGCGAGACCAGCGAGAGGATGCGGCTGCGCGCCATAGGTCGACGAATAGCGCTGTTCGAAGGCGCGGGTGCGGGCGGTGTCAGGCACGGCGAAGAGACCGTTCTGCAGCCCCGGCAGCGTCAGCGCCTGCGGCGCTGCGTCCCAGCGGGTGAGACCCAGCATCCGCGCCTGCTGCGGCGTGACGCCCGCCTTGTTGAGCGCGTTGGCGAGAATCGGCAGGTCGGCATTGACGCCGGCTGTGGTGAAGACGCCGGTGGCACCGGTGCCGCGCACCGTCTCGGCAACGCGGGGGGCGGCGGATTGCACGCCGGCCTGGCTCAGCTCGTAGGCTTGGGTGCCCGCGACGGCGCCGCCGGAGCTTTTGACGGCGTTGACGATGCTGTCGCGGCCGATCACGCCCTGAAGGTCGTTGCCATAGGCGACGACATAGCGGTCGATGCCGTTGGCACGGCCATATTGCACCAACCGCGTGGCGGCGCTGGAGAAGGTCGGCCCGAGGATGAAGACGTTGCCGCCTGCGATGGTCGGGTTGTTCGAGAAGGCCAGGACGTTCACGCCCTGATCGGCCACCGCGACGCCTGCCGCGTTGGCGGCCTCGGCATAGAGCGGCCCGAGGATGATCTGCGCGCCTTCGGCCACGGCGGTGGTCGCGGCCCGCGCGGCGCGGGCGGGGTCGCCGGCGGTCGGATAGACCTTCATGTCGATTTCGACATTGCCGAGATCGGCGATGGCGAGGCGGGCAGCGTTCTCGAGGTTGGAGGCGAGCAGCGCGTCGCTCTGCGAGGAGGAGCCCGCGGGCACCAGAAGCGCCACCTTCACCGGCGCGCCGGGGGTGACGCGCTGGGCGTCCGAAACGGGGCCGGTCGCCACGATCGGCTGACATGCGGCAAGCCAGAGGATGGAGAACAGGGCGAGAAGTCGGGCCGCGGCCTTGCGGGGCTGCGTCAAACGGGCGAACATGGGCATCACTTTCTCCGGCACAGGCGCGGGGCAGGTTCGCGACCAATCATAAACCGGGGCGGGCAAGGGTCCAGTGACGAATTTCGAAACCAGGCCGGTTGCACCGGGGCTGCACTTCGTGGCGACCCCGATCGGGACCGCCCGCGATATCACGCTGCGCGCGCTCGACCTTCTCGCCAGTGCCGACGCGCTGGCGGCCGAGGACACGCGCACGCTTCGCAAGCTCATGGAAATCCACGGCGTTCCGCTCAATGGTCGGCCTTTGCTCGCCTATCACGATCACTCCGGCGCGCAGGGCCGGGCGCGCATCCTCGCGGTGCTCGAACGCGGCGGATCGGTCGCCTATGTTTCCGAGGCCGGTACGCCGCTTGTCGCCGATCCGGGCTATGCGCTGGGCCGCGCCGCAATCGCGGGGGGGCACAAGGTGCTGGCCGCCCCCGGTGCCTCGGCCGTGCTGGCGGCGCTCGCCGTCTCGGGTCTGCCGAGCGACCGCTTCGCCTTCGCGGGCTTCCTGCCGCCCGCCAAGACCCAACGCGAAACCGAAATCGCGTCGCTGAGATCACTGCCCTTCACGCTGGTGCTCTACGAAAGCCCTAAGCGCGTTCACGAATTGTTAGCCTCCTTGCGCGATGTTCTGGGTGGGGAACGACCCGTGGCGCTGTGCAGGGAACTGACCAAGCGGTTCGAGGAGGTGATCCGCGGCACCGCGGCAGAGGTCTGTGACGCGATCGAAGGGCGCACGCTCAAGGGCGAGGTGGTCGTTCTCGTGGGGCGGGCCGAGACCGAGGAGGTCACGGGTGCCGATCTGGAAACCGCCTTGCGCGAGGCGATGCGCAACATGCGCGTGAAAGACGCGGCAACTGTTGTGGCTGGCGCGCTGGGCTTGCCGCGGCGCGAGGTCTATCAGGCGGCGCTGGCGCTGGGAAAAGGGTCGGATGATGCAGATGGAGATGCGACTTGAGGGCGGCCGAGCACTGACCGCGAGACCGACCCGGCGGATGGCTGCCCAATCGGATCCCCCGTCACCGATCGATGACGGGACGCTTCAACCAGAGCAGGGCTTCGACGGCGATCCGCTGAATGCGCGGAGTTTCTCTGGCGGGGTACGCGGCACGGTGACGCTCCGAGGCGAGGAGCATGGAATGCAAGTACGGCCAAGCACCACGTGCAAGACGCCCCCAAAGGCGACGTCGCTTCGCGCCGAACGGGGCAGGCGCGGGTACCACACGGGCCTTGCCGCCGAAGACATCGTCGCACGCCATTATGCGCAGGACGGACATGTCATCGAGGCGCGGCGCTGGCGCGGCCCGGGCGGCGAGGTCGACATGATCATCCGCGAAGGCGCGCGGCTTGTCTTCGTCGAGGTCAAGGCGAGCCGCAGCTTTGACGCCGCAATCGCCCATCTCACCCGTCGGCAGATGGATCGCATCTGCCGCTCCGCCGAAGCCTATTGTGGCGAGGCCCCCGACGGGCTGATGACCGAGATGCGCTTCGATCTGGCGCTGGTGGACGGGCGCGGTGCGGTGCGCGTCATCGAAAACGCCTTCGACGGCGGGTGATTTCGCCAGAGGGCCTGTGCGCCGGGGCGCAGGTCCCGCGCATTGCGAAGACCGCGCGCATCGGGCATGGATCGGGAACCGCGTCCCCAGCGAAAGATCGCCGCCATGCCGAAAGCCCTCAAGGTCGCCCTCCAGATGGACCCGATCGCAAGCGTCAACATCGACGCCGACACCACCTTTCGCATCGGCGAGGAGGCGCAGGCGCGCGGTCACGAGCTGTTCTACTACACCCCCGACCGCCTCGCCTTTCAGGAAGGGCGGGTGACGGCGCGCGGCTGGCCGCTGGAGCTGCGCCGCGAGAAGGGCAATCATTACAGCCTTGGCGCGGAACAGGAGGTCGATCTCTCGACCTTCGACGTGGTCTGGCTGCGCCAGGACCCGCCCTTCGACATGGGTTACATCACCACCACGCATCTGCTGGACATGATCCATCCGAAAACGCTGGTGGTGAACGACCCCTTCTGGGTCCGCAACTACCCCGAAAAGCTGCTGGTCCTGACCTTCCCTGACCTGACGCCGCCGACCGCCATCGCCCGCGATCTGACGACGCTGCGGGCCTTCCGCGACAGGCATGGCGACATCATCCTCAAGCCGCTCTACGGCAATGGCGGAGCAGGGGTGTTCAAGCTGCACAGCCAGGACGGCAACCTCGCCTCGCTGCACGAGATGTTCTCGGGCATCAACCGCGAGCCTTTGATCGTGCAGAAGTTCCTGCCCGACGTGACCCGTGGCGACAAGCGTGTGCTGCTCGTTGATGGCGAGCCGGTCGGCGCGATCAACCGGGTGCCCGCCAAGGGCGAGACCCGTTCGAACATGCATGTCGGCGGCCGTCCCGAAAAGGTCGAGCTGACAGCGCGCGACCGCGAGATCTGCACGAAGATTGGCCCGCTTCTCAGGGATAAGGGCCAGATCCTCGTCGGCATCGACGTGATCGGCGACTGGCTCACCGAGATCAACGTCACCTCGCCCACCGGCATCCAGGAGCTCGAACGCTTCGACGGCATCAACGTCGCGGCCAGGATATGGGAAGCGATCGAGGCGAAGCTCTAGGCTTCCCGCCCCAGCGCAAGGCGGTAACCTACCGCTTCGGCCACGTGACCGCGGCGGACCGATCCCGATCCATCGAGATCGGCGATGGTCCGCGCCACCCGCAGCACGCGGTGGTAGCCGCGCGCCGACAGGCCGAACCGCTCGGCCACGCGCAGCAGCAATGCGCGCCCCTCCGCGTCGGGGGCCGCCACCTCCTCCAGAAGCCGCCCCTCGGCATCGGCGTTGACCCGCGCGTCGGTCTCGGCAAAGCGCGCCGTCTGGATCTCGCGCGCCGCGGCGACGCGCAGCGCCACCTCCCTCGATCCCTCTGGCGGCTCGGGCAGGTCGAGATCGGTGAAGGCGACGGGCGGCACTTCGACCCGCAAATCGATGCGGTCCATCAACGGACCCGAGATGCGCCCGAGATAGTCTTCGCCGCAGCCGGGCGCGCGGGCGCAGGCGCGAGCAGGGTCCGAAAGATAGCCGCAGCGGCAGGGGTTGGCGGCGGCGATCAGCAGGAACCGGCAGGGATAGCGCAGATGCGCATTGGCGCGGGCGACCACGACCTCGCCGGTCTCGATCGGCTGGCGCAGGGTTTCCAGCACGGTGCGCGGAAACTCGGGCAGCTCGTCCATGAACAGCACGCCGTTATGCGCGAGGCTGATCTCGCCCGGCTTGGCGCCGCGGCCGCCGCCCGCGATGGCGGCGATCGACGCAGTGTGGTGCGGCTCGCGAAAGGGCCGCGCGCGGCTGATGCCCCCCTCCGTGAGAAGCCCCGAGACCGAATGGATCATCGAGGTTTCCAGCGCCTCGACCGGCGAGAGCGGCGGCAGGAGGCCGGGAAGGCGCGCGGCCAGCATCGATTTGCCCGAACCGGGCGTGCCGACCAGCAACAGGTGGTGCCGCCCCGCTGCGGCGATCTCGAGCGCCCGCTTAGCGCGCTCCTGTCCCTTGACGTCGCGCAGGTCGCGCAGTGCGGGGCCCGAGGCGGTCAGCCCCGCCTGCGCGGGCTCGAGGATCTGTTGCCCGGTGAAGTGCCGGATCGCGCGGGCGAGCGACGGGGCCGCGATCACCTCCACCGCTTCGACCCAGGCGGCCTCGGCGCCGCAGGTTGCGGGGCAGAGCAGGCGGCGTCCTTCCTCGGCGGCGGCCATGGCGGCGGGCAGCGCGCCGATGACCGGCACCAGATCACCCGAGAGCGACAGTTCGCCCAAGGCGACGGTGGCGGCGATGTCCTCCTCGGGCAGCACCTCGATCGCGGCGAGTAGCGCCAGCGCGATCGGCAGGTCGAAATGGGATCCCTCCTTGGGCAGGTCGGCGGGCGACAGGTTCACCGTCACCTTCTTGGACGGCAGCGCGATGGAAAGGGCCGAGAGCGCCGCGCGCACCCTCTCTCGCGCCTCGCTCACCGCCTTGTCGGGCAGGCCGACGATGGTGAAGCCCGGCATCCCGGCTGTCACGGCACATTGCACCTCGACCAGCCGGGCCTCCACGCCTTCGAAGGCGACCGTGTAGGCCCGCGCCACCATGTCCGTGCTCCCTGTCCTGACCGAAAGGCTGAAGCGCGAATGGTTTAGGATCGGTTAACAGCTCAGGGCAGGCGGTTGATCTCGACGGCGCGCCAACCCTCTGTGCCGGTTTCGATGCGAGTGAGGGACAGCGGCTCGATCCTGTGGGCGAAGACTTCGTGCGCGTCGCAGCCCAAGGCGCGCTGAAGCTGTGTCAGGATCACCCCGAAATGCGCGACCACGATCAGATCGCCCCCGGTCCAAGCATGGTCGATGGCGGCGTCGCAACGGCTGCGCAGGGCGTTCCAGCTTTCTCCGCCGGGCGGAGCCACGTCGCCGGGGCGGTCCCAGAACGCGCGGATCAAATCGGGGGCTTCGGCCTCGACCTCATCATGGCGGCGCAGTTCCCACGCCCCGAAATGGATCTCGCGCAGATCCGGATCATGCGGCAGGCGCGGGCGGTTCCCGGCCACGGCATCCGCCGTCCGCACGGCGCGATCAAGGTCCGAAGACATCACCGGGGCGGTGGGCAGCGTGGCGGCAAGACGCGCGATCGCAGCGGTGTCGGACAGATCGGCGGGCAGGTCGGACCAGCCGCACATGCCCTCGGCATGGGTCGGCCCGTGCCGGATGAGCCACAGCGCGCTCATGGCATCGCGCCCTTGAGCGCGAAGGGCAGCCCGGCCATCACGCCGATCACGGTATTGGCACGGGCGGCGAGGCGGCGGTTGAACCCGCCCTGCGCCGCGCGGAACCGCCGCGCCAGGGCGTTGTCGGGCACGATCCCGGCCCCGACCTCGTTCGAGACCACGACCAGCGGGGCCCGGCAGTCCGAGAAAGCCGCGAACAGCCGCGTCTCCTCAGCCATGAGGTCGGCCTCGGACAGCAGCAGGTTCGACAGCCACAAGGTCGCGCAATCGAGCAGCGCGATCTCGCCCACCTGAAGGCCGGAAATGGCCGAGGCTGGGTCGAGCGGCGCCTCGACCGTGCGCCAACCGGGACCGCGCGAGACCCGGTGCCGGTCGATCTTTTCGCGCATCTCCGCGTCGAAGGGCTGTGCCGTGGCTATATAAACCGCCTCTCCGCCCGCCTGCCGCACAAGGCTTTCGGCGATGTCCGACTTGCCCGAAGCGGCCCCGCCTAGAACCAGTGTCAATTTCTGCAAGGCCATGCGGGAAACTTTCTGCGAGGGGACCGCGTTAAGGGTGCAGCAAGGTGACTAGCAGGCCGCCCGGCCATGGCAAGCGCACCGACCCTTAAATGTCCGGGGACGATGACATGGCTTTTGACGGATTTGCGGACCAATCGATGACCCGCAACGCGATGCGGGCGGAACTCTTGGATGCCGAGACCGAGTTGCGGCTCGCATATGCTTGGCGCGATCAGCGTTGCGAGAAATCGCTGCATCGGCTTATCACGGCCTACATGCGGCTCGCGATTTCGATGGCGTCGAAGTTTCGCCGCTACGGTGCGCCGATGAATGATCTCATTCAGGAAGCCTCCCTCGGTCTCATGAAGGCGGCCGACAAGTTCGACCCGGATCGCGGCGTGCGTTTCTCGACCTATGCGGTCTGGTGGATCAAGGCGTCGATCCAGGACTACGTGATGCGCAACTGGTCGATGGTGCGCACTGGCTCCACTTCCTCTCAGAAATCGCTGTTCTTCAACATGCGCCGGGTGCAGGCCCGAATCGAACGCGAGGCCGCTGCCGAAGGCCGCGAGCTTGACGGCGCGACGCTGCGCAAGATGATCGCCAAGGAGGTGGGCGTGCCGCTCGCCGATGTGGAGATGATGGAGGGACGGCTCTCGGGGTCGGATTTCTCGCTCAACGCCACCCAGTCGGCGGAGGATGAGGGGCGCGAGTGGATCGAGGCGCTGGTCGATGACGGAGAGCAGGCTGCCGAACTCGTGCAGAACAGCCATGACACCGACATGCTGCGGCAATGGCTCCTGAGCGCACTTTCGGCGCTTAATGCACGCGAGCAGTTCATCGTGCGCGAGCGCAAGCTGCGCGACGCGCCGCGCACGCTCGAAAGCCTCGGCGACGAGCTCGGTCTGTCGAAGGAGCGGGTGCGCCAGCTTGAGGCCGCAGCTTTCGGCAAGATGCGCCGCAGCTTGGAGACCCAATCGCGCGAGGTCCGCGGTTTCTTCGGCTGAGCCGCCGATTGCCCCTGACGCGCCAAAGCCCTAGGGTCGCCCCGCATTGACCGCGGGGCGCAGCCATGTCGCATATCCTCCTGATCATCGGCGGCGGCATCGCGGCCTACAAGTCGCTGGAGTTGATCCGGCAGCTGTCGAAGGCGGGTCACAAGGTGACACCGGTGATGACCGAAAGCGCGGGGCAGTTCGTGACGCCGCTCTCGGTCTCCGCGCTCGCGGGCAAAAAGGTGCACGAGGCGCTGTTCGATCTCACCTCCGAGGCCGAGATGGGCCATATCCGATTGTCGCGCGCGGCCGACCTCGTGGTCGTGGCCCCCGCGACCGCCGATATGATGGCCAAGATGGCGCAGGGCCGCGCCTCGGATCTCGCTTCGACGCTGCTTCTGGCCACCGATACGCCGGTGCTCATCGCGCCTGCGATGAACGTGCGCATGTGGGACCACCCCGCGACCCGGCGCAATCTCGCCACGCTGAAGGCCGATGGCATCGCCGTGGTCGGGCCGGATGAGGGCGAGATGGCTTGTGGTGAATACGGACCCGGACGGATGTCCGAACCCGCCGCGATCCTCGCCGCGATCGAAGCCGCCCTTTTGCCCGCCGATCGGTTTCTTTCGGGGCGGCATGTGCTCGTCACCTCCGGGCCCACGCACGAGCCGATCGATCCGGTGCGCTACATCGCCAATCGCTCTTCCGGGGCGCAGGGCGCGGCCATCGCCACGGCCCTGCTGCGATTGGGCGCGCGGGTGACCTTTGTCACCGGCCCGGCCAGCGTGCCGCCGCCCGAGGGGGCCGAAATCGTCGCGGTCGAGACCGCCGCTGAAATGCTCGCCGCGGTCGAGGCGGCACTGCCCGCCGACGCCGCGATCTTCGCCGCCGCCGTGGCGGACTGGCGCGTGACGCAGGCGAGCGGTCGCAAGATCAAGAAACAGGCCGGGGCACTGCCGGGGCTCTCGCTGGCCGAGAACCCCGACATTCTCGCGCGGGTGGCGGGGATGGCCGTGGGGCGGCCCGACCTGGTCGTGGGCTTTGCCGCCGAAACCGACGATGTCGTGGCCCATGCCACGGCCAAGCGTGCGCGCAAGGGCTGTGACTGGATCGTCGCCAACGACGTGTCGCCCGGCACCGGGATCATGGGTGGCACGGAGAACGCGGTGACGTTGATTACCGAAGAGGGTGCCGAGAATTGGCCGCGCATGGCCAAGCGGGCGGTGGCCGAACGGCTCGCCGGGCGGGTGGCCGAGGTATTGGCGGCCAAGAACGGGACCGCCTCCGGCAGGCGGGTTTGAGGATTGGTGACCATGGGATCGCGCATCGGACTGAAGCTGTGCTGGACCGAAACGGCGGATCGCGCCCTGCCGCTGCCGGCCTACCAGACGACGGGAGCTGCCGGGGCCGACCTTGTGGCCAATCTCGACCCGAGCGATCGTGAGGGCGGCCTTCACCTCATGCCCGGGGCGCGGGCGCTGGTGCCCACAGGATTGCGCGTCGCGGTTCCCGACGGGTTCGAGTTGCAGCTTCGCCCGCGCTCGGGGTTGGCGCTCAGGCATGGGATCACCCTGCCCAACAGTCCCGGCACCATCGACAGCGACTATCGCGGCCCCCTCGGGGTCATCATCCTGAACGCCGGGCAGGGGGCCTTTACCGTCACCCACGGCATGCGCATCGCGCAGGCGGTGCTGGCCCCGGTGGTGCGGGCCGCCTTCGAGATGGTCGAGGATCTCGACGACACGGCGCGCGGTACGGGCGGCTTCGGCTCGACCGGGGGGGTGTCGTGATCCTCGTCGGCGTGATGATCGGGACGCTGTGGGGCATCGGCGCGCTCACCGGCGCGCCCCGGCAGGCGCGGCTCTACATGATCGGGCTGTTGATGACCGGGGTGATCGCCGCGCATCTGCTGCTTCCCGACGGCCATCCGCTGCGTATGGCCACGGGCGGCGAGGCGGCGTTCTGGCTGCTGATCCTCGCGGGTGGGGCGCTGGTCTGGGGCTATGGGCGGGGATTGCGCATGCTCAAGGCCCGCGCCGCCCCCGCCGAAGCGCCAGCGCCGCGCAAGGGGTTCTCCGAGACCGAGCTGACCCGCTATGCCCGCCACATCACCCTGCGCGAGATCGGCGGGCCGGGGCAGGGGGCGCTCAGGCGCGCGCGCGTGCTCGTCGTCGGGGCGGGGGGCTTGGGCTGTCCGGCGCTGACCTATCTCGCGGCCTCGGGCGTTGGCACCATCGGTGTCATCGACGATGACGCGGTCGATCTGAGCAATCTCGGGCGGCAGGTGCTGTTCGACGAGGCGCAGATCGGCAGGCCCAAGGTCCACGCCGCCGCCGAAAAGCTGCGCGCCCAGAACCCGCATGTCGAGATCCGGCCCTATGCGCGGCGGCTGACCTCCGAGATCGCCCAAGAGCTGTTCGGCGATTACGACCTGATCCTCGATGGCACCGACAACTTCGCCACGCGCGAGGTCGTCAACGCCGCCGCCGTCGCGACCGGCAAGCCGCTTGTCGCCGCGGCCCTGACCCAGTGGGAAGGGCAGATCTCGCTCTATGATCCCGCCCGCGGCACGCCTTGCTGGGCCTGCGTCTTTCCTCAGCGGCCCGATGCGTCGCTCATCCCCTCCTGCGCCGAGGCGGGGGTTGTGTCGCCATTGCCCGGCATCATCGGCGCGATGATGGCGGCCGAGGCGGTCAAGAGGATCGCCGGCGCGGGCGAAACGCTCGCCGGGCGGCTGATGATCTTCGACGCGCTTTATGCCGACAGCCGCACCATCGCGGTCAGGCCCCGCCCGGGTTGTGCGGTCTGCGGCGGGCGGGGGCTGGAAGCGGGGGCCGCGCGCCCATAGGTTTCCCTCCAAAGGAGACCCGCATGACCAACCCCTTCTTGGAGACCTGGGACACGCCCTTCGGCCTGCCGCCCTTCGACCGTATCGCGGTTGGCGATTGGATGCCCGCGACCGAAGCGGCACTGGCCGAGGCCCGCGCCGCCGTCGACACCATCGCCGCCAACCCCGAGGCGCCGAACTTCGACAACACCGTCGCGGCGCTCGAGATGTCGGACGAGGCGCTGGGCCGGGTGCTCTCGGCCTTTTATGCCGTGGCGAGCGCCGACAGCACGCCCGCGCTTCAGGCCCTGCAACGCGACTTCGCGCCGATGCTATCGGCACATATGTCGTGGGTGATCGGCAACCAAGCCTTGTTCGAGCGCATCGATGCGCTCTGGCAGACGCGCGAGGCGCTCGATCTCGGCCCGGAGGAGGCGCGGGTGCTGATGCTGACGCATCGACGCTTCGTGCGGGCGGGCGCGCAGCTCGAAGGGCAGGCGGCCGTGCGCATGGCCGAGATCCGCGCGCGGCTCTCGGTCTTGGGCACGCAATTCTCGCAGAACCTGCTGGCCGACGAATCCGCATGGACCATGCCGCTGTCGGAGGAGGAGCTCGCGAAGCTGCCCGCCGGGCTGCGCTCGGCCGCCAAGGCGGCGGGTGGGGGCAAGGGCGCGGTGATCACCTTCTCGCGGTCGCTCGTGGTGCCGTTCCTGCAGTATTCGCCGAACCGCGAGCTGCGCAGAAGGGCCTTCGAGGCTTGGGGCGCGCGCGGCATGAATGGCGGCGAGACCGACAACCGGGCCATCGCCGCCGAAACCCTCAAGCTGCGCGAGGAGCGCGCGAAGCTCCTGGGCCATGATGACTATGCTTCGTGGAAGCTCGAGACCGAGATGGCGGGCAGCCCGCAGGCAGTGCGCGAGCTGCTGCATGCCGTCTGGACGCCCGCGCGCGCGGCCGCCGAAGCCGATGCCGCGATCTATGCCGACATGTTGCACGCCGATGGGCATAAGGGCCCGCTCGAGCCTTGGGATTGGCGCTATTATGCCGAAGGACGCCGCCGGGCCGAGCATGAGATCGATGACGGTACGCTCAAGCCTTATCTGCAACTCGACCGGATGATCGAGGCGGCCTTTTCGGTGGCGCACCGCCTTTTTGGCATCGAGGCACGCGAGATCGAGGCCCTGGCCTATCACCCGGACGCCCGAACCTTCGAGATCACGCGGCGCGGCGAACACCTCGCCGTCTTTGTCGGCGACTGGTTCGCCCGGCCCTCCAAACGCTCGGGCGCTTGGTGCACAACGATGCGCGACCAGCATCGAATGGCGGGTCGCGACGTGCGGCCCCTCGTGCTCAACGTCTGTAATTTTGCCAAGCCGGACGCAGGCGAGCCCGCGCTCTTGTCCTTCGACGATGCGCGCACGTTGTTTCACGAGTTCGGCCATGCGCTGCACCAAATGCTCTCGGACGTGACCTATGAGAGCATCTCGGGCACCTCGGTCGCGCGCGATTTCGTGGAGCTGCCGAGCCAGCTCTTCGAACACTGGCTCGAAGTGCCCGAAGTGCTGCGCGAGTTCGCCACCCATGCCGAGACCGGTGAGCCGATGCCCGAGGCGCTGATGGACAGGATGCTGGCCGCCGCCAATTTCGATCAGGGCTTCGCCACGGTCGAGCAGACCGCTTCGGCCATCGTCGATCTGGAATTCCACTGCGGCACAGCACCCGCCGATCCGATGCAGCGGCAGGCCGAGGTGCTGGAAGAGATCGGCATGCCACGCGCCATCGCCATGCGCCATGCGACACCGCATTTCGCGCATGTCTTCTCGGGCGACGGCTACGCGGCGGGCTATTACAGCTACCTGTGGTCCGAGATGATGGATGCCGACGCCTTCGAGGCGTTCCGAGAGACCGGCGACGCGTTCGACCCCGAGACCGCCGCCCGGTTGGAAGAACACGTGCTGTCGCGGGGCGGCTCGGAAGAGGCGGGCGTGCTCTATGAGCGGTTCCGCGGCTCGACGCCGGATGTCGCGGCGCTGCTCAGGGGGCGGGGACTCGCCGCCTGAGCATCCAGACCGCGCTCGGCAAGGGAATATAGGAACTTTGGCTGGACGGGCCCGTTGGTGAGGCAACATCGAATGATGAAAAGGAACACGAAGATGAAACTGCTTACTGCAAGCGCTCTCGCTCTCAGCATCGGCGCCACCGGCGCCTTGGCCGAAACCCATGCCATGACCGATTTCTCGACCATGACGAGCGCCGACATGGCTGGCATGCAGGGCGAACTCATTCGCACCCGTGACATCACCGGCGGTGCGATCTACACCACCAACGAGGCCGACGACGAAGGCTGGGACACGGTCGGCACCTATGACGCGCTTGGTCCGGACTGGAACGAGATCGGCGAGATCGAAGACGTGATCCTGTCGCGCGACGGCCAGATGATCGGTGTCGTGGCCGAAGTCGGCGGCTTTCTCGACATTGCTGACAAACACGTGATGCTGGCCACCGGCGACGTGCGGCTCGTTGCTGTCGATGATCGCAGCTATGCCATCGTCACGCGCATGAACGAAGAGCAGCTCGAACAGCTTGAAGGCGTCGATGAAGGCTTCTGGGACTGATCTCTTCACGGATCGTCTAGTTCATGGACAAGGGGGCGCGGATCACCGCGCCCCCTTGGTTGTTTTCCGCGAAGCTTATCCTGTTCAAGTCGACTTGCGATGGGCCTCGGCGGCTTCGGAGATGTGGTGCATCTCGTCGGCAAGAGCGCCCTCGATCGACAGGCCTTCGCCAGGGACGGCTCCGGGGTCTTCCTCGTGGCCGCTCATGTGGCTGCGGTCGCGGACATATTCGCGCAGGTCGTCGCCCGCCGGGCCTTCGAAGGTGGCCACCAGACGGGCGAGCACCTTGCGCTGGGCCAGAAGGCGGCCTTCGAGGGTTTCGATCGTCACGGTCATGGGGCAGCCTCCGGGCGTGGGTCAATGGGCAGGGTTATCTATGAGGGGCCAACGTCGCTTGCCCCCGCGCTGTTCCCCCGGCGCCGCTGCGCCAGCGTCTGCAAACGTACGGGGCGGAACGGAGCCACCGAGCCGCACGTTCCGATTTCGAGACCTGAAACACTGCTTGGAACCATTATCATGAGACATCGACAGAGCCGTGGGCCCGGTGCCCTGACGACGCTGGCGCTTCTTGGCGGTGCGCTCTGGCTGGCCCGCCGTTATCGCCACGAGATGCGCGACGCAGTGCAGGCGGGCATGGATCGCAGGCAGCCGCAGGCGCGCTCGGGCGCGGCCTTCGCGCATGACGACGGGCCGGTGCGGCAGGCCGGACGCGAAGAAATGCGCGACCCGCCCCGCCGCTAGGACCTGCAGGACGAGACCGTGGACGAGAGCTTTCCCGCCTCGGACCCGCCGTCGAGCTACTGAGGTCGGACCGGGTCCTTGTGGATGATCACGTCGGCGCGAGGGTAACGCTCCAGTATTGCGCGCTTGAGCGCCGCGCCGATGTCATGCGCCTGCGTCAGGCTCTGTGAGCCATCGAGCTCGATGTGCAGGTTGATGAAGACGCGCCCCCCCGAGCGGCGGGTGCGCAGGTCATGATGGCCATGCACACCGGGAAAGCCGCGGGCGATGGCTTCGATCCCGGCAACGGTCTCGGCATCGACCGCGCGGTCCATCAGGGCGTCCCACGCGTCGCGCCCGATCCGCAAGGCCCCTTGCGCCATGAGGAGCGCGGCCCCGATGGCCACGGCGGGATCGATCCAAGCAAAGTCGAAGCGGCGCGAGGCCCAGAGCGCGCCGATGGCGCCGATGGCCGGGACCAGATCGCCGAGGTAATGCAGCGAATCAGCGGCGACGACGCGGTTGCCGGTGGAGCGCGCGACATGGCGCTGCCAACCGACCAGCGCGAGGGTGAGCGCGATCGACAGCCCCATCACTGCG
Organism: Limimaricola cinnabarinus; assembly: GCF_047631075.1. Lineage (NCBI taxonomy): Bacteria > Pseudomonadati > Pseudomonadota > Alphaproteobacteria > Rhodobacterales > Paracoccaceae > Limimaricola > Limimaricola cinnabarinus. The sequence continues at coordinate 324,697 of NZ_JBLHYX010000001.1, forward strand.
ATGCCCGTGGTTTCGGCGCCGATCGCAGCGGGGGCGGGCGAGGCCAGCCGCTGCGCCGCGGCCCCTGCGATCATCGCCGCCGAGATCAGGATGAACAGGCATTGCCCCAATGCCGCCAGATCCTCGGCGGCGCTGTGGCCGAAGGCATGGTCGTCATCGGCGGGACGGGCGGCATAGGCGATGGCGGCCAGCGCGCCCAAGGACATCACCAGATCGAGCGCCGAATCCGCCAGGGTCGCGGCCACCGAAAGCGCGCCGGTCTGGAACAGCGCCCAGAGCTTGGCCGCGATCAGCACCAGCGCCACGGAAACAGAGGCGATGCCGGCCGAGAGGTTCAGCCGGTCGTCGGTGTCGCGCGGTGCCACCGGGATCAGTCCCGGGTCTCGTCCGGGGCCACGCCCCACGTCAGCGATTTGGGCGCCCAGCCCTTGTAGCCCCCGGCGCTCAGCTCGCACCAATCGGGTTCGCAATCGCCCAGACGCGCCACCACCCCGGCTTCGAGTTGGGCGACGATCGTGGCGGTCTCCTGCGGTTTCGCGCGCAGCGGCAGCGCCTCGGCGTCAACGATCACCGTGCGCACGCCCGAGAGCATCGCGTAATGCATCCAGCCGCCCACGCCCTCACGGTCGGTGACACGGCGCCAGTGGCCGTATTCGGCGGTGACCTGAAGCGGCATGTCCCGGCGCAGGAACACCCAATCGATACGGTGCGACAGTGACGGTCCGCGCCGCACATTGCCCCGATCGGTCGACAACGAGACGAATCGCGGCAAGGGCAGGTTGGTCTCGGGGCCACGCACCGGCCCCTCGGGCAGGGAGACGTCCTGTCGGGGCGCAATCCGGGCAGGGGCGGGGGCTGCAGCTGCCGGGGCGGGTACCACTGCGGGCTCTGCCGTCGGTGCGGCGGTAGTGCTGCCGAGCCCCACGGGGCGCAGCCTCGGACGTCCCTCGCCGTCCTGCGCCTGCGCAGGCAGCGCCAAGGCCGCCATCAAAAGCGCCGCGATTGGTCCGATATTCATCATCCGAGCTGTGTCCGTCCGGTCTCGATGCCATGCCCATGGGGTACGCGAGGGGCGCGTTCTTGCGTCGCGCGCCCGGTCCCGGCACTCTGTCACGATGCCATGGCGGGGAAAAGCGCAAGGGAGTGCGGTGTGGCGGAGAAACGCCTTCGTGTGATCGCGACGCGACGCCTGCCCGAGCCGGTGGAGGCGCGGCTGGCGGCGATGTTCGATTTCGTGCCCGGCCCTGCCGAAGCGCCGCTGTCGCGCGAGGCGCTCGATACGGCTCTGGGTACGGCGGAGGTGCTCATCACCACGCTGTCGGACCGGATCGACGCGGACCGACTCGTCGCCGCCGGGACCGGACTGCGGCTGCTTGCCAATTTCGGCGCGGGCGTTGACCATCTTGATGTCGCGGCAGCCGCGCGGCGCGGTATCGCGGTGACCAACACGCCTGATGTGGCCACCGAGGACACCGCCGATGTGGCCATGGTCCTGATCCTCGCGGTGACACGGCGGCTACCCGAGGCCTTCGCCTTGCTGCAATCGAACCAGTGGGAAGGCTGGTCACCGGATCTTCTGCTCGGCGGACGCATCGCAGGGCGCAGGTTGGGGATTCTCGGGATGGGCCGGATCGGGCAGGCGGTGGCGCGGCGCGCGGCGGCCTTCGGCATGGAGATCGGCTACAACAACCGAAACCGGCTTCCCGAGGCGGTCGAGACCGCTCTGGGTGCCCGGTGGTGGCCCAGCCTCGACCAGATGATCGCCCAATGCGACGTGTTGTCGATCAACTGCCCGCACACGCCCGCGACCTATCACCTTGTCAACGCCCGCCGTATCGCGCTGATGAAGCCCGGGGCCGTGGTGGTGAACACCTCGCGCGGCGAGGTGATCGACGAGAACGCGCTGACGCGGGCGTTGCGCGCGGGTGAGATCGGCGGGGCCGGGCTCGACGTTTTCGAGAAGCGGCGCGAGATCAACCCGCGCCTGAGAGCACTGCCCAACGCCGTGCTGCTGCCGCATATGGGTTCGGCCACGGTCGAGGGGCGGGTGGCAATGGGCGAAAGGGTGATCGCCAATATCATTGCGTTGGCGAATGGTGCGGAGCCTCCCGATCTCGTGACTCCACGGAATGCCTGAGATTGCCGGGCGGCGGGAACCCGCATGGCTCCCGCCGCGTTGCGAGCGCAATCAGGACAAGTCGGATTCCGTTCGCATGCGCAACTGGGCCATCACCTTCTTCACCCTCGCTCTGCTCTCGGGTTTTGCCCGTCTGGGCGCGAACACCCATGCGGATCTGAGCGCGGCGCGCATTCTGATGGTGATCTTCGGCGTGCTTGGCGCCTATGCCGCGACGATGTGCCACCTGCGGTCGCGGAGCGTGTCGCGTGGACGCCGGCGGCCCGCCGATGACGGGCCGCTCAACGTCTGAAATACTCGTTCAGTTCGAGATGCGCCGCGCGAGGCGTTGACCCGGAAGATCGGCGCCGAGCACTTGGGCGCGGGCGTCCCGCGAGAACCCTGCCAGCAGGTCCCGGTAATAACCGCCGGCGGAATTGGCGACCGCGCCGATGACCGTGCCGGTACGGCTTTCGGCGGCTTCTCCTGCTAGGACCTGTATCGTGTAGCTCGCCCGCAGAGCGCCCGCAGGATCGACGATCCGCACCGCCCCCGAAAGCCGCGACTGATCGCGGCCCAGCGCAGTCGAAGTGCCGCCCGCGAGGTTGAGCCGAGAAACCTCGACCAGCATCTTCCATCGCCCGCCACGGCCCAGACGATCGGCGAACTCGCGGCTCAGCGCGGCGTCGAGATCCGGCGCGATGCGGCTGGTGTAATCACGGGCGGCCCCGCTCTCGAACCCTGCGCCCTCGGCCGTCACCACGATGTCGGCAAGCTGCATCTCGCCCCGTGCGGCGCGTGACAGAGGGTTCGGGTCGGGCGTGCCGCAGGCGGCGAGAAGCCCCGCGAGACCAAGGGCGATCATGTGGCGGCGATTGAACATGTCCATTCCTTCAACAAGGTACCTCAGCGGTATACCTCGTCCTCGGTCGGAAAGGCGCGTGACTTCACGTCCTCGGCATAGCGTTTCACCGAATCCTCGATCATCGGGCCGAGCTGTCCATAGACCTTCACGAATTTCGGGGTCCACGGGTTCAGGCCAAGCATGTCCTCGAGCACGAGGATCTGGCCGTCGCATTCGGCCGAGGCCCCGATGCCGATGGTGGGGATCTCGATGGCCTTGGTGATCTTGGCCGCCAGCGGCTCGACCATACCCTCGAGCACCACGGCGAAGGCCCCGGCCTCTGTCACCGCCTTGGCATCCTCGACATGCGCCTCCCACGTCTCTTCGTCCCGGCCTTGGGTCTTGAAGCCGCCCATGACGTGGCTCGACTGCGGCGTCAGGCCGATATGAGCCATCACCGGGATGCCGCGCTCGACCAGAAAGCGGATCGTCTCGGCCATGCGCGCGCCGCCCTCGAGCTTGACCGCGCCGCACTGGGTCTCCTTCATGACCTTGGCGGCATTGCGAAACGCCATGGCGGGGCTTTCCTCGTAGCTGCCGAAGGGCATGTCGACCACGACCAGCGCCTTTTTCGTGCCGCGCACCACGGCGCGGCCATGCATGATCATCAGCTCGAGCGACACACCGACCGTGCTCTCCATGCCGTGCATCACCATGCCCAAGGAATCGCCCACGAGGATGAAATCGGCGTAGCGGTCGACGATGGCGGCGGTATGCGCGTGATAGGACGTCAACGACACGATCGGCTCGCCGCCCTTGCGGCGGGCGATCTGCGGAACGGTGACGCGGCGGATCGTCTCGGTCTGGCTGCTCATGGGGTAATCTCCCTTTGATCGATCAAGAGGACCTCGCCGAACCGGGCCGAGATCATGATGGCTGCGGGCTCCGACAACGGCGCGTCGGGCGAGTGGCGCAGGAACGCGAGGCTGCCGGGGCTGACGATGTCGAGCCCGGTAAGCGTGGCGCGCGGCTCGTCGGCGATGGTGGCGCGGATCGCCGCCTCGATCTGCGCCGGGCTGGCACGCTCCATCGCCATCCGCTCGGCCCGGTCGAGCGCGCGGTTCAGGCACACCGCCGCGGCCCGGTCTTCGGGCGTCAGCCGGACGTTGCGCGACGACATGGCGAGCCCGTCCGCCTCGCGCAGGGTCGGCACGCCGTGGATGTCGATGCCCATGTGCAGGTCATGCGCCATGCGGCGGATCACCTGCAGCTGCTGGTAGTCTTTTTCGCCGAAATAGGCGGCGTCGGGCCGGGTGATGTTGAAGAGCTTGGTCACCACGGTGGCGACGCCCCGGAAATGTCCGGGCCTGAGCGCGCCGTGCATCCGCACCGCGAGGTCGCGGGTCTCGACGATGGTCTCGTCGGCTTCGGGATAGATTTCGTCCGCGCGCGGGATCAGCACCGCGTCACAGCCCGCCGCCTCCAGCATCGCCAGATCGGCAGCTTCGGTGCGCGGATAGGTCTCCAGATCCTTGGGGTCGCCGAACTGTGTCGGGTTCACGAAGATCGTCGCCACGACCCGCCCGTGGTCGCGCTTGGCCGCCGCGATCAGGCTCATATGCCCCGCATGCAGCGCGCCCATCGTGGTCACCAGCCCGACGCTGTGGCCGGTCGCGCGAAACCCCGCGACCGCGTCGCGGATGGCGGCGATGGAGCGGCAGACGTGCATGGTTGTCCTCCCAGACCTTGGCCGTCTTTTACGGGGGCGAAGAGGGCCTTACAACAGGCCGCGCTCAGCCGGTGGGTGGCCAGGCCTTGGGAAAGCTCGCGGGCAGGGGGCCGTCTTCGAGCAGCTTTGCATAGCTTTCGATCGAATGCCCCTCCTCGACGTCATGGGCGGGCGGGTTCAGCCAGTGGACCGAGCCGATATGGCGAAAACCGAAGAAGCGCGGCGGCAGGTGGCACAGCGTGTCGTCGGTGCGGCAGATATTAAGAACGAAGCCCTCGCGGCCGAAATGCGCGCGCTCGTGGTAGGGGCGCGGGCTGCCGAAGGAGAGGCTCGGCACGCCGAGCGAGGCGCCGACGATCTGCGCCGAGGCGCCGCCCAGCGAATGGCCGATGATGAAGGCCGGTTTCTGCGGCTTGGCAAAGGCATAGACGATCTGCGCGTGTTCGAGGAAGCCCGCATGCCACAGCGCGCCGCTGTCACCCGGCGCCATGCGAAAGCCATGCGCGTCGGGGGCGCGGTCGTGGATGAAGTCGAAGTTGAACTCGAACCAGTCGGAGAATTCGTTGGTGCCGGCGATGTAGAGGATGCCGCGTTTGAGCATTGCCGCCTGCACGCCGCGCAGGTCGATGGTCTCGACGACGTCGGGGCCGTCGATCCCGCCATCCATCCGGTCGATGATGCGCGCCGCCTCGGCGACATCGAGCGTCTTCATGATCGGCCTCCTGCAAGGGATCCCGTGGAACGTGCCTTCATTGAGAGCCGCTGCGCCGCGCCTGTCCAGAGTTTCCGCGCCTCTGCGCCGCTCTTGTCGCATTCGACGCGCGAGATGTCGCCGGGCCTCGGGCCACGCGCGGGATTCGCGCGATGGTTCGGACGAGGCCAGCCCGGAGTGCGCGCGATGAAGACCCATGTGAAAGCCCTTGTCATCGGCGGTGGCGCCGTCGGCACCTCGATCGCCTACCACCTCGCCAAGGCAGGCTGGCAGGACGTCATGCTGCTGGAGCGCGACGAGCTGACCTCGGGCTCGACATGGCACGCGGCCGGCCTGCTGCCTTATTTCAACATGTCCTACGCCACGACTTGGATCCACGACCACTCGATCAAGCTCTACAAGACGCTGGAGCAGGAAACCGGCCTCGACGCGGGCTTTTTCGTGGTGGGCAACCTGCGCATGGCGCAAACGAAGGCGCGCATGGACGAATACATGCTCTATGCCTCGACCGCCGAGACGGTGGGCGTGCCGTTCGAATGGATGACGCCCGCGCAGATCAAGGAGCGCTGGCCCTTGGTGCGCACCGACGACCTCGAAGGCGCGATCTACCACCCTACGGACGGCTACATAAACCCCGCCGACGTCACCATGGCGATGGCCAAGGGCGCGCGTCAGCGCGGCGTGACGATCGAGCGCAAATGGCAGGTCGACGGCTATGACTGGACCGGCTCGGAATGGCGCGTGACCATCACCAAAATGGTGGAGAAGGGCGGTAACCTCGTCCCTTCGGAGGAGCAACAGGTCATCACCGCCGAGCATGTGGTCACCGCCACCGGCAACCATGCGCAGCGCACGGCGCGGCTTCTGGGGCTCAAGATCCCGGCGATCCCGGTGGAGCACCAGTTCATCGTCACCGAGCCCGACCCGGCCTTGGTCGAATGGCGCAAGAGCAACGAGCAGCACCCCGTTCTGCGCGACGCCGATGCCAAGTGGTACGTGCGCGAGGAGCGCGGCGGCTGGATCCTCGGGCCCTATGAGCGTGGCGCGCCTGCGCGCTTTCCCTATGGCGTGCCGGACAGCTTCCGCGCCGACCTGTTCCCGCTCGATCTCGACCGGATCGAAGAGGAATACATGTCGATGATCCATCGCATTCCGTCCTCGGAGGAGGTAGGTCTGAAAGACGATTTCAACGGGCCGATCTGCTATACGCCCGATGGCAATCCGCTGATCGGCCCGGCGCCGGGGCTGCGCAACATGTGGCTGGCCGAGGGTTTCTCGTTCGGCATCACCGCCGCCGGCGGTGCCGGGCATTACCTCGCGCAATTGATGGTCGAGGGCGAGGCCGAGATCGACATGGCGAGCCTCGACCCTAAGCGGTTCGGCGACTGGATGACCACCGACTATGCCGTGGTCAAGAACGAGGAGGCCTACGAGCACGTCTATATCCTGCACCACCCCGACGAAGAGCGGCCTGCCGCAAGGCCGCTGCGCACCTCGCCCGCCTATGACCGGCAAAAGGAAAAGGGCGCGCAGTTCGGTGTCGTGAACGGCTGGGAGCGGCCCAATTATTACGGCCCCGTCGATGCGCCCGAGAGCTTTGATCATGACGCGCGGAGCTTCCAGCGCGGCGGCTGGTGGGAATACGCGGCGGCGGAAGCCAAAGCGATCCGCGAGGGTGTCGGCCTGATCGACGCGACCGCCTTCACCAAGCATATGGTCACCGGGCCGGGTGCTGCGGCCTTCCTCGACTGGTTCACCACCAACAAGCTGCCCAAGGTGGGCCGTATCAACCTTACCTACGCGCTGACCGATGCGGGCACCACGCGTACCGAATACACCATCGTGCGGCTGGCCGAGGACCGGTTCTACCTCGTCTCGGCAGGCGCGTGGAGCGCCTATGATGCCGACTTCCTGCGCAAGGCGGTGGAAGACCGCGAGCCCGAATTCGGCCGGATCGACGTGCAGGACGTGACGACGCAATGGGGCGTCTTCGCCATCGCGGGGCCGCGCTCGCGCGAGGTGCTGAACCGGCTGGTGCGCGACGCGGAGCCTTCGACGGTGCTGTCGAACAAGCGGTTCCCGTGGCTGTCATGCCGCGAGATCGAGCTGGGCATGGTGCCGGTGCGGGCGCTGCGCGTCGCCTATACCGGTGAGCTGGGCTGGGAGCTGCATCACCCGATCGAGATGCAGAACCACCTGTGGGACAGACTGATGGAGGCGGGCGCGCCCTCGGGCATGAAACTGGTGGGGGCGCGTGCCCAGAACTGGCTCAGGCAGGAAAAATCCTACCGCGCCTTCGGCACCGAGCTGGGCCGCGACGCGACGCCACTCGAGGCCGGGCTGGATCGTTTCGTGGATCTGTCTAAGGAGTTTCACGGCAAGGCGGCGATGGAGGGCATCGGCATCCGCTCGAAATGCGTGACGCTGCTGATTGACGGGCCGCGGGACGCCGATCCGTGGGGCCGCGAAGCGCTCTATGCGGGCGGGGAAAAGGTCGGGCGGCTGACATCGGGCGGCTGGTCGGCAGCTTTCGGCAAATCCATCGGCATGGGCTATGTGCGCCCCGATCTCGCGACGCCGGGCACGAAGCTCAAGCTCCGCATGTTCCGCGAGCTTTGGGACGCCGAAGTGTGCGAGGACAGCCCCTATGATCCGACGAACGCCACGATCCGGTCGGATGGCTGAAAGGGAAGGGACGGCGTCAGCCGCCCTCCCAGGCACGGCGGAGCGCCGCGAGGTCGAGCTTCACCATCTCCATCATCGCCGCCATCAACCGCTTCGACTGCGCCTCATCGGCTTCACGCATCATCTGCTCGAAAGGCTCGGGCACCAATTGCCAGCGCAGGCCGAAGCGGTCCTTCAACCAGCCGCCCTGCATCTCTTCTCCGCCATCCGCGAGCAGGGCGAACCAGAGCCGGTCCAGTTCGATCTGGTCGGGGCAGGGGACCGACAGCGACACTGCCTCGTTGAACATGGCGTAGGGCCCGCCGTTCAACGCCTGCATCTGCTGTCCGTCGAGGCTGAATTCGACAAGGACGACGTCGCCCGCTTTGCCGCCGGGCCAGTCCACGGCGCTGGTGTTGCGGGCGGTGACCTGCGAGTTCGGGAACACCGAGACGTAGAATTCGGCGGCCCGCTCGGCCTGTCCGTCGTACCACAGGCAGGGTCTGATCTTCGGCATGTCGAGTCCTCCTCCGATGGTAGTTTGCCATACCAAGACGCGTCGCAGGACAGAAAAAGACCCGCCGGATGGCGGGCCTTTCGCATGTCTTGAGACGCGCACAGGCCTACTGCGGGATGTCGCCCTTGAGGCCCTCGACGTAGAAGTTCATGCCCGCGAGCGTCGCGTCATCGGCGGTCTCGCCCTCGGCAAGCCAGTCCGAGCCATCCTGCTTCTTGATCGGGCCAGCAAAGGGGTGCACCTCGCCGGCGGCAATGGCGTCCTTGAGCTCGAGCGCCGCCTGCTTGACGTCCTCGGGCACGGCATCGGTGATTTCGCCGATCTCGACCATGCCGCTGTCGATGCCGTCCCAAGTGTCGGTCGATTCCCAAGAGCCGTCGATCACCGCGCCGACGCGGTCGATGTAATACTGGTTCCAGTTGTCGATGATCGAGCTGACGCGGGGGTTCGGCGCGTAGTCGAACATGTCCGAGGCCTGGCCGAAGGTGATGACGTCGCCCGCCGCCTGCGCCGCCGCCTGCGGCGCGGTGGAATCGGTGTGCTGCAGGATCACGTCGGCGCCTGCGTCGATCAGCGCCTTGGCGGCCTCGGCCTCCTTGGCCGGGTCGAACCAAGTGTAGGCCCAGACCACGCGGAACTCGACCTCGGGGTTCACCTTCTTGGCTTGGATGTAGGCGGCGTTGATGCCGCGGATCACCTCGGGGATCGGGTAGGAGCCGATATAGCCGATGATGTTGCTCTCGGTCATCTCGCCCGCGATCAGGCCCTGCACCGCGCGCCCCTCGTAGAAGCGGGCCGAGTAGGTCGAGACGTTGTCGGCGCGCTGGTAGCCGGTGGCGTGCTCGAACTTCACGTCCGGGAACTTTTGGGCGGCGTTCATCGTCGCCTCCATGAAGCCGAAGGAGGTGGTGAAGATCATGTCCGCACCCTGCAGCGCCATCTGCGTCAGCACGCGCTCGGCGTCGGGGCCTTCGGGGACGCTCTCGACATAGACCGTCTCGACTTGGTCGCCGAACTCCTCCTCGACGGCGAGGCGGCCCTGATCGTGCTGATAGGACCAGCCCAGATCGCCGATCGGGCCGACATAGATGTAGCCCACCTTGGTCTTGTCGTCCTGCGCCATCGCGCCGGTGGCGAGGCCCATGGCGGCGGTGGCACCCAGAAGCACTGTCTTGAAGGTCATGTCATTGTTCCCTGTTGGTGGATCTTCTGCCTCAGCTCGAGGCGTGGAAGGGGCGGCCGAGCGAGCCGGGGGCGCGCCCCGCCCGCAGGATGACGAGAACGAGGATGGTCGCGAGATAGGGCGCCATCTGCAAATATTCGATCGGGATCTGCACGCCGCCCGAGGCCTGCAGCGCCAATTGCAGCGCCGTGGCACCGCCGAAGAGCCAAGCGCCCAGCACCAGCCGGCCCGGCCGCCAGCCTGCGAAGACGACGATCGCAAGCGCGATCCAGCCCGCGCCCGCGGTCATCCCTTCAGTCCATTGCGGCACCCGCACGAGGCTCAGATACGCGCCGCCCAGCCCCGCGCAGGCGCCGCCGAAGGCGATCGCCAGAAGCCGCACGCGCACCACCTTGTAGCCCAGCGCATGGGCGGCGTCGTGGTTCTCGCCCACCGCGCGCAGCACCCGGCCCATGCGGGTGCGGTTGAGGAACAGCCAGACGCCGAGCACGATGAGGAGCGCGATGTAGACCATGGCGTCATGGCGAAACAGCACCGGCCCGAGGAAGGGAATTTCGCGCAGGACCGGCAGGTGGAGATCCGGCACGACGGGGCCCTTCACGCCGATATAGCCCTGTCCCAGCACCGCCGAAAGGCCGAGGCCGAACAACGTCAGCGCAAGTCCCGTGGCCACCTGGTTCGACAGGAAGAGCTGCGTCAGTATGCCGAAGATCATCGACAGCAGCGCGCCACCCAGCGCCGCACCGGCAAAGCCAAGCCAAGGTGATCCGGTCATGGTCGCCACGACGAAGCCGCAGACCGCGCCGGTGATCATCATCCCCTCGACGCCGAGGTTCAGCACGCCCGCGCGTTCGACTACCAGCTCGCCGATGGCGGCAAGCAGGATCGGGGTAGAGACGATGATGATCGCCGAGAGCAGCAGGATCGGGTCGATATTGCTCATGCCACCGCCCTCCGGCCGAAACGGAAGCTGAAATTGGTCAGCACGTCGATCGCGAGAAGGAAGAACAGCAGCATGCCCTGGAATATCTGGATCGCGGCGAGCGGCAGGTTCATCTGTAGCTGCGCCAGCTCGCCGCCGATATAGGTGAGCGCCATCAGCAGCCCGGCGAGCAGGATGCCGATCGGGTTCAACCGGCCCAGAAAAGCCACGATGATCGCGGTGAAGCCGTAGCCCACGTTGAAGTCGATCCCCAGACGACCCGCGGGGCCCGCGACCTCGAACATGCCCGCAAGCCCGGCGAGCCCACCTGAGATACCCATGCAGACCACCACGAGCCAGCCCGGATTGACGCCGCCAAAGACAGCGGCGCGCGGGCTCTGCCCGGCAAGACGGACGCGGAAGCCGAGTTGGTGGCGCGTCATGACGACCTGTCCGACGATGACGGTGATCAGGGCCAGCGCTACGCCCCAATGCAGCCCGGTGCCGGGGATCAGGTCGAGATTGGCCGCCGAAGGGTATTGCGCGAGGTTGCGCGAGCCGGGAAAGCCCATGCCTTCGGGATTGCGCAGAAGACCCAGCGCCATCGAGGCCAGAAGCGCCTCGGCGACATAGACCAGCATCAGTGAGACCAGTACCTCGTTGGTGCCGAAGCGCACACGCAGCAAGGCGGGGATCATCGCCCAGAGGATGCCGCCCAGCGCGCCCGCGACGATCATCGCCGGAAAGACGAGCCATGTCTCGGAGGGATAGAAGGCAAGGCCGGTGGCCGCGGCGAAGATCGCGCCGAGGATGTATTGCCCCTCGGCCCCGATGTTCCAGATGCCCGCCCTGAAGCCGAGCGACAGGCCGATGGCGATGAGGATCAGCGGTCCGGCTTTCACGAGGAGCTGCGGCCGCGAATAGGAGGCGAAGTCGCCGAAGAGTGGATCCCGGAAGATCGTGCGGATCGCCTCGACCGGGTCCTTGCCCATGAGCGCGAACATCAGCCCGCCCGCCAGCATGGTCAGCGCCACGGCGACGAAGGGCGTGGCGAATGTCCAGACGCGGGACGGCTCGGGGCGGCGCTCCAGCCGGATCATGCGGCGGTTCCCCGGGCGCACGGCCGCTGCGATTTCATTCCAGAAATACTCAAGATCCCTCAGCCTTCCCCATGCGTCGGCGCCATGTCATGCGCGCCACCCAGCATCATCCCGATCTCGTCGATCCCGAGCCCCTCGGCGGGGCGAGGCGCGCTCAGCGCGCCGCCGTTGAGCGCGGCGAAACGGTCCGAGATCTCCATCAGCTCGTCGAGGTCCTGACTGATGACGATCAGCGCGGCCCCTACCTCGGCGAGATCCAGAAGCGCCTGCCGGATCGTCGCGGCGGCGGCGGCGTCGACGCCCCATGTCGGCTGGTTCACGACCAGCACCTCGGGACGCTGCATGATCTCGCGCCCGATGACGAATTTCTGCAGGTTGCCGCCCGACAGCGCGCGGGCCGCCGTGCCGGGGCCGGGGGTGCGCACGTCGAAGCGTTCGATGACCTTTTCGGCAAAGCCGCGGGCCCGGCCCCAGCGCAAAAAGCCGTGGTGCACGAGATTCTCGCGCGGGCCGGCGGTCAGAAGCGCGTTCTCGGTGAGGCTCATGTCAGGGGCGGCGGCGTGGCCCATTCGTTCCTCAGGCGCGCAGAGAAGCCCCATGCGGCGGCGGGCATTGACGCCCTCGCGGCCGATCTCGCGCCCCTTGAGGCGGATCATGCCGGGGCCGGTCGCCATCTCGCCCGAAAGCGCCATGGCCAGCTCGTCCTGCCCGTTGCCCGCGACGCCGCCGATGCCCAAGACCTCGCCCGCGCGCAGTTGGAGGTCGATGCCGCGCAGTGCGGTGCCAAAGGCGCGCGGCGCGGGGGCCGAAAGACCGGTCAACTCCAGCACCACCTCACCGGTGCGGCCGCCCGCGCGCGATGGCGTGGCGAGGGTGGCACCGACCATCTGTTCGGCCATGTCGCGCGCCGCCGTGGTCTTGGGGTCGCAGGTGCCGACCACGCGGCCGTGGCGCAGGATCGTGGCGCTGTCGCAGATCGTGCGGATCTCTTCGAGCTTGTGGCTGATGTAGAGGATCGACACGCCTTCCGCACGCAGCTTGCGCAGCGTCTCGAACAGGATGTTCACCTCCTGCGGCGTCAGCACCGAGGTCGGCTCGTCCATGATCAAGAGGCGCGGCTCCTGCAGCAGGCAGCGCACGATCTCGACCCGCTGACGTTCGCCCGCGGAGAGGTCGCCGACGATGCGGTCGGGGTCGAGCGGCAGGCCGTAGGAGCGGCTGACCTCGCGGATCTGCTCGGCGAGACGGCCCAGCGCAGGCGGCGTTTCCATGCCCAGTGCCACGTTCTCCGCCACGCTCATCGCGTCGAAGAGCGAGAAGTGCTGGAACACCATGGCGACGCCTGCGGCGCGCGCGGCGCGCGGCTCGGCAGGGGCGAAGGGCTGGCCCTTGAAGCGCATCTGCCCGGTATCGGGTTGCACGAGGCCGTAGATCGTCTTGACCAGCGTCGACTTGCCCGCGCCGTTTTCGCCCAAGAGCGCGTGCACCTCGCCGCGAGCGATGTCGAATGAGACATCTGCATTGGCCACCACGCCGGGATAGGCCTTGGTCAGGCCTGACAGCTCCAGAAGCGGCGTGGTCATACGGCCCGGTCCCTCGTCATCGTCTCGTTCCCGCCTTTCAGTAGCGCGGCGGCGACGCCGACGGCAATGGCCTGTGGATCGCGGCCCAAGGAGGTGTCGCCTATCGGACAGGCGATGCGCGAAATCAAGGCGTTGGAATGACCCAAGGCCGCAAGCCGCGACCGGAAGCGGGCCCATTTGGTGGCCGAGCCGATCAGCCCACAGCTGGCAAAGCCATGAAGGAGGGCGGCGTGGCACAGCGCGAGGTCGAGATCGTGATCGCGCGTCAGGATCAGGTGATCGGCCTGTTGCGGGGCGCGCGGCATCAGCGCGGCGGGGGCGGCGGCGGGAATCGCGGTGACGCCCTCGGGGAAGGGGGCGGGAAAGCAGTCGAGCGCGAGGTCGATCCATGTGATGACACGCCCCTGCAGTGGCGCCATGACCGAGACCACGGCGCGGCCGACATGACCCGCCCCCCAGACCCAGAGCGGGCGGGCCTCGGGAATCGCCGCTTCGATCAGCCAGCCGTCGAGCAGGGCCGGGGCCGTGCCCGGGCGCATCGCGGCGAGCTTTCGCGCGACCGGGGCTGGCATGTCGCCCGCGGGGCCGAGCGGGCGGGCATTGGGCAGGGTGCCCGGCAGGGAGACGTCGTCGAACCGCTCCCACACCAGCGTCACCGCGCCGCCGCAGCATTGGCGCAACGCGGGGCCGAGCGGCAGGCGGCGCTGCGCCGTTCTTCGGCCCGCCACCAGCATGCCGCGCGCCGCGCGCACCGCCTCGTGTTCGAGCGCGCCGCCGCCGATGGTGCCTGACTGGCCGTCCTCCCAGACCAGCATCGCGGTGCCCGGATCGCGTGGAGCCGATCCGGCGGACGCTGCGACCAACACCCGCACCACCGGGCCATGCGCGGCGATGGCGGCGGCGAGGCTGTCGCGCTCGAAGCTCATCCGCTTGCCCTCCTGACGGCTGCGAGCACGCGTTCGGCCGTGGCGGGCGCGTCGAGGTTCGGATAGGCTGGCCCGCAGGCCGAGGCCGCGTGGCTCAGCGCCAGGAAGGCCGAGATGCCGAGCATGAAGGGCGGCTCGCCCACCGCCTTGGAGCGGTAGATGGTCTGCGCCGGATTGGGCGCGTCCCACAGATCCACGTGAAACAGGTCCGGCCGGTCCGAGCAGGCGGGGATCTTGTAGGTCGAAGGCGCGTGCGTCCTGAGCGCGCCCTTGTCGTCCCAGACCAGCTCCTCGGTGGTCAGCCAGCCCGCGCCCTGCACGTAGCCGCCCTCGATCTGGCCGCGGTCGAGCGCCGGGTTCAGCGAGTGACCTGCATCGTGCAGGATGTCGGTCCGCAGGATCCGGTTCTCGCCGGTGAGCGTGTCGATCGCCACCTCGGTCACGGCGGTGCCGTTGGCAAAATAGAAGAAAGGCCGGCCCTGACCCTTGATGCGGTCCCACTGGAGGTCCGGCGTCTTGTAGAAGCCTGTAGCCGAGAGGCTAACCCGCGCCTCGTAGGCGAGCTTGACCGCCTGCTCGAAGCTAAGCGTCTCGCCGCCCACATGCACCTGATCGTCGGCAAAGCGCACTTCGGAGGCGCTGCACTGGTGCAGCCCTGCGAGGAACTCGGCGATGCGGGTCCGGATCGTGTCGCAGGCGTTCTGCGCGGCCATGCCATTGAGGTCGGAGCCCGACGAGGCGGCGGTGGCCGAGGTGTTGGGCACCTTGTGGGTGTCGGTCGCGGTGATTCGCACCCGCTCGGGCGAAACGCCGAAGCGCGAGGCCGCGACCTGCGCCACCTTGCGAAACAGCCCCTGTCCCATCTCGGTGCCGCCATGGTTCAGGTGGATCGAGCCGTCTTGGTAGACATGCACCAAGGCACCCGCCTGATTGAGATGGGTCAGCGTGAAGCTGATCCCGAACTTCACCGGCGAAAAGGCGATGCCTCGCTTGAGGATCGGGTTCTCGGCGTTCCACTGGGCGATGGCGACGCGGCGAGCCTTGTAGTCCGAGGTCTCCAGCAGCCGCTCGGTCATCTCATGGAGGATGAAGTCGGTGACTTTCATGCCGTAGGGCGTGGTGTTGCCGCCCTTCTCTGGCTTGGCATCGCTCGCGGGCAACTGCGCCTGTGCCCCGCGCGAGGCGAGATCTGTGTCGCCATCGGCAGGCAGGGCGGGGGTCGGGTCGTCGTGGTGCTGCGGCGCCTCGTTCAGATCGGAGGCCGCGCGGTAGTAGTTGCGCTGTCGCACCTCGACCGGGTCGAGGCCCAACTCATACGCCACCTCGTCCATCACCCGTTCGATGCCCAGCACGCCCTGCGGTCCGCCGAAACCGCGGAAGGCGGTGGCGGATTGGGTGTTGGTCTTGAGCCGGTGCGAGGTGATCCGCACGGCGTCGAGCAGATAGGCGTTGTCGGAATGCAGCATCGCCCGGTCGGCCACCGGCAGCGACAGGTCGAGCGACCAGCCGCAGCGGGTGTAATGGGTGAAATCGATGCCCAGCACCCGGCCTTGCTCGTCGTAGCCCACCTTGTAATCGACGCGGAAATCATGCCGCTTGCCGGTGATGGTCATGTCGTCGTCGCGATCATAGCGCATCCGGCAGGCGCGGCCGGTCTTGGACGCGACGATGGCGCAGGCCACGGCGAGCGCGTTGCCTTGGCTTTCCTTGCCGCCGAAGCCACCACCCATGCGGCGACACTCGACCTTGACCGCCGACATCGGCAGGCCGAGCGCGTCGGCCACCTTGTGCTGGATCTCGGTCGGGTGCTGGGTCGAGGAGTGGACGGTCATGCCGTCCTCTTGCGGCTGCGCCATCGCGGCCATGCCTTCGAGGTAAAAGTGCTCTTGCCCGCCCATCTCGATCCGGCCTTTGAGCCGGCGCGGCGCGTTTGAGATGGCGGCTTCCGCGTCGCCCTTGGTCCAGACACGCGGCCCGTCCTCGAAGCGCGAATTGGCGGCGAGCGCCTGTTCGACCGTGAGGATCGGCTCTTCGTCCTCGTATTCGACCTCGGCCAGCTTGGCCGCCTTGCGCGCGGCGAGATGGCTGGTCGCGGCGACGAGAAAGAGCTGCTGGCCGATATAGTGGACCGAGCCGTCGGAGAGCAGCGGTTCGTCATGCGCGCTGGGCGAGCAGTCGGCGGGGCGGTCGAGATCGTCTGCCGTCAGCACGAGGGCGACACCCGGGGCGGCGCGTACCTTGTCGATGTTCATCGACACGATGCGCCCCCGCGCGATGCGCGACAGCCCGAAGGCGAGGTGCAGCGCGTGGGCGGGGGCCGGGATGTCGTCAATATAGCGCGCCTGTCCAGTGACGTGCAGCACCGCACTGTCATGCGGGAGGGGTTTGCCAACGCTCATGCCCGCACCTCCAGCACGCTGGTTCTCTGTCCGGACAGTTCTGCGAAGTAGCGCCGCACAAGGCCTTGTACCACCTCCAGCCGGTAAGCGGCCGAGGCCCGCATGTCCGACAGCGGCGTAAAGTCCTGCGCCAGCGCGGGCAGCGCCGCCTCGACGCTGGCCATGCTCCATGACTTGCCGATGAGCGCGGCCTCGAAGGCGCACGCGCGCTTGGGCGTCGCGGCCATGCCGCCAAAGCCGGTGCGCAGGGCGGTGACGATGCCGCCCTCGACGGTCACGTCAAAAGCGGCGCAGACGGCAGAGATGTCCTGATCGAAGCGCTTGGAGATCTTGTAGACGCGGAAGCTGTCGCTGGATTCGGGCAGGCTCACCGCCTCAACGAATTCGCCGGGCTGGCGGTCCTGCTTGCCGTAGTCGATGAAGAACTCCTCCAGCGGCATTTCGCGGCGCGCGTCGCCGCGGCGCAGGTGGATCGTGGCGCCCAGCGCGATCAGTGCGGGCGCGTTGTCGCCGATGGGCGAGCCGTTGGCGAGGCTGCCGCCGATCGTGGCGGCATTGCGCACCTGCACCGAGCCGTAGCGGCGCACCATCTCGGCATAGGAGGGATAGGACGCGGCCAGCGCCTCCATCATCCGCGTCATTGTCACACTCGCGCCGAAGCGGATGCGGCCATCGCCGGTCTCGATGGTCTTGAGATCCTCGCAGCGGTTGAGGAAAGCGGTTTCCGGCAAGGCGCGCAGCCCCTTGGTGACCCAAAGCGCGACATCAGTGGCCCCGGCGATCAGCGTCGCGTCGGGGTGGTCGAGATACCACGCGGCCAACTCGTCGGCGGTCTCGGGTATGAAGCCCGGCGCTTCGGTCAGCACCGCGTCCGATCCTTGGTTCGCCTCGGGCTCATAGGGCGCGCGACCACCGGCGGGGGCGGATGCGGCATCCGCACTTCGGGCCGCCTCGCCGCCAGCGGCGGGGGGAGTGAGCGCCTTCAACTTCTCGCGGTCGCTCTCGATCCATGCGGGCAGGGGCGCGCCCTCGCTGGCTTCGGCCGCGCGGATGATCGGAGCATAGCCGGTGCAGCGGCACAAATTGCCCGCGAGTTGGTCGTCATGATCGGTGCGGCCTTGGGCGTGGGCGGCGGCCATCGACATCACGAAGCCCGGCGTGCAGAAACCGCACTGGCTACCGTGATGCTCGACCATCGCCTGTTGGACGGGATGCAGCGCGCCACCCTCGGCCAGTCCCTCGACCGTGCGCACGGCGCGGCCCGCGAGCTGCGGCAGAAACAGGATGCAGGCGTTGAGCGCGCGCAGCCCCCCCTCGGGATCGGTGACGATCACCGTGCAGGCGCCGCAATCGCCTTCGTTGCAGCCCTCCTTGGTGCCGGTTAGGCCCTTTTGTTCACGCAGGTAATCGAGCAGGCTATGCGTTGGCGCTCCGCCTGCACGTACCGTCTCTCCGTTGAGAAGAAACGCGATATCGGTCATCGCTAGATCCGCCGCCTTACCGGATAGGTCATGAGCCGCGAGGCCCGGTCGATGCGGCGTAGACCGGGCGGCCCTCGTGTAAAGCTCATGAAAGCCGATGCCATGCGCGCTTGGCAAGCCTCGCGTGCCTGCCGTTGCGGCAGAACCCCTGTTCTGCGGAGGATTTCTGCCCATTTGCCCGCGAAACGGGAGGGGAGGCCCCGGTCTGCCCGTTCCGGCGGCGCGGCGGTGCGGATGGGGCGACGGCTCATGCGTGCGCCCGACATCACAATCGCGGGCCTTGACGAGGCGGCAGGTCACCGCCTGCTTCCCGTGCCTGTCCGTGGCGCGTAGAACCCTCCCCATGGCCGATCCCCGATTCATACATCTGCGCGTCCATACCGAGCATTCGCTGCTCGAAGGCGCGATTCCCGTGAAAAAGCTGCCGGGCCTCGCCGCGAAGGCCGAGATGCCCGCCGTGGCCATCACCGACACCAACAACATGTTCGCCGCGCTGGAGTTTTCCGAAGGGGCGGCGAAATCGGGGGTCCAGCCGATCGTCGGCTGTCAGGTCGATCTATGCTACCTGCCGCCCGAGCCGGGCAAGCGTCCCGAGATGCCCGCGCCCATCGTGCTGCTGGCGCAGACCGAAGCCGGCTACATGAACCTGATGAAGCTGAACTCCTGTCTCTATCTCAAAAGCGACGGGCAGCTTCCGCAGGTCTCGGCGGAAGAGATCGAGGCCCTGTCGGGCGGTCTGATCTGCCTGACCGGCGGCCCGGACGGGCCGGTGGGTCGGCTCTTGCGGCAGGGTCAGCGGCCCAAGGCCGAGGCGCTGATGGCGCGGCTGAAGGCCGCCTTCCCAGACCGGCTCTATGTCGAGCTGCAGCGTCATCCGGGCGAGGACGGTCTGCCCGAGGCCGAGAAGCTTTCCGAGCGCGGCCATGTCGAGATGGCTTATGCGATGGACCTGCCGCTGGTCGCGACCAACGACGTCTATTTCCCCAAGCCCGAGATATACGAGGCGCATGACGCCCTGATCTGCATCGCGCAGGGCGCCTATGTCGACCAGCAGGAGCCGCGCCGCAGGCTCACCGCGCAGCACTACTTCAAGAGCCCGCAGGAGATGGCAACGCTGTTCGCCGACCTGCCCGAGGCGCTCGAGAACACTGTCGAGATCGCGCGCCGCTGCGCTTTCAAGACCTACAAGCGCGCGCCGATCCTGCCGAAATTCGCCGATGACGAGGTGGTCGAACTGCGCAGGCAGGCCCAGGAGGGGCTGAGGGATCGCCTCGCCGTGATCCCGCATGCCGTCACCGTCGAGGAGTACGAGGCGCGGCTCGAATTCGAGCTCGGGATCATCGAGGGGATGGGCTTTCCCGGCTATTTCCTGATCGTCGCCGACTTCATCAAATGGGCCAAGGACCACGACATCCCGGTGGGGCCGGGCCGGGGCTCGGGCGCGGGCTCTCTCGTGGCCTACGCGCTGACCATCACCGACCTCGACCCGCTGCGCTACAGCCTGCTGTTCGAACGTTTTCTCAACCCCGAGCGGGTCTCGATGCCCGACTTCGACATCGACTTCTGCATGGATCGCCGCGAGGAAGTGATCCGCTACGTGCAGGAGAAGTACGGCCGCGAGAAGGTGGGCCAGATCATTACCTTCGGCGCGCTCTTGTCCAAGGCGGCGGTGCGCGACGTGGGCCGGGTGCTGCAGATGCCCTATGGCCAGGTCGACCGGCTGTCGAAGATGATCCCGGTGGAAGGCGTGAAGCCGGTCTCGATCGAGAAGGCGCTGGCCGACGAGCCGCGGCTTCGCGAGGAGGCCAAGAACGAGGAGGTGGTGAACCGCCTTTTGACCTACGCGCAGCAGGTCGAGGGGCTCTATCGCAACGCCTCGACCCACGCCGCGGGCGTCGTCATCGGCGACCGGCCGCTCGACGCGCTGGTGCCGCTCTACCGCGATCCGCGCTCGGACATGCCCGCCACCCAGTTCAACATGAAATGGGTCGAACAGGCGGGTCTGGTGAAGTTCGATTTCCTCGGCCTCAAGACCCTCACCGTGATCCAGAACGCCATGGACCTGATCCTGAAATCGGGGCGTCCGCTGCACGTGGCCGAGGACGGGAGCGATCTGTACCAGCCGCCCGAGGGAGCCGAGAACCAGATCAACCTGATCCCGCTCGACGACGAGAAGACCTACAAGCTCTATGCCCGCGCCAAGACGGTCGCAGTGTTCCAAGTGGAATCCTCGGGCATGATGGATGCGCTCAAGCGCATGAAGCCCACCTGCATCGAGGACATCGTGGCGCTGGTGGCGCTCTATCGTCCGGGGCCCATGGAGAACATCCCGGTCTATTGCGAGGTCAAGAATGGGCTGCGCGAGATCACCTCGATCCATCCATCGATCGACGACATCCTCGCCGAGACGCAGGGCATCATCGTCTATCAGGAACAGGTGATGCAGATCGCGCAGGTCATGGCGGGCTACAGCCTTGGCGGTGCCGACCTCTTGCGCCGCGCCATGGGCAAGAAGATCGCCGAGGAGATGGCCAAGGAACGCCCCAAATTCGTCGACGGCGCGATGAAGAACGGGGTCGACAAGAAGAAGGCGATGGAGGTCTTCGACCTTCTGGAGAAGTTCGCCAATTACGGCTTCAACAAGAGCCACGCCGCCGCCTATGCCGTGGTCAGTTACCAGACGGCGTGGCTCAAGGCGAACCATCCGGTGGAGTTCATGGCCGGTGTCATGAACTGCGACATCCATCTCACCGACAAGCTCGCGATCTACTTCCAAGAGGTCCGCAAGGGCCTGTCGCTCGAATGGACGCCTCCTTGCGTCAACCGCAGCCAAGCAACCTTCGATGTGATGGACGGCAAGCTGGTCTACGCGCTGGGCGCGCTCAAGAATGTCGGTGTCGAAGCGATGCGGTTGATCGTCGAAGGCAGAGGCGAAAAGCAATTCGCCACGCTCTACGACCTCGCAAGACGCGTCGATCTCAAAAAAGTGGGCAAACGGCCTCTGGAAATGCTGGCCCGCGCCGGGGCTTTCGACGCGCTCGATCGCAACCGGCGGCGGGTGTTCTCGGGGCTCGACGCACTGGTCGCCTATTCGGCCGCGATCCACGAGCAGAAGGCCAGCGCACAGGTCTCGCTCTTCGGTGAGGCAGGCGAGGACCTACCCGAGCCGCGCATGCCTCAGGTCACCGACTGGCTTCCGGCCGAACGACTGGCCGAGGAGTTCAAGGCGGTCGGCTTCTACCTTTCGGGTCATCCGCTCGACGACTATCTCGCGCCGCTCAAGCGTAAGGGCGTGATGACGCTCGACGAGGTGCTGGAACAGGCGGCGGCGCGGGGCGCCTTCGTCGGCAAGATGGCGGGCACCGTCGCAGGCCGGCAGGAGCGCAAGTCGGCGCGGGGCAACCGCTTTGCCTTCGTGCAGCTTTCGGACCCGACAGGGCAGTTCGAGGTGACGATGTTCTCGGACACGCTGGAAGTGGCGCGCGAGCATCTGGAGACCGGCAGCCAAGTCGTGGTGCAGGTCGAGGCGACGATGGAGAGCGACCAGCTCAAGCTCTTGGGTCGTTCGGTCGCGCCGATCGAAGGCGTTGTGGCGGATGCGGGCGGCTCGGGCCTGCGTGTGTTCCTCGACGCACCGGATGCGATCACCCTCCTGGCGGGCGTGCTCGAACGGGCGGGGCGCGAGGTGCCGAAAGGCCAGCGCATCGCGCGTGGGCCGATCAGCATCTGCCTGATGGGCGCGGGGCTGCCCGGCGAGGTCGAGATCGACTGCGGCGCCGACTGGCCGGTGACGCCACAGATCAAAGGGGCGCTGCGCTCGCTGCCGGGCGTGGTCGAAGTCGAGGAGGTCTGAGCGCCGCGCCGCCTGCGCGATGGACGCGAGGGGGGCGCGTGCTAGAACCGTGCAAGGCCCCAACAGGAGACCGCCATGCGCCCCGCCCATGCCCTTTGCACCCTGATCGCCCTCGCGGCCTGCGAGGCCGGTTCCGGCGGTGGCGGCAGCGCCAGCTTTTCCGGCCCTATGCCCGACAGCCGCGAGATCGCGCCGGGCGCGTCCTTGCCTTTCGGCGAAATCGCTACGGTCTGCGGCCTGTCGAAAACGGCGCTGGGCACGCCGGTCGCCACGCAATCGGGCTTTACCCTCTATGACACCGCCGCCGCCTCGACGGGGCAGCGCACGCAATACCTCACCGGCTTCGACGATGGCTGCGCACGGCAGTTCACCGCCGCGCTCGCTCTGTTCGGTGATATCGGCACGCATGAAACACTGGCCTATGGCTCGGGCATGCTGCACGACACGGTAGGCGCTGCCTATGAGGAGGTGAAGGGCCAGATCTGCGGCGTGCCCGAAGGCCAGCCCTGCGGCAGCGCCGCGCCGAAGCTGGCGCGCAATACCACCTTCCTCACCGCCTATGCCGCCTTCGGAGCAAGCGGGCGTCATGCCGACATGCTGCTGCATGACGGGCGCGCGCTGGCGCTCGGGGTCGAGAGCTGAGCCCTACTAGTAGTGCGGCGGGCGCTGATCGGTCAGCGTGACGCTGCCTTCGGCGTCGGCCTCGGCGCGCTCGGTCAGGCGCATCACCTGACGGGTCAGCACCGCGATCTCGCGCTCCTGCCGCGCCACGACGTCGGACAGGTCGTCGACGGTGCGGATCAGGTGGCTCAGCTTTTCTTCGATGTCGATCTGTGTGCTCATGCCTCCTAAACACATCAGCGCGGCCCGGGTTTCAAGCCCGGAGGTTGCCCCCGCGGGCGCTGCAGGCTAAGCCCCCGCGCGACTCCGCTCCTCGAAAGGACGATCCATGGCCAAGGACAAGATCCGCCGCCCCCGCGCCGAGACGCCGAAGGGGTTTCGCGACTATTTCGGCGCCGAGGTCACCGCGCGCGCCGCGATGCTGCGCCGGATCGCCGACGTCTATCACGCCTATGGCTTCGACGCGCTGGAGACCAGCGGTGTCGAGACGGTCGAGGCGCTGGGCAAGTTCCTGCCCGACGTGGACCGTCCCAACGAGGGCGTGTTTGCTTGGCAGGAGGATGTCGAAGGATCGAAGCCCGGCGATTGGCTGGCGCTGCGCTATGACCTGACCGCGCCGCTGGCGCGAGTCTATGCCCAGCACCGCAACGACCTGCCCACGCCCTATCGCCGCTATGCGATGGGTCCGGTTTGGCGCAACGAGAAGCCCGGCCCGGGTCGGTTTCGGCAATTCTATCAGTGCGATGCCGACACGGTGGGCGCGCCCTCGGTGGCCGCCGACGCCGAGATCTGCGCCATGCTCGCCGACACGCTGGAAGCGGTGGGCATTTCGCGCGGCGACTACATCGTGCGCGTGAACAACCGCAAGGTCCTCAACGGCGTGATGGAGGTGGCGGGCGTGCTGGACCCGTCCGATCCGGAGAAGTTCGCGGCCGAGCGTGGCATCGTGCTGCGCGCCATCGACAAGCTTGATCGGCTGGGCACGGACGGCGTGCGGATGCTGCTGGGCGAAGGCCGCAAGGACGAGTCGGGCGATTTCACCAAGGGCGCGGGGCTGGGACCCGAGCAGGCCGAGGTGGTCATGGGCTTCATGGAGGCAAGGCGCGACACGGCGGAGGAAACGCTGGCGCGGCTGCGCGAACTGGTCGGCCCCTCGGCCATGGGCAGTGAGGGCGTGGACGAGTTGGAGACCATCGCCGGGCTGCTCGATGCACAGGGCATGGGACCCGATCGCGTCGTCATCGACCCCTCGGTGGTGCGGGGCTTGGGCTACTACACCGGCCCGGTGTTCGAGGCCGAGCTGACTTTCGAGATCCTCGACGAGAAGGGCCGTGCGCGGCAGTTCGGCTCGGTTGCCGGGGGCGGGCGCTACGACGATCTGGTCAAGCGCTTTACCGGGCAGGCCGTGCCCGCCACCGGCGTCTCGATCGGCGTCGACCGACTGCTCGCCGCACTGGCTGCCAAGGGGCGGGGCGAGGCCGAGGCGCAGGGGCCGGTGGTCGTCACCGTGATGGATCGCGACCGCATGGCCGATTACCAGGCGATGGCCTCCGAACTGCGCGTGGCAGGCATCCGCGCCGAGGTCTATCTCGGCAACCCCAAGAACTTCGGCAACCAGATGAAATACGCCGACCGGCGCGGCAGCCCGGTGGCGCTGATCGAAGGCGGCGACGAGAAGGATCGCGGCGTGGTGCAGATCAAGGACCTGATCCTCGGCGCGCAGATCGCCAAGGACGCGACCCTCGAGGAGTGGAAGGATCGCCCCTCCCAGATCGAGGTGCCGCGCCATGAGTTGGTCGAGCGGGTTCGCGCGATGCTCGAAAGCCAATCCTCATGATGCCCGGTCCCATGGGCCCGGAGGTGCGCACCGAGGCGGCGCGGCTTTCGGCGATCTTCGAAGGCCTCGGCGCGCAGCCGGTCGACACTTCGATCCTGCAGCCCGCCGACGTGCTGCTCGATCTTTATGGCGAGGACATCCGCGGCCGCGCCTATGTCACCGCCGATCCGCTACGCGGCGAGATGATGCTGCGCCCGGACTTCACGGTGCCGGTGGTGCGCGCGCATATGGATGAGGGGGGCGATCCCGCCCGCTACTGCTACGCGGGCGAGGTATTCCGGCGGCAAGAGACCGATCCGGACCGACCGATCGAGTTCCTGCAAGCTGGCTTCGAGATCTTCGGCGGCGATCCGGCACAGGCCGATGCCGAGGTCTTCGCCACCATCGCGGATGCGCTGGAGGGTCTCGATCTGTGGCCCTCGACCGGGGATATCGGCATCCTGATGGCGGCCGTTCGGGGGCTCAGGACTTCGGAGGCGCGCAAGGGGGCACTTTTGCGCCATGTCTGGCGGCCGCGCCGATTCCGTGCGTTGCTCGACCGCTATGGCGCGCGCACGCCGCTGCCCGCGCAGCGCAAGGCGCTTCTGGCCGCCGACGATCCGTTCGAGGGCGTGGGGCCGGTGTTGGGCCTTCGCACGCGGATTGAGATCGAGACGCGCATCGCCACCCTGCGCGATGAGGCCCGGACGCCGCCCATTTCCGAGGAGGAGATGGAGCTGATCGACATGATCCTCGATCTGCGCGAGACCGCGCCCAACGTGCTGTCGAGCCTGCGCGATATCGCCGTCGACATGCCCGCCATCGGCGATGCCGTCACCGGGCTCACCCGTCGTCTCGACGCGATGTCGGCGCGCGGCGTCGATGTACAGTCTCTGCCCTTCGAAGGCAGCTTCGGGCGCACCACGCTCGAATATTACGACGGCTTCGTCTTCGGGTTCCAGTCGCCCACCCGCGCCGACCTGCCGCCCGTGGCGACCGGCGGGCGCTACGATGCGCTGACCCGGCAGCTCGGGCAGGGGCGCGCGGTGCCGGCCGTGGGCGGGGTGATCCGCCCCGAGCTCGTGGTCCAGATCAGGGAGGGCCGGGCATGACGATCCGTCTCGGCGTGCCGTCCAAGGGGCGGCTCATGGAAAAGACCTTCGACTGGTTCGGCGCACGCGGACTGGTGCTTCGCAAGAACGGCAACGACCGCGAATATGCGGGCGTGGTCGAGGGGATCGACGGCGTCGAACTGGCCCTGCTCTCCGCCGGAGAAATCCCGCGCGAATTGGCGGCGGGACGCCTGCATCTGGGCGTCACCGGCTCGGATCTCGTGCGCGAGAAGGTCGCGGGCTGGGATTTGCGGCTGCGCGAGCTGGCGCATATGGGTTTCGGCGGGGCGGATCTGGTGATCGCCGTGCCGCAATCCTGGGTCGATGTGGACACGCTCGACGATCTCGACGCCGTGGCCGCCGCGTTCCGCCGAAACCATGGCTTCCGGCTGCGCATCGCCACCAAGTATCACCGCCTGACGCGCGAGTTCCTGCGCGAGCAGGGCGTTGCCGACTACCAGCTCGCCGACAGTCAGGGTGCGACCGAGGGCGTTGTCAGGAACGAGACCGCTGAGGCGATCTCGGACATCACCTCCACCGGCGAGACGCTGCGCGCCAACGGGCTCAAGATCCTTTCCGACGGGATGATCCATTCGAGCCAAGCGACGCTGTTCCGGTCGAGCAACGCCGACTGGTCGGACCGGCACCGCGTCACGCTCGATGCGCTCGAGGACAAGCTCGGGCTCTAGAGCACCCCGATCTCGGCTAGCGCGGCCTGCAGCGCGGGCGGCAGCGGCTCCTCGGCTTCGCGCCCTGGCGCGAGGTCGCGCGGCGCATCCTCGGGCTTGAGATAACGCCAACCTTGAAACGCCCGCTTGGGCGTTGCCGCGACGCGCTTGAGATCCGGCTCGCAGACGATGGCGCAGCGGCGGATGCCGT
This sequence comes from Limimaricola cinnabarinus, assembly GCF_047631075.1. Lineage (NCBI taxonomy): Bacteria > Pseudomonadati > Pseudomonadota > Alphaproteobacteria > Rhodobacterales > Paracoccaceae > Limimaricola > Limimaricola cinnabarinus. The sequence continues at coordinate 351,154 of NZ_JBLHYX010000001.1, forward strand.
CGCCGCGATCCAACTCGTCGAAGCGGATCACCCGCTGACGGCACAGGATCACGCCCTTGATCACCCAGTAGATCGATCCCTCGTCCAGTACCTCATCGGTGCGCTTGGGCCACATGCGGGTGACATGGCGCGGCAGCCCGTCCGGGCCTTGTCCGCGCCGATCGGCCTGCCACGCGGCGAGATCGGAGACGTCGTCGGTTCCGACCGAGAGCTTGATGAGGTGCAAGGGCATGGTTCAGGACTTAGGAGGCGATGCGGGGGCCCGCAAGTCGCGATTTCGTGTTGTGGCAAAACCGCAATTTCTTGTGGATAAGGCTGTGTCAAACACAATCTGTAGCTTGAGACGTGCTATGATACTCTATATCCAAGGTCACCGTCGGGACCTGAGTCCCCCATGAATTTCCAATACGTTTCAAAGCCGAAGGACCGCCCTCATGACCCGTTTTTCCGCGCCGATCGCCGAGCAGATCTGGGACATGAAGTATCGCTTCAAGGAAAGCGACGGCACGCCGATCGACGCATCGGTCGAAGATAGCTGGCGCCGCATCGCCCGCGCGCTGGCGGTCCCCGAGAAGGACCCGGCGCATTGGGAAGAAAAGTTCTATGGCGCACTCGAGAATTTCCGCTACCTGCCTGCTGGCCGGATCACCGCCGGGGCGGGGACCGCGCGCGCGGTGACGCTGTTCAACTGCTTCGTGATGGGCACCGTGCCCGATTCGATGTCGGGCATCTTCGACATGCTCAAGGAAGCCGCGCTGACGATGCAGCAGGGCGGCGGCATCGGCTACGACTTCTCGACCATCCGGCCGCGCGGCGCCGAGGTGAAGGGCGTGGCCGCCGACGCGTCGGGCCCCTTGTCCTTCATGGATGTCTGGGACGCGATGTGCCGCACCATCATGTCGGCAGGGAGCCGCCGCGGCGCGATGATGGCGACGATGCGCTGCGACCACCCCGACGTCGAGGCCTTCATCACCGCGAAATCCGACCCGGCCCGGCTGCGCATGTTCAACATGTCGGTTCTCGTCACCGACCCGTTCATGGAGGCCGTGAAGGCCGACGGCTCCTGGGACCTCGTCTTCAAGGACAAGGTCTACAAGACCGTGCAGGCGCGCGATCTGTGGAACGCGATCATGAAGTCGACCTACGAGCAGGCTGAGCCGGGTGTGATCTTCATCGACCGCATCAACCAGATGAACAATCTCGGCTATTGCGAAAACATCTCGGCCACCAACCCCTGCGGCGAGCAGCCGTTGCCGCCCTATGGCGCCTGCCTGTTGGGGTCGATCAACCTCGCCAAGCTGGTGAAGAACGAATTCGAGGCGGGTGCCAAGCTCGACGAGGCCGAACTCGACGATCTCGTGGCTCTCGCGGTGCGGATGATGGACAATGTCGTCGATGCCTCGAACTTCCCACTGCCCGCGCAGGCCGAGGAGGCCCGCAACAAGCGCCGCATCGGCCTCGGCGTCACAGGCCTTGCCGACGCGCTCCTGATGGTGGGGCTGCGCTACGGATCGGACGAGGCGGCGGCGCAGACCGAGGCCTGGATGAAGCGCATCGCGCGCGCCTCCTATCTCGCCTCCGTCGCTCTCGCGAAGGAGAAGGGCGCGTTCCCGCTCTTCGACGCCAAGAAGTACCTCGCCACCGGCAACATGATGCAGATGGACAAGGATGTGCGCGACGCGATCGCCAAGCACGGCATCCGCAACGCGCTGCTGACCTCGATCGCGCCGACCGGCACCATCTCGCTCTACGCGGGCAACGTGTCGTCGGGGATCGAGCCGGTGTTTGCCTATGCCTACACTCGCAAGGTGCTCCAGAAGGATGGCTCGCGCACCGAGGAGGAGGTCGTCGACTACGCCGTGCAGGCCTGGCGCGAGAAGTTCGGAGACGCAGAATTGCCCGACTACTTCGTCAACGCCCAGACGCTGGCCCCGATGGACCATGTGAAGATGCAGGCGGCGGCGCAGAAGTGGATCGACAGCTCGATCTCCAAGACGATCAACTGCCCCGAAGACATTTCATTCGAGGCGTTCAAGGACGTCTACATGGAAGCCTACGAGACGGGCTGCAAAGGCTGCACCACCTATCGCCCCAACGACATCACCGGCTCGGTGCTGTCGGTCTCCGAGCCGGCCAAGGCACCCGAGGCCAAGGACGCGCCCAAGGAATCGACCGGCGGCGAGGTGATCTACATGTCAGAGCCGCTCGACCGTCCCGCCGAACTTGAGGGCGCGACCTACAAGCTGAAATGGCCCGACAGCGAGCACGCGATCTATATCACCGTCAACGACCTCGTCGTCGGCGGCCACCGACGGCCCTTCGAGGTGTTCATCAACTCCAAGAACATGGAGCATTTCGCCTGGACCGTGGCGCTGACCCGGATGGTCTCGGCGGTGTTCCGGCGTGGCGGCGACGTGTCCTTCGTGGTCGAGGAGTTGAAGGCCGTGTTCGACCCGCGCGGCGGTGCCTGGATCAAGGGCAAGTACGTGCCCTCGATCCTTGCGGCGATTGGCGGCGTGATCGAGAAGCACATGATCTCCACCGGCTTCCTCGCGGGCGAGGGGCAGGGCCTCAAGGAGGACCCACAGCAACAGGTCGTCAACCTCGACGCCCCCCGCGGGAAGGCCTGCCCCTCCTGCGGCAGCTTCGAGCTGCGCATGGTTGAAGGCTGCATGACTTGCGGGAGCTGCGGTCATTCGAAGTGTTCTTAGCATAATAGATCGTTCACTTTTAGCTGAGCTATGGCGTTGTTGCAGAACTCTGCGGCTGACGGTTCACATAGCGCAGCGGTCGCTTAGATGGGCGGTATGACGAAGCCCATGCCTGCCCGCTACCGCACGACGAACTGGTCCGCCTACAACGCCGCGCTG